>NZ_JADYXN010000001.1:0-323569 GCF_015864285.1 Pseudoalteromonas sp. NZS100_1
ATTCTTGTGTAAATCGACGTCTCATTTTATCTGCCTCTATTAAAAGTTAGAGGCGACAACTATCCTGACACAGGGGGGTAAGATAGGTGTTTACAAAACTCTTGATTAAATTCAGTGGGGAGATCGTTATAAGGATCATAATAATAAACATCCTTTTCAATGAACTCCCAGCCAGGGTGCTTGGTTAAAAGCTTATTTTTAAAACGTTCAATAAATTGCTTTTTATCTTTTATGATTAAAGCTGAATTAGCATCAAAATCTGTTGGCATTCTTCGCGATATATTTTTACAGGAGCTAAATAAGAAGTAATCATTCATAATTATCTCTATTGGAATGATACCATTTATAATTTCAGCCTTTCCAGCATTAAAGTCTACAAACTGTTCCCCTCTAATAGCTTCTTTTATTGCTTTAATTCTATAATTTCTATTCATTTCGAGATCTTTTATCGCCTTTAATAAACTTCCTTGTTTATAAAAAGAGGCTGGCGAAATTCTAAAGCGACCTAATTGGTGCATATCATTAATAAATTCCTTTTGAGAAAACTTGACTAAAGAGTTGTCCGAGAGGTTAGGGAAACTCTCATCAAACATTTTTATGCCTATAGGTTCTCCATTTTTATAATATGCATTAATTTGTTCCAAACTTTGTTTATTAGGTCCGCCATCTAAAATACCTTTTCCCTGAGCCTCAAAGAAGACTTCAGTAAATATACGAGCTAAACGATGCTCATTCTCTATTAGCGGTTTAAAACTTATTTCCCCTTTCGCATCAATATCCAAGCTATTTGTAAAAATATCAGATAGCCTTTCGAGAATGGTATTTTTCTCCTCTAAAAACAGATATGGAGATTTACAATAATCTAATTGCCATTGCTCTGTCGCTGATAATCGAGCAGTCTTAAGTTGAAGCTTATTAATATGATATTGATAAGATAAAAGTTGAATTCGATCTCTTCCTGAAAATTTCACCTATGTTCCTGCTGACTAATACCAAATGAATTACAACTTTAGCGTTAAAGCTATGCTTTAGAAATTAAATTTTTTAATTTAAACTTAATAATAAACTAGCAGCTTTGTTGGGTTTCGTTTCACTCAACCCAACCTACGCCGATAAAATTATTACCGAGCTGCTGCTCATTGCTAGCAATAGCCTCCCAAAAAACAAAAAAACACTGATAAAATAAGTGCTTTTGTATAGCAACGTAACAATTACTCTGCCCCATCTCATCAACAAACAAGATAATCAAACCTTTCTCTCACTAAACCCCATTAAAATAAAATTTACATAGTTAACTTAGTGGTGATATAACTGAATGTGTTTTGGGAACGGAGTTGGTGATAAATCAAACCGTTAGCTGCCAGCTAAAAAATATTACTCAACTAGCTTACCCTCACACCCTTTACTTAAGGAAAGTAAAAACCCTAACTAAAACAGCGTTTACCACATTTTAAAATAACAAAAGCACAAATAGGTTGTACTAATGGAAGAGTATTTAATCGTTAAACAAAAAAGTAGATACCCTATCGCTATTGCGGCTTTATTGCTGTTATTGGTTTTGGGCTATTTAATTAAAGTAGTGCTGTTCTCTGATGATATTCCTGAGCGTTATTTAAAGCCAATATTAGTCTCTCAAGTATCATTACCCAACGTATTAAAAGGGATTGGTACAATAGAGCCTACGCAAAGAGAGCTTTTGTCTGCGCCGCTAAAAGGCAATATCAACACACTTACAATTCGTGAAGGGCAAGCTATAAAAAAAGGCCAAGTATTAGCAAAGCTGACTAACTACGAATTGGAGCAAGATATACATAATGCGAGTTATGAGCAGCTTAATTTAGAATCCCAAGTAGCTATTGATAAAAGTAATTTAGCAATTAAGCTCTCGCAAATTAAAGTCGACTTATCAAAAGCTAAAATGGCATTGCAGCAGCAAGCACTTGAATTAAATGCTAATAAAGTTTTAATGGAACAAGGTATTATTTCTGCAATTCGCTTTAAACAAAGCGAAATGCTTTACAAGCAAAGTGAACTTGAAGTTAATGCCAAAAATGGTGAACTGAGTCTATTTAAAGAGGCATTTGATCAGCAATTAATTGCGCTTGATAACAAAGTAAACATCGCAAAAAACAAACTTAGCTATTTACAAAGGCGTCAAGAGCAACTAACACTCACAGCAAACTTTGACGGTACCGTAAGCCAAAACTTAGCTAAATTAGGTCAAGCGGTTACTCAAGGGCAATCACTGTTTGAGTTAATAGAGACCGACAACTTACTGGCTAAAATACAAGTCCCTCAGTATTCATCTAATCAGTTACGAATAGGCCAAAAAGCAGACATAGTTACACCCAGTGGCACAATTGCAGCTAAGGTTGATTATATAGATACAGTAATAAGAAATGGCGCTATTAATGTGTTTTTAGTATTAAACGCCCCCCCACCATCATGGCTTAGAAGCAGCCAAGCAATAGAAGCCCATATTTATTTGGAGCAATCTTTAGTAGCTCAAAACATTAAAAAACCGAATGATTTTGATAACTACAGTCTGTGGAAAATATATGAAATAACACCCTCAAGCAAAGCTATTCTTACTCATATAAATTACAAAACGACAGAGCAGGACACTTTAAGCTTTGATGGATCGCTACAAGGTAACTATGTTTTATTACTACCAGCAGCTTATGCCACTCAAAGTTACCTTGATTTGAAAGAAGTATTTTAATGAGATGTCAGTTATGAGTTATCCGTTAATAGAGTTTAATAATGTTTTTTATCAATACCCTAATACCAAAATTGATACTCTCAAAGCTGTAAGTTTTAAAATAAACAGTGGTGACTACATTGCAATAACTGGTACTTCTGGCAGTGGTAAAAGTACCCTACTTTCTATTTTAGGTTTACTAAACTTACCTAGCCAAGGGCAGTACACTATTTTAGGCACTAACACAGCAGACTTAACATCCGACTCTATTGCAGCCATTAAAAACAGAGAACTTGGTTTTATATTTCAAAACTTTAATTTATTAAATCATTTAAGCGTATTTGATAACGTAGCTTTGCCACTCAGTTACAACAAATCGGTGCCTAGAAAGGATTACCAAAAAAAAGTAGAAGCTGCGCTTAATAAAGTAAATATGCTTGAATTTATTGATAGAAAGCCAAGCCAATTGTCAGGCGGGCAACAACAAAGAGTTGCTATTGCTAGAGCATTAATAAATGAGCCCTCTATTATTTTAGCCGATGAGCCTACTGGTAATTTAGATTCGAGTAATAGCGAACAAATATATCAGTTACTCAATAAGCTAAACGACGATGGCAAAACAATTTGCTTAATAACACATGATGAAAACCATGCTAAAACAGCAAAAACGCGTTTGTATATTCAAGACGGACAGCTTAGTGCGCAAGGTTTTTGATGCTGAACTTAATTACTGATCTGACCTTAAACTGGCTAAAATATGCTAAGCAAAATACTAAATTATGGCTTAGCTGTTTGTTGCTGAGTATTCCTTTATGTTTAATTTTAAATATAAGTAATATTCATAGTCAGTTTTTATCAGCCGATTACACGGCAATAAATAACATCCACAACATTAAACAAGTTTACTTAAGTGATACTCAAAATGACTTACCCGTTGATGAGTACATTTTTGATGAAATAACTGTATTGCACCAAGATTTAGTCGGCGTTTTTGAGCGTTCTATTGATTTATCATTAAAGCTTTCGGTTAATCATGATAGCGAGCCTGTTAAGGTAAGCTTTATATCGGGGGGTTATAAACAATTAGGTATCATTCCTGCTTTAGGCAGCTTTGAGAAATTAGATTTCCCAAAACAAGGCAGCGCACTAAGTGCCGCCATTAGCTATTCGTTTTGGCATACTCATTTTAAAGGTGTCACTGATATTATTGGCAAACAGCTTGTTGTTAATAATAAAAGCATAAACATTGTTGCTGTAATGCCAAAAGAGTTTAAAAGCTTTAAACGTGCCTATGAACCTAAACTTGTTATTCCTTACTCGCAACTCAAGCGTATTTTGCCTCAAGAAAGTAGCCTGACCCCTGATACATTTACGTATATTTTAGGGCACGTTAAAAATAAAAAACTCTTTTTAAGCTTTATAAATAAGCACTTACAAAACGAAATTTTTATATTTGATAATACCGAACTTAAGTTTAGTGATGGTATTGGCGTTAGCCCTACTCACTTTAATAAAATATTGAAGCGTCTAAACTTATTGCAGTTACTTTATTATATTTTACTCACATTTAGCTTTATAGCCTTTTGTGCATTTTACTGTGCAGAGTCAATTAAAAAGCAACAAGAAGAAACTATACGCAAACTATGTGGAGCCAATAACAAACACATTTTTGTGCAGCAAATTATTGATATTGCACTCACAAGCCTACTACTTATTATTGTAATGTGCGCTTTGTATCCACTGAGCGACCGCATCAGCACAATTTTATTACCAAGCCTGAATCAGCTAAGCAGCTCTTTTTCATTATTTACGCTGGCGGTATTTTACATTGTTATTATTACTTTTTTATCGGCGCTTAGTTATTTTCAACGAAGGTGGATACACAGCAGTATTGGACGCGGCCAAAGTGCAACAACAAGCGAAAAAGTACAAGTGTTCTCATTGCTTTCGCTACTTACTAGCCTTGCTATTACAAGTGTTTACATTAGTAGTTTGGTTATTTACAGCCAGATTAATTTAAATAATAAAAGTATGGGTTTTAATGCAGATAATATTCTAATTGCCAGCTTTAGTTTTCCACAATCACCTAGCGAGGCCTTTAATGCAAATAACTCTGCTCAACAATTAATTCAGCAATTAAATTCACTGCCCATTATTGAAGAAGTATCACTTAGCTCTGCTCCGCCACTATCAGATCGCAGTGGGTTTAGTGCATGGTACACCGTTACCGGACAAGCTATCAGTTCGGGGAAAAGCGCCAGTACCGCAAGCCATAGAGTGAGCCCGCATTACTTTAAAACTATTGGCGCTAAGCTTATCTCAGGGCAAAGCGTGCAATGGCAACAGTATCAAAGCATTGTTGTTAACAGTGCTTTATGGGATCAATACTTTGCAGGCACAGAACTAAGCCAAGCTTATTTATTAGCCCAATTTGATACTGGAAAAGTAAAGCATAAAGTAGTTGGCGTTGTTAATGATATTTATAATGAAGGAGCCGATACACCAGTTCAGCCCACTGTGTACAGTGTAATAAGCGCCCTGACAGGTTTTGAAACAATCATAATTAAAACTTATGCGCCCATCACACAAGTTGAAAGTGAACTCCAAACGGCAGTAAAGGCATTAAGTGTAAACTTTAACGATTTATCACTTACCCCCCTTTCGTCTTTAGTAAAAAATGAGCAAGCCCCTAGAAATGCATTACTTATAATTACCGTTGTGTGCTCCTCAATTCTTCTACTCTCTGCGTTTTTATACAACTACAGTAGTATTAAACAACTTACGGCTAAATCATCCACAGAGCTTGCGTTAAGACGTGCTATGGGCGCTCGCAGCTACCAAATATGCTATTTATTTTTAAAGCTCTTTTTCACTGCATTTGTGATAGCCCACATAGTTATTGTTGCACTATTTTTCACCCAACATGAAAAACTACAAACTTTTTTATTTCAACAATCCGTTTTTGACCTAAATATTATACTGATAGTGCATTTAGTCATTTTGTTAGTGGTTATATGTATTATTGCTATAGAGATTAAAAAAACACTTAACAACTCGTGGAATCACTTAACTTAAGGATAAACATGTACAAATTACTACTAGCTACACTACTTATATACGGCGGAAATACATACGCTGAGCAGTACAGTTTCTCTCATTACCAAATGGTTAAATCGCCCATTAATAATACCGCACCGCAAATGTTTTTATTTAACAGCAAAGGCGAGTTGATGCATTACTCTGATAAATATTTACCAAATATTTTATCCATTTTTAAAAATAAACAAAGCCATCCTGATCCTGATTTAATTAAAAGTAATTTAGAGCAGCTATTAACAACATTGCCCGATTTTACCCAGCAAAAGTATACGTTGTTTTACACCTCAATAGATGAAGGTATAGGCCCCTGCCCGCCTTGTAGGCAACAAGAAAAAACCATCGACATGCTTAAAAGTAAGTTTTCAGATAAGCAGTTAAAGGTTCATTCAATTTCTATAATTTCCAGTGACAACGGTATATAAAAAAAAACCGCTAAATAACTTTAGCGGGCTTTTTGTTGCGAAGGTTAAATCTTTAAAAAGTTTACAGCGCGTTAAATACGTCGTCTGTTTTAGCTGCGCAAATAAAGTCGTTTTTATGTAGGCCTTTAATTGAATGGCTCCACCATGTAACGGTTACTTTGCCCCACTCGGTTAATAAACCTGGGTGATGGCCTTCGTCTTCTGCCATGTCGCCTACTTTGTTAGTAAACGCGATAGCCTGTTTAAAGTTTTTAAATTTATAAACACGCTCAAGCTGCATAATGCCGTCGCGTACTTCTGGAACCCAGTCTGGGATTTTAGTAATTAATTGTGCTAACTCTTCGTCAGATACTTTTGGCGCATCTACATGACAGGCTTCGCATTTTTGTGCACTTAATGAAGACATTCTAAATCCTTACTTTTAGCTTTTTTAGCATTAATGTTTAACTGGCTAATTTTTCTTTTGGTGGAAATTTTGGGTCGTGCAAACCAAGCTCTTTAGCTCGCTCAACCAAAGTCATAATATCCATTTGCGATATATCAAACAGATCATGAATCGAATTTATGGTGTAGTACTGTGGTTGCATAATATCAATACGGTACGGCGTACGCAGTACATCAAGCACATTCATTGGGCTGATTTCTGGCGTGTTTGAGTATACGTACTGAGTTTCACCTGGGCTTGATAAAATACCGCCGCCGTAGATACGCAGGCCATCTTCGGTTTGCATTAAACCAAATTCAACCGTAAACCAGTATATACGTGCAAGGTATACACGGTCTTTTTTCTGCGCTGCGTAACCTAATTGTCCGTACTTATGCGTAAACTCGGCAAAGTCAGGATTAGTTAGCATGGCGCAATGGCCAAATATTTCATGAAAAATATCTGGCTCTTGTAGGTAGTCAAATTCTTCGCGGCTACGAATAAATGTAGCTACCGGAAACTGCTTGTTTGCCAGTAATCTAAAAAACTCATCAAAGTCGATAAGCGCAGGCACTGGCGCAACTTGCCATCCGGTAGTGGCAAGTAATACTTCGTTTAGTTCGCTTAACTGAGGAATACGATCGTGCGGCAGGTTAATCTTTTTTAACCCTTGCATGTACTCATTGCAGGCTTTGCCTTCTATGCACGCAAGTTGGCGTGCTACAAGCTCAGACCAAATTTTATTTTCTTCATCACTCCAATGTATAACACCATTTTCGTCTGGTGTTTTGGATGTATATTTACTTGCTTTAGCCATAAGTACCTTCTTGGGTGTGAGCCCTAAATCGGTGTCAGTGTGATACTCAAACCTAATGAATATCGAATGACCCCATACTATGCAAAAGTGAAGAAAAGTTTAATAGATAGGCTAACATCAGTATTTGGCACGATCACTATAATCGTAAAGTTAAAGCTACACCTGTGGAACATTAAAAATACAGGCCTTAAATTAAAGGCCTGCAGCCTGACTTTTAACGTACACAATTAAATACACCTAGCCAATTTGAGTAAAAGCTTGGTTTAAATCACTAATAATGTCGTTAACATCTTCAAGCCCAACCGAGAGCCTGATCAGCCCATCACTTATTCCAGCGGCAGCTCGCTCCTCTGGCGTATAAGGCGAGTGGGTCATAGATGCAGGATGCTGAATCAGTGTTTCAGCGTCGCCTAGGCTTACAGCAAGTGTACAAAGTTTCATACTATCAATAAATTGCGCGCCATCTTGTAGCGTACCTTTTATTTCAAATGCAATAACACCACCAGCGGCTTTCATTTGGTTACCAATAAACTTATAACCTGGATGCGATTTAAGCCCAGGGTAATATACGGTACTTACTTGTGGATGCGCTTCTAGATACTCGGCTATTGTTTGTGCACTTTGACAATGGCGCTCTATTCTAATGGCGAGTGTTTTTAGGCCTCGATTAATTAGCCATGCATCGTGCGGGCTTATGGTTGCACCAATATCTTTTAGTACGGTCATTTTAATGTGTGTTATGTGCTCAAGCGATCCACATACAATACCGGCGACTACGTCACCGTGACCATTTAAGTACTTGGTCGCACTGTGCATTATAATGTCGATACCGTATTTTTTAGGTGATTGCAGTAGCGGCGTTAAAAAGGTGTTGTCGACCACACTAATTAAGTTGTGCTGTTTTGCAACTGCGCCAATGAGTGCCAAATCAATAACCGCCATAGTGGGGTTAATTGGCGTTTCTACAAATATCATTTTTGAATTAGGTTTAATGGCAGCGCGTAGTTCGTCCTCGTTGGTCATATCAACAAACGTGACTTCGATTCCCCAGCGCGGCAACATATGCGAGAAAAACGCAAAGGTACAACCATACAAAGCACTTGAGGCAACAAGGTGATCTCCCTGCGATAAAAAGCTCAGTACTGAGGCAGATACTGCGCCCATACCTGTTGCAGTTGCAGCAGCTGCTTCACAGCTCTCTAGTTGGGCAACTTTTTGTTCAAGCTCTGTGGTTGTAGGGTTTCCTAAGCGCGTATAAATATAGCCAGGTTCGTCGCCAGCAAAACGCGCAGCACCTTGTGCTGCGTTTTCAAAATGAAAGGTAGAGGTTTGATACAAAGGAGAAGTAAGTGCGCCATGCGGGTCGTTTGCTTTTTGTGGTCCGTGAATACACTGGGTGTTTATATGATGCTTGCTCATTGTAGGCTCGTTTTTTGATTATTATGTTTTTGCGATTCAACAATCAAAACGTATGCTCTTACAAACAGCAAGCATGCCGGATGCTCAGATGGCTATTTGTGTAAAAACCGTGCAGCGCACGTTTGTACACAAATATTGCCACCAGGGCGTGTTGACCTTTGCGGATTGAAATTTGTTCAATCTAGGGGCGATTAAATCGCGGCGCGAGGTTTGTAACCTAGTGGGCTAAGTAAAAACCGAGCAAAGCTTCCGCGTCCTGCTCACGCCCCTTACCTACATCCATGTAGGCAACAAAGAGTTTATCGCCCCTAGAAAGAACCCAACAGGCAGCGCATGTTTGGCATTTATGCTGCGTTATCGCCTATTTATGGGGAATAACCACACTACATAGGCTCTGCCTTGCCTAAATACCAAACACACTGCTGCAAATTCAACCATCAAAGATCAACACGCCCTCGTATTTTACTGCGTTGGTTCCGCCTTTTTGCGGCTCATAATTTTACCTGCGATGCTTTGCACAGTGCCTTTTAGTAAGCTGCGTTTGTTTTCAAGCCGTGGTAATGGGCGACTAAGCTCCATTGCTTTGTAACCAATACGCGCTGTAAAAATACCGGCGCTTACGCCCTGCGCAGCCCGACCCGAAAGCTTACCTAGTAGCTCAGCACTTAATGCAGTTGCTGCAAGATCAGATACAAGCTCTGCACTGCCTACAAACATCACTTGCCTTATTAACATGCGGTATAACTTTATACGGCTTGCGTAGCCAAAACCAATGCCATAAATTTTACCAATTTGTTCAATCAGTTTAGTACCTCGCCAAAGCACAGCCATCATATCCACCAGCGCCAGTGGGCTTAGGGCAACTAGCAGTGCAGATTCGGTCGCAAAACGATTTATAAGCTTTTTAGCTTTGGTGTCTTGGGTTATTAATAAACTATTGGCGTACAGCGTCATGATTTCTTTGTCGCTGTGATGCATCGCTACTTGGTTTTTAAAGGTTTCAAAGTTATCAAGCTCCTGGTGTTTATTAAGCTTTTCGAGCCAAGGTAATGCACCGCCTACTTGCTCGCTGTTTAAAAGCCTGTCGGCTTCAATTCGGTGCAATTGGTTACGCTTTAAACTGCGCAGCATTCGGTACTCTCGCCACAATAAGCGCCCTATTAGCAGCACGCCACTTACAACCGCAGTTAAATAAACACTGCCTAAAATAATTGACTGCTGAAATGCAAATACTAACGAGTACGCAAACTCTAAAAGAACCAGTACTATAAAACTAATAGCAAAAACACCTTTAAGTGTTTGCCACTTTGACTTTTTGTACACAGGTTCCAGATCTATTTCTGGCTCTAGTGCTTCATCTTCAAGTTCTTCGTAATCACTTTGTCCGTGCTGAATAATTTTTGCAGGTGCTAAAACAGGTTCGTTTTGCTCAATGCTTTGCGTATCTATACGACGCCCTGCTTGAAATGGTTGGTTTGACTCACTCATGTTAATTTGTCTCCTAGCAGGTACTGCATGACATGATCTAATCGAATATGTTTTAGTTGTTTATCGGGGCTCGGCATTGGAGAGAACGATAAAAACTCAAATCCCTGTGCTGGCCACTCACTTTTATTAAGCATCCGCGAGGGAGGTTGCGGCGGTAAATAGGTAAGCCAATCAGGCTCGTATAATGGTTTGCCGTAAATGCAGTCAAGCGTTTGGCCTTTGTCGATAATTTGGCGCGGTTGCGTTGCTGTAATTGACGACATAGCCATGGTTTCTATTTGCACACCATCAAACTTTAAATGATTACTTTGCTCATGCACGAGCGAATCAAGTAGTAGTGCTAAATCTTTATGGTGTTTTGCACTTATGTGGTCTGACTTATTAGCTGCAAATAATATTTTGTCTATGTTGGGCTTAAATAAACGTTTAAAAAAGCCTGACTCACCATAATTAAAGTGCGCGAGTAATTGGTTTATTACACTGCTTTGCTCTTGTAAGGTTTCATGCCCTTCGTTTAATGCACTCAGTACATCGACAAGTACAATTTGGCGATCAAAGTGCCTAAAATGCTCATTATAAAATGGTTTTACAACTTCTTTTATATAGGCGTTAAAACGCTTAATTAAATGCGCTAAATTAGAGCCCGCAACGACATCGTCACTGTTTATTTCACCCGATACCGGAAAAAACAATAACAATGGCGCGCCTTGTAAGTCGCCAGGCATAAGCATGCGCCCGGGTTGTAACATGGCAAGTTTTGTATCTTTTTTAAGCCCTACTAACATGCTTTGATAAAGCTGAGCAATATGAGCAAGTGCGTTTTCATCTACAGGTGCATTTAAATCAAGTTGCTCAACGGCATCTAGAAAATCACTTGATGTATTTACACGCGAAGGCTGAGTTAGTAACGGATATTGCTGCTCGCACCATTGAGAATAGCTTTGCTCAAGCATAGGTAAATCAAGAAGCCATTCACCCGGGTAGTCAATAATATCTAAATAAAGCGTTGATTGCGGCGAAAAGTGCCCACGCAGCCCTGCATTACTTTGATACTTTATTGCTAAGCGTAGTGTATTAATACGCTCGGTTGATGCAGGCCACGTAGGCTTCCCATCGCTTGGTAATAATGAATTTAGCGCGCGCGTATAATTAAATGTAGGGACTTTTAACGCCTCTTGCGGCACAACTTTAGTGGCAACATGGCGGTGCTCGCGCATTACATCAAAAAAAGGTAAGTTTTTATCGTCCGCTTGGGTTGTTAAGTGTTTAACAAGCGCGGTAATAAAGGCTGTTTTACCACTACCACTTAGGCCTGTTACGGCAAGTTTTACGTGTTGGTCTAAACTGCGATGAAGGGCTTTTTGTGCTTTGCCTTTAATACTTTTAAAGGTCTTTTTTGCAAATGATTGGCTCATAAAGTGTCTTGCACCTAATTTGCCGTAATTTATCACGCTGCAAATAAGGTGCTATTAAATCCTTTAAAGTTTGTTAATTTCACGGCTCACCGTAAACTCACTTGAAGTAACATGGCGCTCCATATCTTGAAGGCGAGTATCTACACGCGTTAAACGCTCTTTTAAATCTTGCAATGCGCGGCGCGGTGGCTCGCCCTTTTGCCATACTTTAAATTTTACTTCTAGCGGATCGTCAGTTTTAGTTGAGCTGTTAGTTTGCGCTGTTGCGGGCTCTTTTTTATCTAAAATAAACCAGGCTGCAATATACGCTACCACAAATAATGGGCCACCCGTTAGCAGTACCGCACTAACAAATATAATGCGAACTAACCATAACTCCATATTAAAGTAGTCACTTAATCCCGCACATACGCCGGCTATTTTACCGCGTTGTGGGTCTCTTAATAATTCGCGTTTGGCACTCATACTTTGCGTCTCCATTGTGGTGACTCTTGATCAAGCAATGCTTCTAGTGTTTCGACTCTGTCGGCCATTTTTTCGGCTTTATGTGCAAGCTCAAGTAACTGGCGATGTTCGTGTTCACTTAAACCTTGGCTTACTTGTTTTTTGCTACGGTAATGTAAAATTAACCACAGCGGTGCAACAAAAATCATAAACAAGATAAATGGTGCAACTAGTATCTCTGGATCAAACATAATCCTCTCCTGACAATCCGTTTTGATGTTTTTAAGCAGTGGGGTACTTTAAGTACCCCTTTATAAGTTATTTATCAGCTAGCTTCTTTTTAAGTTCGGCTAGCTCATCATCTATCTTTTCATTTTTTTGTAGATTAGCAATTTCGTCCGCTAACGTCTTTTTACCTAAATCGTAAGACTCAATTTGAGATTCTAGTCCATCAATTTTAGTTTCGTAACGTTCAAAGCGATTAAGTGCGTCTTCTACTTTTGAGCTATCAAGTGTCTTTTTCACTTCAAGGCGCGACTCAGCCGAACGTTGGCGAAGTATAATTGCCTTTTGACGTGATTTCGCATCTGCTAGCTTTTCTTGTAGTGTCGTTACTTCTTGCTGTAATTTCTCAATATGAGACTCTACATGTTCAAGTTCACTAGCGACTGAAGCAACGGCATCTGCCGACTTTTGCTTTTCAAGTAGGGCTGAACGCGCTAAATCGTCGCGGTCTTTACTTAAAGCCAGTTCGGCTTTATCTTGCCAATCGCTTACCTGTGCTTTAAGCGTATCTAAGCGGCGTACAATTTCTTTTTTCTCAGCCAATGTTTTAGCTGATGTAGAACGTACTTCAACAAGCGTATCTTCCATTTCTTGAATAATCAGACGAACCATTTTTTCTGGGTCTTCTGCTTTATCTAAAATGGCGTTGATATTAGAATTAACAATATCTGCAAAACGTGAAAAAATTCCCATAACATTTACCTCTGTAATTAAAACTTAGTTAGTCTGCTATAACTAGTATCAATATGCTTGCCAACTTTTTAAAAGTTAAAATACACTTTATTTTCATTACGTTAAACTAAATATACAAATTTCTTTAGTTATCCCTACTTATGAAATACACTAACTGTTAGTAAAAATGACCAAGAGTTAGGAAATATGAGCCAATATCGCCAACAGGATAATTTACTCGGCCAATCAGATAGCTTTCTGTCTGTATTAGATCAGGTATCGCAACTGGCTAATTTAGATAAACCGGTACTTATTATTGGTGAACGCGGCACAGGTAAAGAGCTAATAGCAGCGCGCTTACACTTTTTATCAAAACGTTGGGATCAAAACTACGTAAAGCTTAACTGTGCAGCGCTTAACGAAAACCTTCTCGAAAGTGAATTGTTTGGCCACGAAAGCGGTGCCTTTACGGGGGCAAGTAAACGCCACGAAGGTCGTTTTGAACGCGCTAACAGCGGCACACTGTTTTTAGATGAATTAGCAAACACCTCAGCTATGGTACAAGAAAAACTACTGCGCGTTATAGAATACGGTGAGTTTGAGCGTGTTGGCGGCAAACAAACTGTAAAAGTAGATACACGCTTAGTGTGTGCTACAAACGAAGACCTCCCTTATTTGGCTGAGCAAGGTGAATTTAGAAGTGACTTACTCGATCGCCTTGCCTTTGACGTAATTACCCTGCCGCCACTGCGCGAACGCCAAGACGATATTATGTTGCTTGCTGAGCAGTTTGCGATGAATATGGCGCGCGATTTAGAGTGGGAACTCTTTAGCGGTTTTACCCGAAGCGCAACAGAAACACTGCTTAGTTATGATTGGCCTGGTAATATTCGCGAACTTAAAAATGTGGTTGAACGAAGCTTATATCGCCACGGTAGTGAACATATCCCCGTTCACCAGATTATTTTAGACCCATTCGACAGCCCATTTAGACCAAAAGCGCGCATTAAAGCACCTGTAGCGACTCAAACTGTTAATGTCGAGCCTATTGTAGTTGCACAGCCGATTGCTCAAGCAAGCGCAGATATAACCCTTGATATTCAATTTCCGTGTAGCTTAAAAGAACGTTCAAACGACTTTGAAATAAACATGATTAATAAAGCGCTCGAACATAGCCAATTTAATCAAAAGAAAACTGCAGAAGTACTTGGTTTAACGTATCATCAATTACGTGGTTATCTTAAAAAATACAACTTGTTGGATCAACAATAGTCAGAGGTTATGCGGGTGCATAAATTATTACTTGTTTTGCTTGCCACCACTTTGGTTGGTTGCCTTGATAGCAAAGAAGAAATCATAGAAGAAAAAAACCAAGGCTTAGTTTACTGCGCTGAAGCCAACCCTGTGTCGTTTAATCCGCAAGTCACGACCACCGGTTCAACTATTGATATAATTGCTAACCAATTATACGACCGTTTAATTAGTATTGACCCTGTTACGGCAGAGTTTCAAAGTGAGCTGGCGACCGATTGGAAAATTAGTAAAGATGGTAAATCGGTTACCTTTACCTTGCGTAAAGATGTAAAGTTTCATACAACTTCTTATTTTACCCCCTCGCGGGATTTTAACGCCGACGACGTTATATTTACCTTTAGCCGATTATTCGATGTCTATAATCCATATCACTTTGTGGGCGATGCCAATTACCCGTATTTTCAAAGTGTGGGGATTGATCAACTTATTCGTAAAATTGTGCGCGTGTCTGACTATCAAGTGCGTTTTGAATTGTTTAATCCTGAAAGTAGCTTTTTAGCCAATATGGCTACCGACTTTGCCGTGGTGCTTTCAGAAGAATACGCCATGAAACTTAAGAAAAACAATCAAGAAAACTTATTTGATCAGTACCCAATTGGTACCGGTCCGTATATTTATAAAGAATATCGTCGAGATCACCTTGTACGCTTTTATCGTAATCCACTTTATTGGAAGCATGACGTTGCTCTTGAACAATTGGTTTACGACATAACGCCTAATGGCACTGCGCGCATAGCCAAAATGCTGACTAAAGAGTGCGATGTAACGGCTCACCCAAGTAGTGCGCAATTAAGTATTTTAGCGCAACGCGATGATATAAATATCGAAAAAGAAACAAACTTAAACATAGGTTATTGGGCGTTTAATACAGAACGTGCCCCGTTTGACGATTTACGCGTACGCCAAGCACTCGCGCATGCAATAGATGTAGATAAAATAATGCAGGCGGTTTATTACGGTAACGGTACTCGCGCACAATCTATTTTGCCGCCAACCTCTTGGGCGTTTGAGCCACAAGAAGATATTCCTACGTTTGATCCAGAACTTGCTAAAAAGTTACTTATTGAAGCAGGCTTACCTGATGGCTTTGATATGACAATATGGGCTATGCCTGTGAGTCGTATTTATAACCCTAACGCACGTAAAATGGCTGAGCTTATGCAAAGCGATTTGCGCAAAGTAGGCGTTAATGTAAGTATTGTAGAATATGAGTGGAACACGTTTATTCAGCGTATTGGCGAGCACAGGCACGACAGCGTGTTACTTGGTTGGGCGGCAGATACACCCGATCCTGATAACTTTTTTAGCCCACTGCTCAGTTGTACCGCTACTTTTAGTGGCAAAAACCCAGCAAACTGGTGTAATCCCCAATTTGATTTATTGCTTACTCAAGCACTCGACACCACTGATTTAAACAAACGTAAAAAATACTACGACGATGCACAAAGTTTGATTATTAAAGAGCTGCCGTTATTGCCTATTGCTCATGGCCTGCGCTTTCAAGCGAGTAGCGCCGATGTGGAAGGCATAACACTTGGCCCGTTTGGCGCTATTTCACTTGCCAATGCGAGGAAAAAATAATGATCTTAGATTATATTTTACGCCGCCTTGGTTTATTCCTTTTTATGATACTAATGCTTAGTGTATTTACGTTTTCGCTGGCGTATTTATTTCCCGGTGATCCACTCAGTAATTTAAGTGGCATACCGAGCAGTAACTTTGCACAGCATAGTGAGCTTGAAGACAAATATTTATACAACAGCAATTACTTTATGCAATACATTGCCTTTTTAGGGCGAATATTTCAGGGTGATTGGGGGCTTTCGTTTGCCTCAGGTAACAGTGTCTTTAGCCATATTGTTGATTTGCTACCGGCCACTTTAGAGCTAAGCGTATACGCATTAATTGTATCGGTTGTTATTGGTGTACCGACTGGCATTTTAGGCTCAGGCTATCATAAACGTTGGCCCGACAAGCTTATAAACTCGACCACTATGTTGGGTTATTCAATGCCTGTATTTTGGCTCGCATTGTTATTAATAATGGTTTTTTCATTAAAGCTTGGCTGGTTTCCTATGTCGGGGAGAATGGGGCTCCTTTACGAAATACCCGCAAATACTGGGTTTATTTTAATTGATATTGCACTTGCTGGCTTTCCGTATAAAGGCATGGCTTTTGTTGATGCGCTGCGCCATTTAACGCTCCCTACAATTGTACTTGCTATGTATCCTACAACCGTATTAATTCGCTTTACTCGCGAGTCGATGCTTAAGGTAATGGATCAAAACTTTATTAAAACAGCTAGGGCAAAAGGCCTTAACCGCCGTCAACTTATCATGCACCATGCACTGCGTAATGCATTACTGCCGGTAATTAAGCAAATTGGTTTGCAATTTAGTACGCTAATAACGCTTGCGATGATTACCGAAGTTATTTTTTCGTGGCCGGGTATTGGCCGATGGTTAATCGATAGTATTTATCAGCGTGACTTTCCTGCAATTCAAGGCGGATTAATGGCGGTATCTTTATTTGTTATTTTAGCTTCTATTACAGCTGAACTTACTTACACTTTATTCGATCCACTCTCGCGGAATCAGGCTCATGGCAAAGTTTAATTTATTTTCTGAAGAGTCGAATAAATCGCCACTCGCGCGACTTTGGCGAAAGTTTAAAAATAACCACCCTGCTTTGGTTGGTTTATGGATATTTATAGCGTTTGCACTATTAGCCGCCACCGCTCCTTTTTTAGCCCCGTATGGTGTAAACCAACAACACAGTGATGCACTACTTATTCCACCATCGTGGCGAGAAATGGGCGATGTACGCTTTCTTTTAGGTACCGATGATTTAGGCCGTGATGTACTCTCGCGCTTAATGAATGGTGCTACATATACGTTTGGCCTTTCTGTTGTAGCCGCCCTAATCACCACTATTTTTGGTGTATTAGTGGGTACTTTTGCAGGGATTAGTAAAGGACTGCGTTCAAGCTTTTTAAATCACTTACTTGATATAACGCTTTCTATTCCTTCTTTGTTATTGGCAATAATAATAATCGCTATACTCGGCCCGGGTTTAATGAATACCGTATGGGCCATTATTTTAGCGCTACTGCCGCAGTTTATTCACTCGGTGCGCAACTTGATTGTTGATGAATTAAGTAAAGACTACATTACTGCGTTTAGACTCGATGGTGCGTCTAACTGGCATATTATATCGCGCGGTATTTTCCCTAATATTTATGAGCACATTGTGGTTATATTCACGATGGCGCTTTCTACCGCTATATTAGATATTTCAGCACTGGGATTTTTAAAATTAGGGGCTCAGCCACCGACGACCGAATGGGGCGCAATATTAGCCGAAAACTTAGGCCTTATTTATTTAGCGCCGTGGACTGTAGCGCTACCTGGTGTGCTGTTATTTTTAGCCGTGTTATCTACTAATTTAGTAGGCGATGGCCTGCGACAAGTGCTTAAAGCACGTAAGGCTGATTAAATGCAATTACTCGATGTTCGTAACTTAACAATTGAACTACGTACCTCTGAAACAGTAATTAGAGCCGTAGACAGAGTGAGTTTTAGCTTAAAAGAAGGCGAAGTACATGCGCTTGTAGGCGAGTCTGGCTCTGGTAAAAGCCTAATAGCAAAAGCGATTATTGGTGTATTGAACGAACGCTGGGATATTACTGCCGACCGTATTCATTGGCGCGGCGTAGACTTAATGCGTTTAAGCCCAGAGAAACGCCGTAAAACAGTAAGCCAAGATATAGCGATGATCTATCAAGATCCAAGTCGCTGCCTTGACCCAACCGCTAAAATATTTGACCAAATTGCCGAAACACTCCCAGAGATCGCAACTAAAGGTTTCTTTTTAAAGCGCAACCGCGAGAGAAAAGACAGAGTAAAAGCGCTTATTCATAAGGTGGGCATTAAAAACCACGAAGCGGTATTAAGTAGTTACCCACATGAGCTCTCAGAGGGCGTATGTCAAAAAGTAATGATTGCGATGGCCATTGCTCGCACGCCTAAGTTATTAATCGCTGATGAGCCAACTACAGCGCTTGAGAGCACAACTCGCGCACAAGTATTTAGACTACTAAAAAGCTTAAACCAACTTAAAAACATGTCTATTTTGATGATCTCTCATGAACTTGAAGAGATTGCACATTGGTCGCATGGCATTCATGTTTTATATTGCGGGCAAATGGTTGAAGCAGGCCCAACCCATGAAATATTTAAACAGCCTCGCCATCCATACACGCAAGCATTACTAAAAAGCTTGCCTGACTACGAACAAGGTTTAGCGCATAAAGAACCTTTTTATGCACTTAAAGGGACTATCCCTACTCTGCAACATTTGCCTATTGGCTGCCGCCTAGGGCCACGCTGCCCGCAAGCACAAAAAGCCTGCGTAGTAACTCCCACCCTTACTAAGCATCATGGTCATAGTTATGCGTGCCATTTTCCGTTAATTAAGGACATGAAATAATGCAGCCACTGTTAAAAGTACAAGCGCTTTCAAAAACATTCAATGTGCGAGCAGGGCTTTTTTCACGTAAAAAGTTTGAAGTACTTAAAAATATTTCGTTTTGTGTCGGTAAAGGCGAAAGTATTGCCATAATTGGTGAAACAGGTGCAGGTAAAAGTACATTAGCAAAACTACTTTCAGGAGCTGATACTGCTGATAGCGGGCAAATTTTGCTCGAGAATAATATTATCGAAGATAATGGCGTACGCGATAATCAATGCCGGGATATTCGTATGATTTTTCAAGATTCAGCTGCATCGCTCAACCCGGGGTTAACCATTGGCGAAATGCTTGATGATTGCCTGCAATATAATACTGAACTTGATGCTAGTGAACGCACTGAAAAGATTGATGCAACGCTTTCAAAGGTGGGTTTGTTAATCGATCATAAACACTACTACCCGCATATGTTTAGTGTGGGGCAACTACAGCGTGTTGCGTTTGCTCGTGCATTAATTTTAGATCCTAAGGTGATTGTGCTTGATGAAGCCGTTTCGTCTTTAGACCCTTCTATACGCGCGCAAATAGTGAATTTATTACTTAAGCTGCAGCGCGACACAGGCCTTACATATGTGATGATCACCCATCATTTAAGTCTAGTGCGCCACATCAGTGATTATGTGGTTGTACTCGATAAAGGCGAAGTAGTTGAATACGGCCCTACTGAAGATGTTTTTCAAAATCCCCAATCAAAAGTAACGCAGCGATTACTTAGCTGCTAAACGCAGCCTAGCGTGTAATGTAATCTCCTTTATGAAGGTCTTTGTTAAATGCGCAATTTAACAACTAAAACCATAAAGAGGATCTATGCTAAAAAAAACATTACTCACAGGCATTTCATCATTAGCGTTACTACTGCTATCAACAACCTCAATAGCTGACGAAAACTCTACCTCTAAAAGTTGGGTTGGTGGCGTTGATCATTTAGGTTTAACCGTATCAAACTTAAATGCATCCAAAGCATTTTTTACTGATGTACTTGGTTTTAAAACGCTAGGAAGTGATCCAACCTACCCCGCTTATTTTTTATCAAACAATAAAATAACCATTACATTATGGCGCGTAAAAAATGATGAAAAACGTGTGGAGTTTAATCGGGCAGAAAATGTGGGCTTACACCATTTAGCACTCAGTGTAGAAAGTATCAAAAAGTTAAGCGAGCTACATACACACTTAGAAATGCAAAATAATATTACTATAGAGTTTGCACCAGAAAACTTAGGTAAAGGTCCAACCCAACATATGATGATAAGAGAGCCTAGCGGCAATCGGATTGAGTTTATTGCCAGAGGTAATTAATACCAATCCGCAATAATACTTAATTAAGCGAATTGGTAATATACCAACTTTATTTAAGACAATAAAAAAGGCGCTTTAAAAGCGCCTTTCTTTATGAGCTAAAATTAATTATTCAACAGTTTGTGTAGCCGTTGGTAAGTTAAGTTCAGCATTGGCTTTAAGCGCTTCAATAAATACCATGTAGTTTTTATTAGCTTGCGCCATAGTAATGCTTTGTTTTGCTTGAGGGTCAATATTAGCTGCAACTTGTGCATCTGTTACCGACTTAAGCGCAACAATTGCTGCATCACCATTATTTAAATTAACAAGCTCAACTACTGCCGAATCTGCTGGGTGAGCCATCTTAAATGCTTGAGTCACAATAGCAGGTGAAACAGTGTAGCTTTGACGCGTTAACTGCGCTTCTTGGCGAACCGTTAAACTTTGTTCGTTTGCTACATCGTTTAAGCTCTTACCTGCTTGTACTTCCGCAAATAAGCTACGCGCTTTTTCTTTAGCAAGCTCAGATGATTTTTCGTTAACTAAACGCGCTTTAATTTGCTCGCTTACTTCATCCAGTGGTTTAGTCGCAGCAGGTTTATGCTCGTTAATACGAACAATAATTGCGTGCTCTTCACCCAGTTCAATAACTTCAGAGTTTACTTTATCTTCAAGTAAATCAACTGATGTTAGTGCTGTTACAACTGCAGGACTGTTTAACGGCTCTGGTAAAGCATTAAGTGCTAAAAGAGGTGTAGATTTAACTTCTACTTCAGCAACTTCTGCAGCGTCGTCTAAGCGGTCTGAAATTTCAAATGCAAGTGCACCCATCTCAGTTTGCTTTTCGTAAAACGCATCTACTTTTTCAGCTTGTTCTAGTTCAGCACGTAAGTCAGCTTTAACATCATCATAGGCTTTAACTTGTTGTGGTTGAATATCTGTCAGTTTAATTATGTGATAACCAAACTCAGAAGCAACAACTTCAGAAATATCACCTTTGTTTTGAAGTGCGAAAGTCGCGTCTTCAAATGCAGGGTCCATTACGTCACGTTCTATCCATTCAAGATCGCCGCCCATTTCGCCACTAACGATATCGTCAGATGATGATTCTGCTAACTCAGCAAAGTCTGCACCTTGCTCTAGTTGAACGTGAAGTGCATTAGCTTTTTCTTTTGCTGCGTCATCGTCTTCACTGTTATCAATTAAGATATGTGATACGCGACGCTTTTCTGGCTCAACGTATTGTGCTTTATTTTGCTCGTAATACGCTTTAACGTCATCCTCGGTTACCGATTCAACATTAATATCTGCTGCTTTAAGCTCAATGTAACTTACCGAAATAAGCTCTGGGGACAAAAATTGTGATGCGTTTAGGTCGTAGTAATCAGACACTTCTTGATCTGATACTTCAACGTTCGCGGTAAGCGCTTCTTTGTTTACTACTACATAATCAATACTACGAGTTTGCTGCTGTAGAGCAATTGCGCTTTTAAGCTCGCTCTCTAGTGCAAAGTCTGTACCTGCAACAGCTGATACTACTTGGCTGCGTGTCATATCTTTACGTAAGTATTCACGAAAAGCATCTGGTTGAAAGTTCATTTGACGAATTACTTGTAAGTAACGGTCGTTATTAAATTTTTCACCAATTTGAAAGTACGGTAGTTCTAAAATTGTTTTACGTACACTTTCATCACTTACGCGAAGGCCTAAATCAGCCGCTAGCTGTGATTGCAATTCTTGTTGTACTAAGCGGTCAACTACACCTTGGCGAATTTGCGCCATGTAATTTGGATCAGCAGCAATTTGTGTAAAGTATTCACCAAATTGTTGCTCTAAACGGCTACGTTCATTTTGGTAAGCACGGTTAAAATCGGTTTGACTAATTTTAATTCCATTTACTTCAGCAACGGGTTGTTCTGTGGTTTGACCTAAGTAACTACCAATCCCTGCTAAGGCAAAAGATAAAATCACCGCGCCTAAAATTATTTTGGCTACAGGTCCTTGCGAACCTTCTCTGATTTTCTCAAGCATTTGTTTATCTCTTTTTGATCAAGGTATTTTACCTTGTCACATGTAAAAAAAGCGTATCTTACCAGATACGCTTTTTCACTTGAAGTAACTGGCGGTAAAGTTACTTAATTCATCTGTTGTGGTGAATCAGTAACTTTACACTCGCCATAACTAATGTGTTTAAAACAGTGATTAGTTTACTGCGTCTTTAAGCGCTTTACCGGCTTTAAAAGCAGGAATAGTTGCAGCAGCAATTTGGATTGTTTCACCAGTTTGCGGGTTACGGCCTGAACGTGCAGCACGGTCACGTACTGAGAAAGTACCAAAACCAACAAGTGCAACTGAGTCGCCTTCTTTTAGCGCGCCAGATACAGATTCGATGAATGAATCTAGTGCACGACCTGCAGCCGCTTTAGAAATGTCAGCATCAGCTGCGATTTGATCGATTAATTGAGATTTATTCACAATATCATCCTCTTTCATTGTTATTATCAAGAGCGATGGTTTTTTAAACTAACATCACTGTTTTGAAAATTTTAGAGCAAACTTTTAATGCTCACATGATTATATTTTTCTTAAGCCTACGCCCCATAAGGGCTATGCTTGAAAACCAGTGCTTAACTTATCATACCGTTTAGATTTGAAAAGCCCTAAAAAGCACTTTTTTTAGCTTTTTTCTTGGTTTTTAGGTGTTTCGACCGAAAAACTCTCAACAGGATGCACTAAAGCAAGCTTTAACACCTCGTCAATCCACGTAACTGGGTGAATATCCAAGCCTGCCAGTACGTTTTCTGGGATCTCTTTTAAGTCACGTTCGTTAATTTTTGGAATGATGACTGTTTTAATTCCACCACGATGCGCTGCCAATAATTTCTCTTTTAAGCCACCAATAGGAAGTACTTCACCACGTAGCGTAATTTCACCGGTCATTGCAACATCTGCGCGTACAGGATTACCTGTTAAACTAGATACAAGACCCGTTACCATTGCTGCGCCCGCACTTGGACCATCTTTTGGTGTAGCGCCCTCAGGTACGTGTACGTGAATGTCACGTTTTTCGTAAAAGTCGCTATTAATACGAAATGTATCTGCACGATTACGTACTACCGTCATTGCCGCTTGAATCGACTCTTGCATTACATCGCCCAGTGAACCGGTATAAGTTAACTTGCCTTTACCTGGTACAGCTGCACATTCGATTGTTAGCAAATCACCGCCAACTTCTGTCCATGCTAAGCCTGTAACTTGACCAATGCGGTCGCCATCTTCAGCTTTACCATAGTCAAAGCGTTGTACACCTAAAAAGTCTTCTAGGTTATCTTGATTGATAGTTACTGTTTTAGTGTCTTTTTCAATTAAGATATTTTTAACTGCTTTACGGCATAATTTTGAAATTTCGCGCTCTAGGTTACGTACACCCGCTTCACGTGTGTAGTAACGGATAATGCCAATAATTGCACTATCATCAATTACAATCTCATGCTCTTTTAAGCCATTGCGCTTAACTTGCTTGGTGATTAAGTGTTCTTTTGCAATGTTTAGCTTTTCATCTTCGGTGTAACCCGATAAGCGAATAACTTCCATACGATCCAATAATGGGCCTGGGATGTTAAAGCTATTTGATGTAGCTACAAACATAACATCAGATAAATCGTAATCTACTTCGAGGTAGTGATCGGCAAAGTGACTGTTTTGCTCAGGATCAAGCACTTCTAATAGTGCTGATGCTGGATCGCCACGCATGTCTGATGACATTTTATCGATTTCATCTAACAAAAATAATGGATTTTTAACGCCCACTTTTGTCATGTTTTGAATTAGCTTACCTGGCATTGAACCAATGTATGTACGACGATGACCACGGATCTCAGCTTCATCACGTACGCCGCCAAGCGCCATACGAACATACTTACGACCAGTTGAACGCGCTATAGATTGCCCAAGTGATGTTTTACCAACACCTGGTGGCCCAACTAAACATAAAATTGGCCCTTTAAGCTTATTAGTACGCTGTTGTACTGCGAGATACTCAATAATGCGTTCTTTTACTTTATCTAAGCCGTGGTGATCGCTATCAAGAATTTTTTGCGCGCCCGCTAAGTCTTTTTTCACTTTAGAGCGTTTTTTCCATGGCACATTAATTAATGTATCAATGTATGAACGCACTACAGTCGCTTCTGCAGACATTGGCGACATCATCTTAAGCTTATTAAGCTCTGTCGTCGCTTTGTCTTGTGCCTCTGCTGGCATACCCGATTCTTCGATGCGTTTTTTAAGTGCTTCAAATTCATCAGGTACATCGTCAAGCTCACCCAGCTCTTTTTGAATGGCTTTCATTTGCTCATTGAGGTAATACTCGCGCTGAGACTTTTCCATCTGCTTTTTAACGCGGGTACGAATTTTCTTCTCAACTTGCAGTAAGTCTATTTCGCCTTCCATTAATGCCATTAAATATTCAAGACGTTCTGTAACGCTTGAAATTTCGAGCACTTTTTGCTTTTCAGGTACTTTAAGCGGCATATGGGCTGCCATTGTATCGGCAAGGCGTGCTGGCTCATCAATACCTGAAACTGAAGTTAGTACTTCAGGTGGAATTTTTTTGTTTAGCTTTACATAGCCTTCAAACTGGCTAATTGCGCTACGAATAAAAATATCTTGTTCTTTCTCATCTACCGAATCAGATTCAATAAATTGAGCATTAGCAACAAAAAAGTCATCGTTATCTACAAATTCTTCAATTTGTGCGCGCTGTGTACCTTCAACTAAAACTTTAACTGTACCGTCTGGTAATTTTAATAACTGAAGTACAGTGGCAATAGTACCGATACGATAAATATCATCTTGCTCTGGTTCATCTACAGTTGCATCTTTTTGTGCAACCAAGAAAATTTGTTTGTCTTTGTCCATTGCCGCTTCTAGGCATTTTATTGATTTTTCACGGCCAACAAAAAGCGGGATCACCATGTGCGGGTATACCACAACATCGCGCAGTGCAAGGACTGGGATTTCGACTCGGTCGGTTCTCTCAAGCGTCATTATAGTTTCTCTTCGCACTTCATTTATTTTAAAGATTACTCAAGTATATGGGGATAACCTAATTAAAGTTCAACAATTTTCCCATACTCGATTAAATTAATTATAAAAAAAGGAGCCTAAGGCTCCTTTTTTCATTCAAATAGCTTAAAAACTATTCTGATGCAGCTTTATCTTGTTTATTATTTTCATAAATCAAGATTGGGTCTGACTCACCTTTAATAACGGTTTCATCAATAACCACTTTGCTTACGTCATCCATTGAAGGAAGTTCGTACATAGTATCAAGTAACACACCTTCAACGATTGAACGAAGACCACGTGCACCTGTTTTACGCTCCATTGCTTTGTGGGCAATCGCAGCTAAGGCATCATCGCGAAACTCAAGTTCAACGTCTTCCATACCAAACAATACTGAGAACTGTTTAGTAATCGCGTTTTTAGGTTCACTCAATATTTGCACAAGAGCAGCTTCGTCAAGTTCTGTTAACGTAGCAACTACTGGCAAACGACCTATAAACTCAGGAATTAAGCCGTATTTAACTAAATCTTCTGGTTCTACGTCTTTAAAAGTTTCACTTAAAGAACGACTCGCCGCAGATTCTTTTACGCTAACGCCAAAACCGATACCGGTATTTTTATGGCTACGTTGCTCAATTACTTTATCTAGGCCTGAAAATGCACCACCACAAATAAACAAGATTTTAGACGTATCTACTTGTAAAAACTCTTGTTGTGGATGTTTACGACCACCTTGCGGTGGAACAGAAGCAACGGTGCCTTCAATCAGTTTAAGTAGCGCCTGTTGAACGCCCTCACCCGATACATCACGTGTAATTGACGGGTTATCTGATTTACGAGAAATTTTGTCAATTTCATCAATGTAAACAATGCCACGTTGCGCTTTTTCAACATCGTAATCGCATTTTTGTAAAAGCTTTTGAATGATGTTTTCAACATCTTCACCTACATAACCTGCTTCGGTTAATGTAGTGGCATCGGCCATAGTAAACGGCACATCAAGTAGACGCGCTAATGTTTCTGCAAGTAATGTTTTACCACTACCTGTTGGGCCGATAAGCAAAATATTACTTTTACTTAATTCAATGTCTTGCTTAGTCGATTGGTTACGTAGGCGTTTATAATGGTTATAAACGGCAACAGACAATACTTTTTTAGCATGATCTTGACCAATAACATAATCATCTAAGTGTTTACGAATTTCTTTTGGTACAGGTAGTTTGTCAGACGTATCATGCTTAGGAGCAATGTCTTTGATCTCTTCCCTGATAATATCGTTACACAACTCTACACATTCATCACAAACGTATACTGAAGGGCCTGCAATTAATTTACGCACTTCATGTTGGCTTTTGCCACAAAAAGAGCAGTATAACAATTTATTACTTTTGTCGCCGTCTGTAGGAGTGTCAGACATTCAGCTACCTCATTTTATTACGTTGGCCACCAAAACTGTTGGCGGCTATTTCAATACGCTTTAACTATACCAAAATTTATTGGTTTTCGCATAGTAACTCAAAGTGGCAAACAGGCAATCCTGTTCGCCAAGCGCTTACTTTTTGTCGCGATTTGTAAACACAGAGTCTACCAAGCCGTAATCTACAGCTTGCGTGGCACTCATAAAGTTATCACGATCTGTGTCTTTAGAGATAATATCTAATGGTTGGCCTGTATGCTCAGCCATTAAGCGGTTAAGCTTATCTTTAATAGACAGAATTTCTTTAGCATGTATTTCAAAGTCAGATGCTTGACCTTGGAAACCACCTAATGGTTGGTGAATCATCACACGTGAGTTTGGTAGGCAAAAACGCTTACCTTTAGCGCCAGCAGTAAGTAAAAAAGCACCCATGCTTGCAGCTTGACCTACACATATTGTACTTACATCTGGTTTGATGAAGTTCATTGTGTCGTAAATAGCCATACCCGCAGTTACTGAACCACCTGGTGAGTTGATGTATAAAAAGATATCTTTATCAGGATTTTCTGATTCTAAAAATAGCATTTGCGCTAAAATCAGATTTGCCATGTTGTCTTCAACTTGACCTGTTAAAAAGATAATACGCTCTTTTAATAATCTCGAATAAATATCATACGAGCGCTCGCCTTTCGGTGTTTGTTCAACAACCATTGGGACCAATGCATTTAGGGGATCTGTAATACCAGTATTCATACTTATTTAATTCCTTATGCGCTTATACTTATCCTTATTATAAGGAAGCATAGTTATCGTTTTTCGCAAATTTAGAGCCAAAAACTAAAATGGCCCGGGCACGCTGTATAAACAGAGTAGCACGAGCCATTTAATCGTTAGCGAGAGCTTAAGTCAATGACTTATTAAGCACCTTGCTGTGGATTCATGATGTCATCAAATGCTTTTTCAACATCAGTAACAACTGCTTTAGCTAAAATAGCTTCAACAGCTTGCTCTTCCATTGCTACATTACGCATTTGCTGCATAAGTTGATCATTACCTTTGTAGTATTCTACTACTTCAGTTGGATCTTCGTATGCAGAAGCTACCGTTGCGATTAATGCTTCAACTTTAGCGTCATCAACTTTAATCTCGTTAGCTTTAATCACTTCACCTAATAAAAGGCCAGTTTTAACACGTGTTACAGCTTGCTCGTGGAACAATTCAGCTGGAAGCTCTGGCATGTTTTGAGCGTCGCCGCCAAAACGTTGAGCTGCTTGCTGACGTAGAGCATCAACTTCTTGATCAACAAGTGCTTTAGGCACTTCGATTTCGTTGTTAGCTAAAAGACCTTTGATTGCTTGGTCTTTAACGCTTGCTTTAACCGCTTGGTCTAGCTCACGTGTCATGTTCTTTTTAACTTCTTCTTTAAGCGCGTCTACGCCGCCTTCGGTAACACCGAATTTAGTTGCAAACTCTTCGCTTAATTCTGGTAATTCTTGCGCTTCAACTTTTTTCACTGTGATAGTGAATTGAGCCGCTTTACCTTTTAAGTTTTCAGCGTGGTAATCATCAGGGAAAGTTACATCAGCAACTACTTCTTCGCCTGCTTTTTTACCTACGATGTTATCTTCAAAACCTGGGATCATACGACCTTGGCCAAGTTCTAATGGGAAGTCTTCAGCTTTGCCGCCTTCAAATACTTCACCGTCGATAGTACCTACGAAATCAACTGTTACACGGTCGTTTTCGCCAGCAGCTGCATCAACATCAGCCCACGCTGCGTGTTGCTTACGAAGTGTTTCTAGCATGTTAGCTAAATCTTCGTCAGTCACTGTTACCGCTGGTTTCTCAACAGTAATTTTATCTAAACCTTGAACTTCAACTTCAGGGTAAACTTCAAACGTTGCTGAGAATTCTAAATCTTTACCTGCTTCAAGTGATTTAGGTGCGAATGTAGGCGCGCCAGCTGGATTGATTTTTTCAGAAACGATTGCTTCAATGTAATTACGTTGCATTACTTCGCCAGCAACTTCTTGACGAACTGCAGGGCCAAAACGCTTGTTAATTACAGATACTGGAACTTTACCAGCACGGAAACCATCTATACGCTGTGTTTTTGACAGTTGTTGTAGGCGTTTTTTTACTTCGGTCTCAACGTTCTCTGAAGGAACGGTGATAGTTATACGGCGCTCAAGGCCTTGGGTCGTCTCAACAGAAACTTGCATGATTTACCTCAATATTCAATTTTGGCGACTGTTCGCCTTCCTTTACAAACAAAGTGATCTGCATGAGTCTTGATAAAGTTTAAGCGGTTTTTCACACTTAAAAGCATCCGTCGCTACCATGAGATACCATTGCTGCTTTGCCCTTCGGGCACTATGTTAAACAATAGACGCGGCATTATAACCTAATATTTATGATAGTCGAGTATAGGGGGCAATTATTTGGACTAGATAAGGGACTATAGAGACTAACTGAATAAAAAACAGGCTAACTAGGCATTGAATGGATTAAAGTAGAAATTATTTAATAGAATTATAGGCTAACAGATTTAGATTTATAACTTAGAGGAATTTACTTATTATTCTTATTAGATAAGAAAATGGTCGGCGATGCAGGATTTGAACCTGCGACCCCTTGGACCCAAACCAAGTGCGCTACCAAACTGCGCTAATCGCCGACATTGAAGAGTTAACTTCTTTTTTCATACTGAACACTTAAACTGAGAGTTTAAGACCATTTTAAGAAAATGGTCGGCGATGCAGGATTTGAACCTGCGACCCCTTGGACCCAAACCAAGTGCGCTACCAAACTGCGCTAATCGCCGAAACTTATTATTGTTAGCGAGTGACCTCGTTGACAACGGGGTGCATAATAGTGATTTGACGGGGTTAGGTCAAACGTTTTTTTAATAAAACCAATCAAGTGCTCATTTTTAGTGCACAATGGTTAAATATTACAATAGTAGGCTGAAATTTAAACTATTTAATAACTCAAATGTTATATACATTAAAAGCAACTTGGCGCTGCTATGCTTTTCTGCGAAAATGGTAGGCACATTATAAAACGAGTTAAATAAAGAGTATGTTTTCTTTATTAGCATTTTTACCCCTATTTTATTATGCATTCGTTTTTAGAGTATCGGTATCTAGTTAATTAACCCCAATTAAAGGTCACCCATGACGGCAAACATCATTGATGGTAAGGCAATCGCAAAACAAGTACGTAGCGCTGTAGCAGAACGCGTAAGTGAACGTGTAGCAAATGGTTTACGTGCACCAGGACTTGCAGTAGTACTTGTAGGACTTGATCCAGCAAGCCAAGTTTATGTTGGTTCAAAACGTAAAGCCTGTGAAGAAGTAGGTTTTATCTCCAAATCATTTGATTTACCAGCAGACACGCAAGAGCAAACTCTTTTAGATTTAATTGACGAGCTAAATAATGATGCCGAAGTTGATGGAATTTTAGTGCAGTTACCACTGCCAAAAGGTCTTGATGCTGAAAAGATTTTAGAACGCATTACCCCACATAAAGATGTTGATGGATTTCATCCATATAACATTGGTCGATTAGCACAGCGTATGCCTGCCCTTCGCCCATGTACCCCTAAAGGTATTATTACATTACTTGATTCAACGGGTGTACGTTATAAAGGGATGCATGCAGTTGTCGTTGGCGCGTCAAATATTGTTGGTCGTCCAATGTCGCTAGAGCTTTTATTAGCGGGTTGTACTACCACAGTATGCCATAAGTTTACTCAAGACTTAGAAACGCATGTTCGCCGCGCTGACTTATTAGTTGTGGCTGTAGGTAAACCTGAATTTATACCTGGAGATTGGATAAAAGAAGGCGCTATCGTTATCGATGTGGGTATTAACCGTTTAGATACGGGTAAATTAGTTGGTGATGTTCAATACAGTGTGGCTGAACAAAAAGCGCATTTTATTACACCTGTACCAGGTGGCGTTGGCCCGATGACGGTCGCTAGCTTAATTGAAAACACACTTGAAGCGTGTGAGAAATATCACAGCTAAGCTGTTAAAAAATTAAAAAGGGTTGCCATTTGGCAACCCTTTTTTAGTTTAACGTGTATTATTTTAAACGCTTATGCTTTACGCCACGTTGTTTTACCGGCTGAATCTTCAAGTATTACACCTAACGCATTAAGCGCATCACGTGCTTCATCAGCAGCAGCCCAGTTTTTACTCGCACGTGCTTCATTACGTTTTACAATTAATGCTTCAATTGTCGCAACTTCATCGTCATCTTGTCCGCCTTGTAAAAAAGCCTCCGGTGCTTGTTGAGCAACCCCTAGCACTTCACCAAGGCTGCGCAGTATAAACGCTAATTTGCCAGCTTGACCTGCATCAGTGTCTTTCACGCGGTTTAACTCTTTAGCAAGTTCGAACAACACAGGTAGTGCTTCTGGTGTATTAAAGTCGTCATTCATTGCTTTTCTAAATTTAGCAACAAACTCATTGCCTTCTAAATCACACTCTACAGGTTCTACATCACGAAGCGCTGTATAAATACGTTCAAGTGATGAACGCGCTTGGTCTAAATTTTCTTGCGAGTAATTTAGTTGGCTGCGGTAATGGCCTGAAATTAAAAAGTAACGAACAGATTCAGGATCGTATGCTTTTAAAACTTCACGTACAGTAAAAAAGTTATCTAACGATTTAGACATTTTTTCTTTGTTTACTTGCACCATGCCAGTATGAATCCATGTATTCACATACTTGCCGTTATTGGCACAGCACGATTGCGCAATTTCATTTTCATGATGTGGAAACTGTAAGTCAGAACCCCCACCGTGAATATCAAAATGTTCACCTAGATGCTTTGAGCTCATTGCCGAACATTCGATATGCCAACCCGGTCGCCCTTCACCCCAAGGTGATGACCATGATGGCTCACCTGCTTTTGCTTTTTTCCATAAAACAAAATCAAGTGGATCGTCTTTGTCTTGCGCTACTTCAACGCGAGAACCTGATTGCAGCATCGTTAAATCTTGCTGAGAAAGCGCACCGTATTGCTCAAACGTTGATACATCAAACAATACATCGCCGTCGGCAGCAACATAAGCATGACCCTTTTCAATCAAACGTTTAACCATAACGATAATTTCGTCCATATGGCTTGTAACTGTTGGCTCTACGTCAGGGCGCAGCATGTTTAAGCTATCAAAATCTTCATGCATTGCTTTAGTCATGCGCACAGTTAAGTCGTTTATTGACTCGCCATTTTCGTTCGCACGTTTAATTATTTTATCGTCGATATCTGTAATGTTACGCACATATTTTAAATCGTAACCAATATGACGTAAGTAGCGCACAATAACGTCAAAACCAACAAAAGTACGTGCGTGTCCAATATGACAGTAATCATAAATGGTGATACCACACACATACATGTCGATTTTTCCTTCGACCATAGGTTTAAATTGCTCTTTTTGTCGCGTGAGTGTGTTGTATATATTTACCATTTACTTTGAGTCCTTGACTATTTACTTGAACAGTTATGTTACCACTTGAAAAGCCCCTGCTCTAGCGCTTTATAACAAACCAAACATCTACTTTGTTAATCTTAGCCAACTACGATAAAATAGCGCCAATATTTAAACCGGATATAGGAAAACACATGGTTGTTCTACACACTAATTTTGGTGACATCACCATTAAAATGTTTGAGAAAGAAGCTCCAAACACAGTTAAAAACTTTTTAGAGTATGCAAATGCTGATTTTTTCAACGGCACTATATTTCATCGTGTAATCGATGGTTTTATGGTTCAAGGCGGTGGTTTTGTTCCAGGTATGGAACAAAAAGACGTAAACGACCCAATTCAGAATGAAGCTAATAACGGCCTGTCTAATAAAGTAGGCACTTTAGCTATGGCACGTACACCTGATCCTCATTCAGCTACAGCACAGTTTTTCATTAACGTGAACAACAACGACTTTTTAAACCACAGCAGCGAAACATCGCAAGGTTGGGGTTATTGTGTTTTTGCTGAAGTAGTAGAAGGCATGGACATTGTAAATAAGATTAAAGCAGTTACAACAGGTAGTACTGGTTTTCACCAAGACGTACCTCTTGAAGATGTGATCATCGAAAGCGTTACTGTTAACTAGTAACGTTTACTCATATTATGTGAGTATATAAGCGGGTGTGTACTATTAGTATATGCCCGTTTTTTTAAAACTAGAATAGACTGACCTATGACTCGCCAAACTTACTTTATTGCAGATTTACACCTAAGCGAAAACCGCCCCGACATTAGCGCTGCATTTTTTGACTTTTTAAATACACATATATTAAATAAAGATGTAGATGCACTTTATATTTTGGGTGATTTTTTTGAAGTATGGGTTGGAGATGACTACATTACTGCACTGAGTGCCGATGTAGCAAAACATTTAAGCGCCGTTAATGATGGTGGCACACCTGTTTATTTTATACATGGCAATCGTGATTTCATTATGCGCAAGCAATATGCCGACATGGCCGCAATGACATTACTCGATGAACAAACAGTCATTGATTTATATGGCACGCCTACCGTTATTTTACATGGCGACGAAATGTGCACTCAAGACACTGAATATCAAAACTTTCGTAAAAAGAGCCGTGGTTGGTGGTGGCCAAAATTGATGCTTGCAATGCCGCTTTGGTATCGTAAAAAAATAGCGCGTAATGCCCGCGAAAAAAGTAAGTTAAGCCAAGCTGATAAACCTATCGAAATTTTAGACGTTGTCGATGAGGCTGTACTTGCCACCTTTGCCAAACATAACGTTACGAATATGATTCATGGTCATACTCACCGCCCTAATGTTCATACGTATAAAGTTAATGAACAAACACTTACTCGCACAGTGCTAGGTGACTGGTATACCCAAGGCTCTTATTTAGTCGTTACCCCTCAATCACAAGAATTAATTAGCACGCCTTTCGCATAATTTAAAATTCTGACTATTATTTATCTATATATATGAATAATAGTGAGAGGTTGAATGATTAAGCTGTTAATTTTCATCGTAGTAATTGCCATTCCTACACAAGTATTTAGCAAGCAAACATGGCAAATTGTTACAGAAAACTACCCTCCCTATTTTAGCGAAAACCTACCTAGTAATGGCTGGCTATATGAAATAGCCGAATCAGCGCTTAAAACGCAAGGTATTAATAGCGAACCAGAATTCACGACATGGGATCGCGCTTTAAAGCTATTAGAAAAAAACAGAAAAACCGCTATTTTAGGTGCTTTTTATTCATTAAAAAGAAATGAAGTTTTTTACTACTCTCGTCCACTTGCAGTTGCTCACTCAGGAGTTTTCAAACGAAAAGAGAGTGTTATTAGTTTCGATGGTACAGTTCAATCATTAACACCTTATAGTATTGGCACAGAAGACAATGCCTTTGTAAGCCAAGAGTTTGCTAGAAATAGGGAGCTGGCAATAACGTCCACTAAAAGCCTTCCTACAAGCTTATATTTACTACAACAAGGGCGTATTGATTTAGTCGCGGGTACTAAAGAGGTTGGAAATTATTGGCTTGAACACACTAAAACCGAAGATTCAGATGATAATAATATTGAGTACTTATCGCCAGATCTTGCTTCTCATAAACTATATTTAGTTGTCTCTAAATCAAATTATAGAGCCAAAGAATACTTACAAAAATTTAATAGAGGAATTGATATAATAACTAAAAATGGACGCATTGCTAAAATTATGAAAAAACATAATTTCAGCAATCAGAAAATAGCAGAATATATTAATTTTTTAAAAGAAAATGAGGGTATTTAAACAGTGGGAACACCGCTGTGAAATTTAAAATCAGTATCGGTTGTCGAAATTAACTCTTTTTCTTTTTCACCAAAAAAGTTTACGCGATCGGTAATATCAAAATCAGCAATTTCTTGCGCTAGAGTTAAATAATCTTGGTAATGACGCGCTTCTGAACGTAACAACGAAATATAAAAATCACCTAAACGTTTGTCAACATGCGGTGCAAGCTTTGCAAAACGCTCACACGAACGCGCCTCAATATAAGCGCCTACTATTAGCTTATCGACTAATGCATCGGGCTCGAACGTTTTAACATGACGAAGCATACCTTTTGCGTAACGACATGGTGTAATACTTTGATACTCAACACCGTACTCGTCCATAATTTCGAGCACTTGATAAAAGTGATGCAGCTCTTCTTTTATCAGCAAAACCATTTTATCGATTAGACCTTGCCCGTATGGAGAACTCGATTTAGGAATTATTGATTTAGTGAGCTTATTTTTAGCAGCCAGATCGCGCCAATTCCCTTCTCGTTTGTAAATAAGCGTTTCAAATGGCTTTAGCCACTCGAGTAATGCATCACTACCCTCTTTATCTACCGCGTATTTACGTATTAAAAACATCGCACTTTGAGCTGCTTTTAATTCACAAATTAAGTGATCTATTAAAATGACTGATAAGTTTTCTTTTTTAATTGCTTGCTCCACCCATTGCTCTGGGGTGGTACACAATAAAAAGTTATTAATCGGCTCTAAAAGTTGGCTATGTGGCACGTTGACTGCTCATTACTAAATAAATTTGATAGACCGTTATTTTAACACGAAATTTTGCTTGGGATAAATCAAAGCCCTTATCTGCGTCTAAATGTTAATAACGAGTTAACTTGACTTTGCAAAATAAGTGAACCATAACTGTACATAGACTGTATAAAAATAAATCAACCAAAACAATAATACGTTCCTTTTATGGAGTAAGTACTATGATACTAAATCACCTCTGGGGCATTTATGCTCACCCACTTGAAGAATGGCAAACAATAGATAATCGCCATGAAAGTTTAACCTATAGTTTGTCGCATATTTTACTGATTGCTTTATTTCCTTCAATAATGGGCTACTACTCATCTGTTTATTTAGGATGGAGCATAGGTGCAGGCAATCCCGTATTTTTAACGCACGATAGTGCACTGCTAATTGCAGGTGCAATGTATTTTGCTTTAATAGCGGGTGTTTTTGCATTGGCGTATTTAGCCCATTGGATGGCGGTTACATTTGGCTCTAAACCTACATTTACACAAACACTTGAACTTGCAGCATATACTGCAACACCAGTGTTTATGTCGGCACTCGCCGCTTTTTGGCCTGTACTTTGGTTTGTAGTGTGTATTGGAATTATTGCACTGGCTTACTCGGTTTATTTACTCTACACCGGCGTACCAATACTTATGCATATCCCAGAAGAGCGCGGCTTTATTTACGCCAGCTCGGTAGTAACGTGTGGATTAATATTACTGGTTATTATTTTAGCTGTAACAGCTATGCTTTGGACTAATGGGATTGTTAGCCCAATGTTTACTTAATAAATTTCACCTAAAAAAAGAGTCATGTTTGATAGAAATGTTCCCTTTCTTTCCTTCGCAAAAAAGGAGCTAATTAGCTCCTTTTTTTTGTGTAACGACTTTTTATTAACTAATCATTAATCAGCTTCGTTTTCGTCTTGGTTGTGTATTTCTAAACCTGAAGACATCGCACTTTCTCGGGTGCTTTTTGCTGAATCGTTACGTAGCTTATCAATACGATTTAAATAGTTTTGATCAATATCGCCAGTAATATATTGGCCATCAAATACTGAAGTTTCAAACTTAGTAATTTCAGGATTTTCTTGGCTAACCGCAGCAATTAAATCTTTTAACGATTGAAAGATTAAACCGTCAGAACCAATACTTGCATTAATATCTTCTACTTCACGTCCGTGAGCAATAAGCTCAGCTGCTGAAGGCATATCAATACCGTACACATTAGGGAAGCGTATTTCAGGTGCCGCTGATGCAAAGTAAACGTTTTTAGCGCCAGACTCTCGGGCCATTTCAACAATTTGTGCTGATGTTGTACCACGAACAATTGAGTCATCAACCAATAATACGTTTTTACCTTTAAACTCGCGATCAATTGCGTTTAGCTTTTGACGCACTGATTTTTTACGCATCTCTTGGCCAGGCATGATAAATGTACGACCAATATAACGGTTTTTAACAAAACCTTGGCGATACGGTAAATCAAGTACACGTGCGATTTCCAGTGCTACATCACATGAAGTTTCTGGGATTGGGATAACTACATCAATATCTTTATCAGCCCATTCGCGTGCAATTTTTTCGCCTAGTTTAGTCCCCATGTTTACGCGTGTTGCGTACACAGACATACGGTCTATTGTTGAGTCAGGTCGAGCAAAATAAACAAATTCAAAAATACACGGCGAGTAAGATGCCTTATCAGCACAACTAAGTGAATGGAATTCACCTTCTTCTGTAACATATATAGCTTCACCAGGGGCTACATCACGTACAAACTCAAAACCGTCCGGTTTCAATGCAACGCTTTCTGAGGCAAACATGTACTCAGTACCTTTTTCGGTTTCGCGTTTACCAAATACAAGCGGGCGAATACCATTAGGGTCGCGAAAAGCAACAATGCCGTGGCCGATAATCATAGCAATAGTTGCATAACCACCGCTTACTTTATTGTTTACTTCGGTTACCGCAGTAAAAATATCTTCAGGGTCTAAATGCAACTTATCAGATTTGCTTAATTCATGTGCCATGATATTAAGTAAAATTTCAGAGTCTGATGTTGTATTAACGTGACGACGTGCTTCTGAGAATAACTGCTCTTTTAAAGCTTCTGCATTAGTAAGGTTGCCATTATGGGCAAGTGCTATACCAAACGGTGAGTTAACATAAAAAGGCTGTGCTTCAGATGAGCTTGAAGATCCTGCTGTAGGATAGCGCACATGGCCAAGACCAATTGTACCTTGTAGTCGTTTCATATGACGTGTGTGAAAGGCATCTTTCACTAAGCCATTTGCTTTGCGCAAGCTAAACGTATTATTCTCAATGGTAATGATACCCGCGGCATCTTGACCACGGTGCTGCAAAACAGTTAAGCCATCATAAATCGCCTGATTCACAGGGGATGTTCCGACTATTCCAACGATACCACACATGTAATTTATCCTCGCCGATTAACGGTTTACTGAATTTAAAAAGCTCGAGTTGTTTTCTAGGTACGAAAAGAACCATTCAACAACAAAGCCAAATTCTGGAATCAAAATAGAATTGCCCCACCAGTGCGTATTGGGTGCACCAGTAAAAGCATCAAGAAAGAAGAGTAACGCGCTCACGACCAACACGCCTCGTAGAGCACCAAACACTATGCCAAAGACACGGTCGGTACCCGATAAACCAGTACGATGTACAAGCTCACCTAAAATATAGTTTAGTAAACCGCCTAACAGTAGCGTCGCAAAGAATAATATGGCTATGGCCGCAGCATTTCTTAAAAGGGGTTCAGAAATGGTTGTTAGGAAGGAAGCTAAATATTGGTAAAATAAGCTAGAGATGATAAAGGCGCCAGCCCATACCGCTAATGACATTGCTTCTTTTACAAAGCCGCGTATTAAACCGATGATGGTAGACAATGCAATGATGCCAATAATGGCGTAATCAACCCAGATCATAAGAACCAATTAGTCGCTAATTTGGGGCGCATTCTATACCCAAACATCGTTAGTATGCAAGTTTAAACGGGAGATTACTGGGTTGTAGTCAATACAAAAAATTAACATTATAGAATGGGTATTGTGAGATAAAGATAATGATAAAAACAAATATAAATAAATAAAAAAAGGCTTGTGATACAAGCCTTTTTTTAATTATTTTGTTACTTCGTATTGCGTAACTTTACCATTTAATTTAGTAAGCTCTTTCAGCTGGGGAAGCTGCTTTTGTAATTCATTTTTATCAAGCGAAGGACCAACAAATACCTTGGTTAACGTCCCATTTGGGGTTTTAATCGGTTTAGTAAACGTTTTAAACCCTTCAACTTTTAATTTAGCCTGTAATGCTTTTACATTTGCAACATGTGAAAAACTACCTAATTGAATAACGTAAGCCATACTTGTTAGGTTTTCATCACTTTTACGAGGCGCAATAGGTTTTGGTTTAGCTTGAACCGGTGCCTTAGTGCTCGGTGTAGCTTTGGGTTCAATAGTCGCTTCAACAACTTTATTCTCTACAGCGTAGTCACTCTCATCCATAGCGTTTTGCTGCTCAAAAGCTTCATCGTCAGCTTGAATATCTTCAATTTCATCTTGTTTTAGTGGCTCAGCATTAGCCATGTTTTCATCAATTGACTCTTGAAGATCGATTGTTTTGAACTCAGGGCGATCAGGTATCGCTTTAAAGCCTTCTTTATAATGCACTTTTTCGCCATCGAGTATATTAGGGATAAACACAATTGCTGCGATCACTACTATACTTGTTCCGACTAAGCGATTAATAAAACTTGAGTTCACCGACATCCTCTCTATTTTTTAAAGTAATTAATAGCGCCGGCCACTGTAAAAAATGAACCAAATACAATCAACATAGTATCACTTTGTTGTTTTGGTAAAATTACACTCAGTGCCTGTGCCACACTATCATAGCTATTGATAGTATTATGATGAGATATACCCTGCAGCGCATTTTGTAAATTACTTGCAGTGTCGCCTCGCGGACCACTTAAGCTCGCTAATGACCACTCATCGACCAAGTGACTTACTTCTTTAAGTACACCCACTTTATCTTTATCAGCAAGCATAGCGGCTAATGCATGAATTTTAAAGCCTTTATCTTTATAGCTTGATAACTTATTGGCTAAATAACGCGCCGACTCAGGGTTATGTGCTACATCGGTAAAGACTAAAGGCTCAGCGCTTAACTGCTGAAACCGCCCTTCTACAACTAAATTAGCGAGGCAACTTCGTATGACTTGCTCACTTGGTAATAAGTTTAAAACGCTTAGCGCAGTTAACGCCGTTGCTGCATTTTGACACGGTATTGCTGGCTTATCTATTACAAGATTATGTTCTTTATATTGCCAATTAAAGCTCTCAGTATTCTCTTTGAAAATAAAGTCACTGCCCGACAACGTCATATTGGCATTAATTTCTTTGCCGTAATCAGTCATTGTGTGAGGAATATTTAAATCCCCTATAATAGCAGGCGTATTTTCACGAAAAATACCGGCTTTATCATAAGCCACTAACTCTCGTGTATCACCTAGGTACTCTTTATGATCTAAATCGATAGTGGTGATCACGCTTGCAAAGGGAGTTACTATATTTGTAGCATCAAAGCGCCCGCCTAGACCAACCTCTAGTAATACATAATCGACCTTACAGCGTTTAAAAATTGCCAACGCACCCAAAGTACCATATTCAAAATAAGTCAGAGGAGTGTCTTTACGGCCTTGCTCAAGCTGGTGAAAAGAATCTATATGGAGTTGGTCTGCCAGTTCTTCGCCATTAACTCGTACACGCTCGTTATAACGAATTAAATGAGGAGATGCGTAAGTGCCCACGCTAAAACCTTGCGCTAGTAATAGCGACTCTAAGCAACGTGCAGTGGTGCCCTTACCGTTTGTACCGGCAATAAGAATAATTTTACTTGGAGTGTTTAAAAGGCCAATATTGTTGGCAACATTAGCAACTCGTTCTAAACCCATTGCAATGTTAGCTGGGTGAACACTTTCTAAATAAAAAAGCCAATCATCAAGGCTTGATGATTGGCTAGGAATTGTTTTTGTCATAGCGTGTAATCAGTAAAGCTGAAATTTACGCTACTCTATGCTCTTGTTCCGTAGAAGGCAAGTTCATAAATTTAGCTAAAATGCGTGCAAGGGTATCGCGCATTTCACGGCGGTCAATAATCATGTCAATTGCACCATGTTCTAGCAAAAATTCACTACGCTGAAAACCTTCAGGTAATGTTTCGCGAACAGTCTGCTCAATAACACGAGGACCTGCAAAACCAATTAACGCTTTAGGTTCAGCAACGTTAATATCACCCAGCATAGCAAGTGATGCAGATACACCACCCATTGTCGGGTCGGTCATTACTGAAATAAATGGAAGACCTTTTTCCGTCATTTTTGCAAGTGCAGCACTTGTTTTAGCCATTTGCATAAGCGACATAAGCGCTTCTTGCATACGTGCTCCGCCTGATGCAGAAAAACAAATAAGCGGCATGTTATGCTCTAAACATTGATCAACAGCATCAACAAAGCGAGCGCCAACAACAGAAGCCATTGAACCACCCATAAATGAGAACTCAAATGCTACCGCTGCCACTGGAATACCTTTTAATCGGCCTTTCATAGCTACAAGTGCATCTTTTTCACCACTTGCTTTTTGGGCTGCACTGATACGGTCAGAGTACTTTTTAGAATCTTTAAACTTAAGAATGTCTTTAGGCTCATGTTGTGTACCAAGCTCTTGACGATCACCTTCATCTAAAAAGTGCTCTAGGCGCTTACGGCCACTAACACGCATGTGATGGTCACACTTAGGACATACGTTTAATGACTTTTCTAATTCAGCTTTATATAAAATTGAATCACACGATGTACACTTAGCCCAAACACCTTCTGGGATTTCTTTACGACCTGATGATTTTGTCGTTTTAGGTAAGATTTTTTCTAGCCAACTCATTTGCAACTCTCTTAATACTGTTCTGTGTCGCGAGCCTGCTAATAGCAATTAGCAGACAAATTTTTTCAATTAAAACATGAATTACACTAACGCGGTATAAAAAACTGGTCTTAGTAGTTAAAAGTGCTCATAAAAAGTACTTATACCACATCTATATCAGGCAAAAATAAAGGGCCTAAAGGTGTTTGAGGAATATTAAATTGCTCAGGGTAGTCAACATCCACTAAATACAAACCAGCAGCCTTAGCGGTAGCACTGGCCTTTGCGCGTTCTTTACAATCAAGTAGCTCTTTTATCCATATAGGTTGTTGTTTATGTAAACCAACATCCATTAAGCTGCCTGTGATATTACGTACCATGTGATGTAAAAATGCATTCGCTTTAATATCAATAATAACGTAAGTACCTTGGCGCTGTACCGACAGATGATGAATTGTTCTTGTCGGTGTATTCGCTTGGCAATGTATCGCTCTAAAAGAGGTGAAATCGTGTTTACCTATTAAGTACTGACACGCCTCTTGCATCTTTGTTTCATCAAGATGATGATGAAAATGCGTAACCCCCTCGTTTAATACCGCACCTCGTAGGGGGGAGTTATAAATAACATAGCGATAACGACGAGCTGTAGCACTAAAACGGGCATGAAAGTCATCAGCAACCGGTTGGGCAAAGCGAATAGCAATATCTTTAGGCATTAAAGTATTCATACCTAGTGTAAATGCGACCATATCGCGATCGGCTTGCGTTTCAAAGTGTATTACTTGGCCTGTACCGTGCACACCAGCATCTGTACGCCCTGCACATATAACTTCAACAGGATGATTACAAATACGCGACAACGCTTTTTCTACTTCTTGCTGTACGCTATTTACATGTGATTGACGCTGCCAACCACTATAACGTGCGCCGTTGTATTCAACTCCAAGTGCTACTCGCATAATTACCGTTTTACCTACTGTGCTAATGAACGAGGCATTTTATGCTATCTAACGATGCAATAAAAGGAGACCTGTCGTAATCAAACCAATACACATAAAAAAACCCGTATTTAGCTAAGCTAGATACGGGTTCTTATAAACATTTTAATTATTTTAGTTTAGCTTTTAAGCTAAGTGCTTCCTCTTGAACTTCTTCAGGACCTTTGTTAATGACATCCTCAATAACTTTAAGCGCAGAATCAAAATCATCAATTTCAATATAAGCACGCGCTAAATCAAGTTTAGCTGAGTAGCCACCACTTTCAGCATCAACATCCGTTGGGTTATCACCTGCAAGTAATGCATCAAACTCACTCAAACCGACATCCATATTAACGTCGGTGTAAGGTTCGTGTTCAAGTTCAGCGTCGTCACTTTCTTCTAATAATGAATCAATATCTACAAATTCGTCATTATCAAGTTGCTCAACATCACTACCTTCAACAAGTGACTCTGTTGTAGTTAATGAATCATCTGTCTCTAAGTCTTCTTTTAGCAAGCTGTCAAAGTCAACATCAAATTCACTGCTGTCATCAACACTTAAGTCTTCAGGCTCTGCTAACTCACTAAGTAATGAATCAAAATCAGTTTGCGTCAAATTCGACATAAACTCTTCATCAAGTTCATCGTCAGAGCTAATATCAGTGCTACCCACTTCATCTAAGCTTGTTAACTGTGCTTCGCGCTCTGCATTTGTTTGCTCTTGCGATTCGTCTGATAACTCATCAGTTAGCGCTTGCTCTAAACTATCTTCGTCAAATTCAACATCTAATTCAGAAAAATCATTTTCAATTAAAATCTCATCATCAAAATCATTTTCTAAACTATCTAAATCAGCATCTGCCATAAGTGCGTTTGCTAAATCTTGCTCAGCTTGGCTGGAAGCGACTCCCGGTGCCTCACCATCTAAATCATCCCCTTGTAATTCTTCAGGGATAAATGGCAACTCACTTTCTAATGTTTCTTGAACTTCATCAAGGTTAAGAGGTTTGATGTCATCTTCAATACTTGGTGGTTCAACAGAATCAACCTCATTATTAATTTCTTGAAGTAAATCATCATCAAGCGACTCATCTTCAATCTCCGTTTCAGTTTCTAATTCAGAGAAGTCATTATCAATTAATAGTTCATCATCAAAATCATCTTCTAAACTATCTAAATCACCATCTGCCATAAGCGCATTTGCGAGATCTTTCTCTGTTTGACTAAGTGCTACTGCATTTTCATCACCCGATGCATCTCCTTTAAGCTCTTGCGGCTCAAACGAAGGCTCATTCTCTAATAATGATTGATCATCGTCTAATTCAAGTTCAGGATATTCATCCAACTCTTCACTTGGCGTTACAAGCTCGCTATCAAGCTGCTCTTCAATTTCAGTAAGATCTGAGTCATCGTCGCCCGCTAGCGGATCGTCACCAAGATCAACTTCTATTTCTTCAAGATCATCATCAAGCTCATCTAAAGACCAATCAGGTGTTTCTATATAGTCGTCATCAGTGGCCTGTTGTAGCTCACTTAAAAGCTCATCAACGCTCTTTAAAGTATCATCTGTGTATTCTTCAAGTGCATCTTCAGGATCAAGAAGCGACTCTGATGTGTCTGAAAAATCATCAACCGTTACATCTATAAGTTCTGGCTCTTCTGCAAGCTCTGGCTCTTCTTCAAGTTCTGGTTCTTCTTCAAGCTCTGGTTCTTCTTCAAGCTCAGGCTCTTCTTCAAGCTCAGGCTCTTCTACAAGTTCTGGTTCTTCTTCAAGCTCTGGCTCTTCTTCAAGCTCAGGCTCTTCTAAAGGCTCAAGTTCTTCTTCAAGCTCTGGCTCTTCTTCAAGCTCTGGCTCTTCTTCAAGCTCAGGCTCTTCTTCAAGCTCTGGCTCTTCTACAAGTTCTGGTTCTTCTTCAAGCTCAGGCTCTTCTAAAGGCTCAAGTTCTTCTAAAAGCTCTGGCTCTTCTTCAAGCTCTGGCTCTTCTTCAAGCTCTGGCTCTTCTTCAAGCTCTGGCTCTTCTTCAAGCTCCGGCTCTTCTTCAAGCTCTGGCTCTTCTTTAAGCTCAGGCTCTTCTTCAAGCTCAGGTTCTTCTTCAAGCTCAGGTTCTTCTGCAAGTTCAGGCTCATCGTCAAGCTCGGGTTCTTCATTTAATGATGAAGCAAGCGACTCAATATCATCAACATTTAATTCTTCTTGAGCATCTGCTAAATCCTCAACTGAGTCTGCTAATGCATTATCAATTTCTGAATCTCTTACATCTGAATTTTTTAGTTCATCATCAATTAGGTTATCTATGTCGTCTAAATCAAAATCATCGCTTTGTTCAACTAATGAATCATCTACAGTATCTACTGCAGCCTCATCAATTAAGCTATCTATGTCGTCTAAATCAAAGTCGTCACTTTCCTCAACTAATGAATCATTTGCAGTATCCACTGCAGCCTCATCAATTAGGTTATCTATGTCGTCTAAATCAAAGTCATCACTTTCCTCAACTAATGAATCATTTGCAGTATCAACTGCTGCCTCATCAATTAAGCTATCTATGTCGTCTAAATCAAAGTCGTCACTTTCCTCAACTAATGAATCATTTACAGTATCAACTGCTGCCTCATCAATTAGGTTATCTATGTCGTCTAAATCAAAGTCATCACTTTCCTCAACTAATGAATCATCTGCAGTGTCAACCGCTGCTTCATCAATTAAGCTATCTATGTCATCTAAATCAAAATCGTCGCTTTCCTCAACTAATGAATCATCTGCAGTGTCAACCGCTGCTTCATCAATTAAGCTATCTATGTCATCTAAATCAAAATCGTCGCTTTCCTCAACTAATGAATCATCTGCAGTGTCAACCGCTGCTTCATCAATTAAGCTATCTATGTCATCTAAATCAAAATCGTCGCTTTCTTCTAGAAGTTCATCTTCGTCGAGTAACTCTGCATCAATTGAGTCATCTACCACATCACTTTTTGGGTCATTCGCTTCATCAATTAAGCTATCTATATCGTCTAAATCAAAGTCGTCGCTTGTATCAAGTTCAGCTGAAGTGTTATTTGAGGTATCTAATTCTGTTGATGTTTGATCTAATAATTCATCTATATCAAAATTATCATCATCTGCAAGCTCCTCACTTAAAGCCGCCATTTCATCATGAGACTCTAAGCTATCATCCTCTAAAGCTTCGCTTGTTTGCTGTGCATCAAACTCAGGTAGACTATCGTCTTCATCAAACAAGCTATCTAAATCGTCATTAGTTAGAATTTCATCATTGTTTATTGAGTCATCAGATAAGTCTAAATCAATATCTTCAGCGTTTTCATCTGAAGGTTGATCAAACCCTTGCTGCATAAAAATATCGAGTTCATCATCGTCATCGGTATTTTCATCATCAAAAACAATGTCATCACTTAGTAGACTTTCAAGCTCATCCTGATCGAGTAAATTCTCACCACCTGAAAAATCATCTAGGCCGTCATCTAAATCATCATCAGGCAACATATCATTTTCGAGATTATCATCAAGTTGAACACTCAAGTCATCTAAAGGGTCGGGTACAATTGGATCGTCATTTAAACTTGGGCCTAAATCATCATCGCCAGTGTAAATTGGGGTTTGTGGTAAAAAGTCATCATCGTTTTGTGGCTCTTCTTGATTACTTGCTCGTTTGCGTAAAAACATAACAATTGCAAAAATAATCAGTAGCCCAGGAATAAACATTAATAAACCCAGCACTATCGGATTTGAAAATAATGAGCTTAAATCAAACGATTCTTTTGGTACTATCTCTTGTTTTTTTTGCTGTGCAATAATCTCGTTTTGCTTAACAATTAGTTCTTTTAATTGATTTTGAATTTCACTGTCTTGTCCTAACTGTAAGCGTAAGTTTTCGAGTTCGTTTGAAATACCTGATAATTGTTTTTTAAGATTATTATTCTCAACTAAAATTTCTTCTACATTGCTTACAGAATTTTTAAATTGTTGTTGTAACTCAACCAGCTTAGTACTTTGCTCTGTTTTTATTTCATTTAATTCTTTCTGTATCTCTTTTTTGGCATCGTCTACGTCGACTTTACGAGCTTGGGTTACTTTTGTTTGTGCTGAGGTAATTTCGCTTTGCGTAAGTGTGCCATTTTTTTTCTTTTCCCATAATGCATCATCTTGCTCTGAGCGTTGTTTTGCAAGCTGTGTATTTACACCTTTTATTTCGGCTAAAGTAGGGATTTTTAAATAGGCACCATTTTGAATATGATTAAGATTTTGTTCTAAAAATGAGTTGGGGTTTTTGTTATACAAGGCCTGCATAACTTGATAAATGCTGACGGAGTTATCTGGGCGCACTTTAGCCGCTATACGCCAAAGTGTGTCTGTTGGTTTAATTGGCCCAATAGATCGTCCTTGCGCACCATAGTCAACGCCTTTAGGCCCCTTTAATTGGGTACTGTCTTGAGAGTAAACTGGCGTTACTATCAATGCAGACGCTAATATAATAAGTGTAACTAAACCGCGCATGCTGATCCTTTAATATTTAAATATTAACAAAACACTTAAAGCTTAAGTGCATAAATATTGTTGATTATTGCTGTTATCAGCCAAATGACTGACTCGCATTTATTATTACAATCTATTTTTATTGCAAGCTCTATTCCAATTACAAACTATAAACCAGTTAAGGCTTAATATCCATCGCAACACCTTGAAAATAAATGCCTTAAAACATCTTTATAAATATTAATTTATTGATTGTTATCAATCAGTTTTTATACTTTCAAAAATAAACGGCAAAAAATTGACAAGCTCTATAAACAAAAAGCGGCAAACAAATAATGTTTACCGCTTCGAAAGTGTGTTCAGCGCTATTAACTATTACATATAATTAGCAATAAGCTCTTCTGCAATTTGAATACTGTTAGTTGCAGCACCTTTGCGAGTGTTATCACTTACAACCCACATGTTTAATCCATGAGGATGAGAAATATCAGCACGTAATCGGCCTATATAAACAGTATCGTTACCACTAGCGTCAGACACTGCTGTAGGGTAATCACCTTCATCATCAATTAGCTCGACACCAGGCGCGTCTTTTAAAAGTTGCTTAACGTGTTCAAAGTCATAAGGCATGCGCGTTTCAATATTAATTGATTCTGAGTGACCAAAAAACACGGGAACACGTACACATGTAGGATTTACTGCAATAGTGGTATCACCCAAAATTTTATGAGTTTCATTTACCATTTTCATTTCTTCGCGTGTATAGCCATTATCCTCAAAGCTATCAATTTGAGGAATAACGTTAAATGCAATTTGCTTCGGAAATACTTTATTATCCATAGGGCGTGCATTCATCAAGTTAGCTGTTTGCTTTGCAAGTTCATCAACCGCTTCTTTACCTGCGCCCGATACAGCTTGGTAAGTAGATACGTTAATACGGTCTATTCCGTAAGCATCATAAATTGGTTTAAGTGCTAACATCATCTGAATAGTTGAACAGTTAGGGTTAGCAATAATATTACGATTCCTAAAATCAGCTAGGCTTGAAGCATTAACTTCTGGCACCACTAGTGGGATTTCAAAATCATTTCTAAAGTGCGATGTATTATCGATTACAATACAGCCGGCATCAGCAGCAATAGGAGCATATTTTTCAGATACACTACCACCAGCAGAAAACAAACCTATATGCGCTTGGCTAAAATCAAAGCCTTCAACGTCAAGTACTTCAATGGTCTCACCACGAAACTTTATGTCTTCACCTGCGCTGCGGCTGCTCGCAAGTAAAAAAAGCTGATCTACAGGAAACTTACGATCTGCTAGCGTTTCAATGATTTGACGGCCTACTAAACCAGTAGCGCCAAGTATGGCAACGTTATATTTTTGCGACATATTTCTTCCTCTATAAACGACATTAAAACAACATCGTTAGTTAAATAATTATTTAGCTATGCTAAAGCCAAGTTGACTAAGTGCTGCTAGTTGTGGGCTATCACCTTGTAGGAATAAGGTGCTAAATTCTCGCCTTACCGGATAGTTTTTACGTAAACTATCAAAGCCCTCACCTTCTAAATGACGAAGTAAAATTCCGTCATCGCGGCGTACGTCATAAATTAAATGCACCAAACGGGCAATATCTTGCTCGCTTAGGCTTTGCGTAACAGTTGCATTTGTAATAGCAGGTATTGGTAAAAAATCACCTAACGATTTACTCACTTCTACACCTTTTAGGTCACACAATTTTTGATACAACATTTGTGTACCTCGTGCTTTCCCCTCAAGTGTATGCCCTGCGATATGCACACTGGCATAACGCACATGCTCTAGTAATTCAGTTAGAATATTGGGCTCTTTTTCCCATACATCAAGTACTATATCTAAATCAGCCCCAGCTTCCATTACCTCAAGCAATGCTTGGTTATCAATTACATCGCCTCGGCTTGCATTAATTAGCGTGGTTCCTGGTTTAAGTGATTGTAATCGCTCTTTATTCATCATGTGCAGCGTTTTGTGCTCGCCACCTTTAATAAGTGGAACATGAAAAGTAACAACATCTGATTGCGCTAATAACTCATCAAGCGCTACATGCTCTTGTAGTAAGCCCTGTTCGTGCTTAATTGGATCGCATAACAGTACGTCGACATTTAATGCTTTTAATTTTTGCGACAAACACGTGCCAATGTTACCCATTCCTACAATACCAATTGTTTGACCACACAATGGGCGCGCATTTTCTTGGCTTAACGCAAATAAACTACTAATTACATATTCAGCTACAGCAACTGCATTACAACCAGGAGCACTGGTAAAAGCAATATTTCTATCATGTAGTAATTGCGTATCAATATGGTCAATGCCAATTGTGGCAGTGCCCACAAAGCTCAGCTTGTTAGCTTGTGCCAATAGTTCATGATTAACATTAGTCACTGAACGAGTAAGGAGTACATCTACATTTATTAATTGTTCAGGCGTTAATTTACGACCATCAAAACGCTCAACCTCACCAAAGTCTGCAAAGTACTGCTCAACTAAAGGCATATTTTGATCGGCAAGAATTTTCATCACTGAGTCCGTTTGGCAATTAAGTGGCGCCATTGTAACGAACAACCAAGCCTTTACACAAACTAAAAAGGCGCATTTTAGCTGATACAAATACTTAAAAGTGGTTATGTTGATTGTTTTAAATCAGCAATTTAAATTAGGGATTTAAATTATGTGGATAATAATTTTACTATTGAATATATAAAGGCCGAATCACAGCATGATTCGGCCTTTGTTATGAAAAATAAACTTCAATTACATTGAATTTTATTTACTTGATTTTAGTTTATAGCTCAAAATCTTTTTTGAATTTCAAACCAAATTCACTGCGGTCATTACTGCGCATTACACCAACAAAACCTGATTGTTGTAGGCGACCAACATCGTAAACTTCGTTTAGAACGTTTTCACCATACAGTGTAACTTCCATATCGCCATATGGATTAGTGTACGAAATATTAAAACCAACTAGTTCACGAGAATCAATGGTCTCACTTTGGTTGTAAACTGATTGACCTTGCATTTCACTGCGATACGAATAATTAGCATTAAACGCAAGTGTTGCGCCACTCTCTAAATCCATAAAGTAAGACGGTGCAACCATGACAGTCCAGCGTGGCGTCAGTGCTGGTGAATCGCCTTTACCTATGCCTTGTACACCCTCAGCCACTTCTGTTATTTCAGAATCTAAATAACCAACTGCACTACGAATAGTAAAGTCATCGGTAATAGCAACAGTTGTTTCAAGCTCAATACCTTGCGCTTTAGATTGACCCGCATTTTCTACAATTGTTACAAAGCCACCACCCGCTGTTGGATCTGAAAATGGTAATGCTAAATCGGTGTAATCAGTCACAAATACCGCAAGCATCATAGATACATTTTCGTGTACTTGGCCTTTTAAGCCCATTTCGTAGTTAATCGCTTTTGTTTCGTCAAACGATACAAATTGATCTGGTCCACCAAATGGACGCGGTGGAAAACCACCTGTTTGATAGCCTTTTTGAATCTGGCCATAAACATTCATATTATTGCTAAGCTGATAAGATGCATTTACATCCCACGTAACCGCATCAAAATCTGCACTTACATATTTACGAGTTGGAAATGATGGGAATATAGCATTTGCATCTTTTTCATCTTTTGAATAACGAAGGCCACCACCTACCGTTAAATCGTCAGTTAAATCGTAGCTAGCATTTATATATGCTGCATACGAATTAGTTTCTTGGTTAATTTCAAATTCGCCGTAACCGCCAAATGATTCTGTTACACCATCATTCAACAAGCCATTAGGTGTATTAAATGGGCTAAATACGAACGGGCCTGAACGTGTAAAGCCATCTTCATTAAAAAAGTAAAGACCAGATACAAAGTCCATATTATCGAATGTTGCATTTAGCTGAACTTCAAATGAGTACTGATCAGCACCGCCTTCCTCTGGAAACTCAGACAAGTTTAAAGGTGATGCATCATCATCTAGGCCACCTTCATACTCAGATGTACGGTAGCTTGAGATAAACTTAGTGGTATAAGTATCGTTAATTGCCCAATCGGCTGAAAACGATGTGCCCCAACCTGAGTAAGAGGTAGATTCAATACCCGCAACAGTTGTGCCTAAATCATCAGGGTCTGATGGAATTAAATCTTGAGTCAATAATGGGAAGTCGCCATTAAAAACATCATTTGAGTCTAGTGGGTCTGTCAATTCAATTGTATAAGGCGATTGGCCAGATTCGTTATCAACACCATCTAAAGAAAAAGTGAATGCTAAGTCGGTATTTGCTTGCCATTTAAGTGCAACACGACCACTAAATTCTTCTTCTTCACCAATTTCTTTTTCTGGGTTTGCTAAATTAACAGCTTCGCCCACACCATCACGTGTTTTGTACGATGCACTTGCAGACATACTTACATCATCTGTTAGTGAGTTATTAAAATAAACATCACCGGCAATACGTCCACGACTTCCCAGCTTAGCTGTAGTAGTAACAATCCCTTCATCACCAGGTTGCTTTGTAATTACATTTACAGCGCCCCCTAATGTATTACGACCATATAAAGTACCTTGCGGGCCACGAAGCACTTCAACACGCTCAACATTAGGTAATGATAAGTTAGAACCCATTTGACGACCTAAGTACACACCATCAAGATACACACCCACACCCGGATCGGTAGTTATTATGTGATCTTGCAAACCTATACCGCGGATAAATACAGACGCATGCGCAGAATTGCCCACGCCATAGCGGGTAATATTTAAATTTGGAACATATTTACCAATATCTTCTAGGTTACTCATATTGGCTTTATCAATTAGGTTAGCGCCAATTGAAGTGATAGCGGTTGGAGATTCAAACAGGCTCTCTGTACGTTTACGAGCTGTGACTTCTATCTTTTCAAATGCGTCTTGTTTAGCTGTTTTTTTAGTTTCTTCGGCGTTTACAGAGGTAGTGAGTGCAGCAAAAATTGCTAGACTTAGCTGTGAGAGGTTACGTAATTTCAAAATATTCTCCAAAGGATACCGTGTGATTTAGTTATGCATTTATACTTAAGAGTATAAATTTCAGGCATAAAAAAAGATGCGTAATGCATCTTTCCTCTGGATGGGTATTATATGACAGAATTGTGAAGAAATGTATAAATTATTTGAATAAATGTATAAAGAATAAAAGCAATTTAGACATTGTTAGCTTTAGGTGGATTATCATAAATAAAGAACATTAATATCAACCTCACTAAAAAGCTGTTTTAAAACAAAAAACCGCATAAATACAATTTTAAAAAGCACATAAAACGTACTTTACACATGTACTTTAGTGTATAAAAAAAGAGCTACAACACATTCTCCTATCATTGAAATTAACTAAAAATAAGAATATAGTACTAAAATGTAGTCTATGGATAGAATATTATGAATATTGAAAACACAGCTGATAAAAGCCTCAAATGCTTCACAAATCCAAATTACACTTCACTTTTTTGTGTTGCAGCTGACTTCAACGTTTTACTTGTTAATTATCAAGCTTTAAACGTCATTACCAATTATGAACTTATTAATCAATTCATGCTAAAAAATGGTCACCAAGGACTGGTAATTTTTGATGTCCCAAAAGACTGCGATGTACTAGCATTAAAAGAGTGGCCAAATTTAAAAGGATTGTTTTACGAAGGCACTGACGAAGTACTACTTCAACAAGGATTAGAAGCTATTGAACAAGGAAAGTTATGGTTCCCTCGTGCAGTAACCGATGATTGGATGAGGCAAATGCTAGCGAGTGAACAACAAACTACGCTGCAATCAAACAACTTAACCTGCAAAGAAATGAAAGTATTAAACTTATTATTTTCTGGCTTACATTCAAGTGCAATTGCCGACACTTTATTTATAAGTGAAGCTACTGTTCGCGTTCACCTACACAAGGTTTACCAAAAAATTGCTGTAAAAAATAAGCAACAAGCATTACTTTGGTGTCAAAAAAACTTAAATAGAATTAATAGTTAAGTGGGCTTATTTGAAACCTTATTATGTCAGAATATTCACCGGCAGCTTGCCTTTCAAAATCATTTAGCTGAATTTTTAAAGGTAATAAGTAAACGGTTTGCCCTGAATATGAGAATTTATGTTGTGATACGTTATTTAGTTCAAGCCAACTTCCTGCCAGATCTAGACTGTAATTAATTGCATATTTATCTCTATAGAGACTGTGTATTAATTTACCATTATTATCTGAACTTACAGATAATTGAATATCTGAATTAGTAACAACTTGTAAACTAGGTAACATAGTGTATTCCTTACCCGGTATTAGCTCTCCCAAATTAATAGTATTTGAAAATGTATTATACCCAAGTACAGAAAGACTTGTTCTAGGCACAATATTTTCTTGAATGCTATATTCTCGTTCATCTAACAACTTGCTCCCCTGATCGTATAATTTCATTTGGAGTCTATCTGTATAGACACCAGCTTTAATCGGTGTTCCTGATGGTATTAGTAATGACAATATCGTCGAAGAATTAGTAAAGCTCAACTTTAAAGTTGATGTGCTAACTAACTGACTCTGTATACTTTGCATTTGGTACGGAACACTTTGAAATTGCCCTTTTAACTGAGCTTGGTTCTCACTTGTAATCACGAGCTGTAATTGACAACTCTCATCATTAATAACGCTTATACGTAACTCTTTCTTAGAGTCTATTTGCTGTAAGGCATGGTAGCTTTCAAAATCATCATAAATATGTTCAACCTTATCGAACCTAGCAGCACATTGCGCATGAATTAAAGGCGTAAAAATAAATAGTGCTAAACCACCCAATAATAAACTTACTTTTTTATTGTACATAAATAGCTCCTTTGCGCTGTAATTGTTCACCTTCAGATACTTCAATCGTAAAATGTGACTTTTCTGCATTCTTAAGTGTAATTTCATAATTACAGGCGGTTAAACCTGTTAATGCAAATCGTCCTTTTTTATTCGTAAAAAATGTATGCTCTTTCTTACTACTATTATCTAAACAAATAGCCGTTCCAACCTGTAACGATAGTGGCTTTTTTTGTTGGTCGTACAGCGTTGCAATGACTGATATGTTAGCGGCAGTCCCTATTGTAATTGCATGACCCGTTCGATAAGGTGAATAAAGAGTAATAATACCAGAACCTATATCATACCCTGGCGCTAAGTTATCAATATCGACTGCAACGTTGGTTGAGGCGTATGAACTTATATCGTTCAATAAAATAGTCTCGAAGTCTTCATTATCTGCCCTATATTCATCTTCATATTGCCCCAATATAACTTTTTTTCCTTTAAGGCTAGAGTGAGGTTTTACTAAAGCGAAGCTATCGTATATGGGTTTCCCAACAGCCCAACTATTATCTGCAAATGCTATACTTGACGCCAAGCTTAATCGGCTCTGATGGTAAGCTGAGTCCTCATTAAATTGCTCGTAAAAACTCCCATGATCAAAGTTCATAACAAAACGATTCGCGTTATATTGAGTATTTAGATCAAAAATAGCTTCATTTTGATCATTTTTTTCAAGCCCAGCTCTTATGTTCAAAGCTCCAACATAGCGCTGATTACTATCTTGAGAGAATTCTAAACGTGTTTTTTCACGCCTAGATTGATGAGATAATTTAGCCCGTCGAGTATTAGAAAACTTATAAGTGACAGACAACCTTACATCCCATTGACTTTCTTCAGCGAGACCCTCCCACTGCCCACCTAAACTATATCTCCATTGGCTATTATCGATCTCACCAGAAAGACTAACCCCAATTGATTTATCAAATTGAGCTTCATCATATGACCTTGATAAGCTTGTAAAAAAAGATGTTTGCGTATTATCGCCCCAAAAAAAACTATAATTAGCCTGAATATAATGCTCTCTTAAGCGAGAACTAGATTGAGAATCAGGCCGATAACCAAGGCCTGTAAAATATCTTGATGAGTATTCATAACCCACCGTAATGTCAGTGTTATTATCACTATGATTTCTATAGTTACTATAAACAATGCGATAAGCATGGCCTGTTTTTTCATTGAAACTTATCGCATTTTCAAACGCAATCTGTCCAATTTTAGCTGCATAAATATTTTTAAAACCAACCTGCTGAGAATACTCATCACCCTGTACTGCCGCACCAGCTGTCCAGCTAGGTGTAATGCCATAATCAAGATAAAAGCTGGCTAGTGGCTCGTCGTAATCATAATCTAGCTCACTACCTAAGCGTGAAGGAACGCCTAAATGAAACTCATATTCAAGTTGCCCTTGAGCAAAAAGATCTAAACCTGTCGTTACGTCAAAATCAACAAAACGCACAACTCCTGCTATATCAGTGATCCTCAAAGTAATATTATTGCTTCCTTCATTAAGGGGAATATCATCAAGAGAATATATACCTGCGGCTAAATTAAGTTTTTGTACTATCCGCTCGCCAACTAACACCTCTACAGAGGATGGACTCTCTAAGGTAAAGCTACGAGAAGCACTGGGTCTGATAGGTCTGTCAGAAACTAGCGAAAAATCATGTGAAAGCGACAAACCTAGTACCCGTGCTGTTGATTGAAAATAACTACCTGAGCTATAATTATCACCGACTGATATACGTAACCCACTAAGCGGTAGGTCATGTATTATACGAGTACCTAAGCGCCTAATATTTGATGAGGTAGGAGCTACTTCAGATAAATACTCCACTTCGTTTTCTAAAACCCAGCCTTCCCAGCTCACTACCATTTCAGAGCGAATAGCTAAGAGCTCATCTGTTGTGTCCTCGCCTTTATCTTGCTGATAAAAATAGCTTGAATAAGCATTAACAAATCCACTTAGTTTAGCGGGTTCCGATGCTGTTAAATTCCTTGAATCAGATTTTAAACTTAGCTGTTGAGGGCGAGTCAGTGTAAGAGGTACTGATATTTCTAAGCTAAAATCACTCATATCGAATGAAATATTATATCCAAATGACTCTAATGCTTTTGTATCAATGACATTCTTATTAACTTTAGACTCTAAAGAATCAAAATCTTCTGAAAATAAAAGTCGTTCGAATGAAACTTTAATTTCACTCCATTTGAGTGATAAATTATCATTTGGGTCAACTGCAAGAGTTAATTTACCAATAGCATTTTTATTCAGTTCTGCTTCAACACTGAGTTCGATGGTTCTTTTAGACGGGTTAATTTTTGAATAACATAATTGAGTAAAGCTCAATAAAAATATGCATAATAAAACTCGCATAACTAGCGAGCCAGCACTAAACGTAGATGATTTAAACTTCCTTCCTGTAAAGATTGTGGCATAGGGACTTTTATGACACTGGTGCTATGAGGAGCAAAAAAAACATCGTATCCGTTTGCTTTTAATTGATCTTTTAAAATTCGATCGCTCAGGGTTTTATTTTTAGTGATTTTTATTTCATAATCACTTAATCGTCCTGCCCCTTTTCCTTCATTTAATACTTCAGTGACGATAAAGCCATCCTCAACATGAGGTTCTTTTATAGTCAGTTTAGGAACTAATCGAGGTTGATCCAAATGAACAATTAAATTTATATTTAACAACATCGTAAGTTGTGACTGTTTATTTATAGACTGGTTTGCAATGGGCTGCTCAATCAAACTAACTTGATAGCTTTTATCAGTACTAGGAAGTTTTTTATTTAACCATCTAAATTGCAACTGTTGGCTTTGCCCTGGTTGTAAAAATAACGATGGAGGAAAAACCCACAATGGTGAGTCATCTAAAGAAATTAATTTAGGCGTGCCTTGAGAAAAGTCAATTTCGTAAATTTGGATATCAAAAGCAATGTCTCTTGGTAATTGATTATGAACCAAGCTAGTGGCATTACTTGAACGACTATCAGGAGAGAAAGTGACCACCATCGGCGTTACTTCTACACCAAAGGTCGGTGCAATTACAATTACATATATAAGAAAGTAACTGCATATCCGCAGCATTAAAAATTGACCTCAAGATCACTGCTTGCTGCATTAAATTTTGTTGGAATTTTTATTGAGACCTCACGGCTAGATTTTGGTAATAAAATTTTTCCAGTCAGTGCTTTACTCAATTCAGCCCCTTCTAATAATAGCTCTTGATCATCGCCTTTAATAAGCCACTGTGCCTGCGATAAGCGAATATATTTATTGCCTGTATTTTCCAGAAGCACATTCCATGTTTCTGTATCTACTTGGCGTTTATTTTTAATTAATAATTTTGCCTCAGCACCTTTAGGCACCACATTAAATAAAGTCCTAAAGCTAACTGACATACCAACGCCTGACTGCCCCGCTTTCTCTAAATCAACAGATACCTGATCAATGGCTACACGGTACGCTTTCGAATTTTCTAATATTGGTTCCCCAATATATCGAACAATTACTGATTGACTTTTCCCGGACGGAATAATTGTAGTCATGGGAATAATTAAAAAGTCTTCTTCATTCGCTTTTAATGTTTCATCACCGTTGGAAGCAATTAGTAAATCAAAAGCTGATATCTCAATAGTTAAAGAACTATCTGAAGGGTTAGATATACGAATTGTTTGTTGTGATTGGCTACCTGATGATTCAAGCTCTGCGACCATTGGTTTAACTTGAAAAGCCAGTGTAGAATAAGAGCTGAGTAAAAGTATCATTAAAAAGATATAACGCATATAGAGTCCCTCCTGCTAAATTAAAAGGCAGTAATTACTGCCTTTTATTATGCTAATTAGTTAGCTGTTATTGCCAACATCAGCGTATCTGCATAAGTACCGGCATAAACGGGTGCTTGTGTTACAGTTAGTAAAATATTTCCAGCTACGCCACCTGCTGCAAGCGTTGGAGAACCAGCACGGCTTTGCGACTCAGATTTATCATTTTGGCCATTCTCAGCCGAAAGCGTAAAATCAAATGTCCCTGCAGTTAACTTGGCAGTGTAGCCGACACCACGATCTTCATGGTCAGCATTTTGCAAGTGCCCTTCAGATGTTGTTAATGACATTGTTGCACCATCAACATCATTACACTGCAAATCAAAGCCTACATTTTTAGTTGCACCATCTGATAATGTTTGAAAGAATTGTGTAGTGTTAATGTTGCTCACCCCACAAATCGATGACACTGCACCACCTACATTTAGATTTTCAGCAAATGCTGCGCCAGATGTTAGAGTTGCGATTGCTGATAACACGATTAACTTTTTCATTTTAATATTCCTTATCCATGTGACATATTTGTTTATATTTAATAGTTAGTGTTTTACCAAACTCCACCAGATACAACCGATGGTGTCATTTCTATGCGAAGCACATCCTGGTAACTTCCGGCATAAATTAAAGGCTCATCTAGTTTTAACTGTAATTTAGCTACGCTGTTAAATAAAATCTTATCAACATCAAAATTGTACATAGATTTGAGCTCAAGTGCTGTTGCAGAAACGTCGCTTGAAACCCCCTCTATTGACCAATTAATGTTATAAGCATTTATTTGAGTACTTTGCTGATGGCGCAGGCCACCATTTTCAGATTGCATTGATACTCGCATAGGTGAATTACAATTAATCACTAGCTTTGTACTCGCAAGGCCATCTGAAGAAAACTGAAGGTTGTTATTTTGAGTAGTAAAGCCGCACACTGGTGAAATATGACCTACCAGAGTTAAACTTACTTCATCGTTACTGTATGCATTCATTGCAAAGAAACATAATAAAAACCATATTACCTTCTTCATCCGCGCCATCTCCTTTGACCGACCTCGCTAAGACAGGACTGATACTATGATAAAATTGCAGTTTAGAAAGTTGTTATTTGCTTATGATTAGCTTTACTTATTGATAATTTCGACTATGTAACAATATAAAATATAAACATTTAAACTAAATAACTTATGTAAAACACTTATAATTAAATGTTAACAAATCTATATGGTAGTAAATACAATACTTACGGCTTGTAAGTTACATTAAGACGTTATAAACAAAAATCACCAGGCGTATATTTTATATCCAACCCCAGTACTAAACATTTTTAAACACAAACATTCGCACCTGATTAATTAAAAAACAAAATAATATTGACTAAAAATAAAATAAAAACCTTAAACAGTTCTGTTTATTAGATAAATACTCGTTATGCACTTATACTAATAAAGAAATCAACATTTAAATAACAAATAGGAACAACATATGAAAAAGCTATCTGTAGCAGTGGCTGTATGTGCAGTTTTAGCATCTAGCTATGCTAGTGCTGAGGTAAGAATTAATGGTTTTGCATCAATTGTCGGTGGTAAAAGTCTGGATAGTGACAGTACTTTGTACGGCTATGATGACGATATCTCTTTTAAAAATGAGAGTAAATTCGCTTTACAATTATCTGCAGACCTACATGAAAAGCTAACAGCTACGGCTCAAATTATTGCGCGTGGAGAGGATGACTTTGACGCTACATTCGAATGGGCATACATTACTTATGAATACAGCGATGAACTGCAATTTAGCGCTGGTAAAATGCGTGTTCCTTTTTACAAGTATTCTGATTTCTTGGATGTAGGTTATGCTTATCGCTGGGTACGTCCGCCAAAATCAGTATACGGTATCCCATTTTCAACTTATGAAGGAGTTAGTGTAGTTTACAGCTCTCAATTAGGTGATTGGGATTCTACGCTTCAAGGCTTTTATGGTGCATTCGATGGTGATATTGACGTATTTGGAACAGAATTACCTGCTGAATTAAATAATTTAGCCGGTATAAACTGGAGTCTATCATACGACTGGTTCAGTGCGCGAGCTGCATACATTGTGGCCGACACTAGCATTTCATCAGATGATAGCGGCCTAATTGGTCTCGTAAGTGTATTGTCTGATAGTGGCTTAACTAATACTGCGAATGACCTAATCACTGAAGAAGATAAAACGAGTTTCGTTGGCGTTGGTTTTTCTGTTGATTATGAAAACTTTTTGTTTGATGCCGAATATACACAATTTGAGGTTGAAGACAGTATACTACCAGAACAGTCACAGTATTACGCATCAGTTGGTTACCGTATTGACAGTGTAATTGTTCATTTTACTTATGAAGACAATGATGACAAACATGACTCATCACGTTTTAATACCATTGAGTCAATACCAACCTTAAACTCGGCTGTAAATGGTGCTCTTGAAGGTCTTCGTGCACAAAGTAACGTATACACAATTGGTGCACGTTATGATTTTCACCCTTCCGCTGCTTTCAAAATCGACTTTAGTCGTTTTGAAGATGATATAACCGATACAGAGACGGATGTTGTAGCTGTTGGTGTAGATCTTGTCTTTTAATTGGAGCTTATGATGAAAAAATTAATTTTAGTAAGTGCACTTTCATTGTGCTCAATTAATGTATTTGCAGAAGTTGCTGTGATTATTAATCCAAGCAATGCTAGCACAGTAGATGCTGACACAATAAAAAAGATTTATCTGGGAAAAAGTAAGTCATTTAGTAATGGCGATAAAGTTAATCCTATAAATCAAGATGGTACATCTGTAGCTGATGAATTTAACGACAAAGTAGTAGGTAAGTCTAGCAGTCAGTTAAATGCATATTGGTCAAAGCTTGTATTTACAGGTAAAGGCACCCCGCCTGAAAAACTAACAACTGACCAAGCTGTTATTGATTTTGTTGCTGCTAATAACGATGCTATTGGCTATGTTGATAGCGCTAAAGTGACCGATAAAGTAAAAGTAATTGCTACCTTTTAGCAGTGAAATTGATATAAAAACCACCTAGAGGTTAATACTGATAGGTTAATAAATATTTAACTAATCAATAAACCGACCTTCTGGTCTGTTTATGAAGGCTTCTGAATTTATTCAGAGGCCTTTTTTTGCAGCCCACTACAACACTTTTTCTAGCCAATAGTTACGAACCCAATTCAGAAGACTTCTGTCAGCTGAGTGTTGCGAACTGTGCAATTAATATTATTAATTTAATTCAGACTATGTTTATTGAGAACTCAGGGAGTATCCCTATATAAATAGAGTAATAGTAAGCTAAAGTAGAGCATCACATATTACTAATAAAGCGAGAGTGGACATATACTAGGTATGTCAAACCAAATACCCAAACAAAAAAGCCAGTCAGCGGTTAACTAACTGGCATCACCCTAGGGTAGATTTATATACTGACTCAGTACTGAGCTTTACTCAATTCTAAACTTAGCGGTTGCATCTAATAGGTTATCAGATAGGTAATGTAGGTTTTTGGCTACGTCGCGTACAGCAAGTAGTGAGTCCATAGTATCTTCGAACGATACATGCATATTTGACACATTATCTACTACCATAGCTGCAACGGATGTTTGTTCCTCAGTCGCTGCTGCTATTTGCGAATTCATACCATTAATTTCTAACATTTGCTCTGCGATTTTCTCTATTGAAATACCTGTTTTTTCTGCGGCTGTAGCATTATCTGTTGCCATATCACGTGCTGAAGTCATAGCAGCTACAGATTCATTTGCGGCAGTCGTTAATGATCCCAATAGTTCACGTATTTCATTAGTAGAATGTGCAGTGCGAGAAGCCAGTTCACGAACCTCATCTGCCACTACAGCAAAGCCTCTTCCATGTTCACCTGCTCGTGCAGCTTCAATAGCAGCATTAAGAGCAAGTAAGTTTGTCTGATCTGCAATAGACGTAATTACATTCAAAATCTGCGATACATTTTTTGTATCGTCCGCAAGCTTATTAATAGTCCCTGCAGCTCGATTAATTTCATCACTGAGCGTACGAGAAGCGGTAACTGACATCTGTACTTGTGTACGACTTTGTTCAACTTCTTTCTCGGCCGTTTCAGCAGCGTGAGAAGCGTTAGCTGCAGATTCTGATATATCACCAACACTCTGCTTCATTTCTTCCATAGATTGCTTAACAATTTCAGCATCAGTGGTTTGCTTTGTTGTAGCACGCTCAGCTTGTTCCATACCTTGAACTAGTCGTGTTGAGTTTTCCATTAAAGGCTCACATACAGCAATAACTTCAAGAACTGTTTCTCTTAGTAAGGAAATAAATGCGTTAAAATTAATAGAGACTTGGCCAATTTCGTCTTCTGAGTTAACAGATAGCTGTGTGCTTAAAGAACCATTGCCGCTTGCTAATAAACTAAGGTTGTTAGCTGCATCACTCGCAGATGAACCTATATTCTTAGCAATCCAAATAGCCATAAACAATAATAAAATTAATGAAATAATGGATACAGCTAACATTAGAGTTAATGCTTCATCAGAGCGCGCTTTAGTGTTGGCAACCAGTTCAAAAAAACGATTATCCGCTTTTTGTTGAGCGCCTTTAAAACTTTCTAAAACAGATCCATATAAACTTGTTTTAAGCTGCGCTTGTTGCTGAATCTTACTAAAATCAGCAGTACCGTTAACCATACCTGTAGCAATACTTGAGGATATTTTTTCATAATCTGACAACTCATTAATAATATCGTTATTAATGTAGGAGTTATTAAGTTGCGTTATTAAGGTAATATTAGACTCTAAAGTTTGATATACCTCGTCTGCTTTAACTATAAGATCTTGCTCACCAAACGTAACCGCTTGGGTATAAAGTTCATCAAGTTTTTCTAAAAGCCCTACGTTTTGCGACGTTATTTTTACAACCTTATACGATGAGTTACTCATTTCATCGAGAGAAACCTTATTATCATTCATAGCTAAATAGTTTATCAATACGATCACTATGAAAGCCACTACCGCAATGCATGTTATTGCATGTATTTTTTTTGTTATGCTTAGGTTTTGAAAAGAGAAGCCTGAAGCCATACTGTGCTACCTTATTTTATTGTCTATATCTATTATCGGCTTGATATCTATAAGTGTGAGCTAAATTTGTAATATTTCTAGTTTTTTCTAACAAATAGAAGAATTATTTAACAATAAACACACATCGCTCATAAAACGATCACAATAAATTACAGATACAAAAAAACCAGTAACATCACTGCTACTGGTTTCTAAATTTGGTGCGGATGGGGGGACTTGAACCCCCATGCCCTAAAGCACCACCCCCTCAAGGTGGCGTGTCTACCAATTCCACCACATCCGCATTTTTTAAGCTTTCGCTTAATTGTTAAACATGTGATTTATTTGAGGACTATAAATCGTTTAACGATAGCTTTACGCTAAATTAGTTTGGTACGTCAGAGCTTTGCTCTTTAGTAGATGTTACTGGAACATCTTCTTCAACAGGAACTACTGTTTCTACTGCTGGAGCTGCTTCTAGGTTTTCCCATTCGTCAGTCTTTTTAATTTGACCAGCAGTTAGGTTTCCTAACACAATGCTTAATACAAAAAATACCGTTGCTAAGCTTGTGGTTGTTTTTGTCATAAAGTTACCTGCACCTGACGAACCAAAAACTGTGCCTGATGCACCAGCGCCAAATGAAGAACCCATATCTGCGCCTTTACCTTGTTGAATTAAAACCATTCCAACTAGAGCCAAAGCCACAACTAAATAAACTACTAATAAAATTTCGTACATCTTATACAGTCCCTTTTGCACTGTTACAGATTGCAGTAAAAGATTCTGCTTTTAGACTTGCGCCGCCAATTAAGCCGCCATCTATATCTGTTTGTGCAAATAATAATTCGCTATTTTTTTCATTAACGCTACCACCATATAAGATGGTAAGCCCTTGTGCTAAATTGCTATCAAGTGATGCAATTTTGTCACGGATAAATTTATGAACAGTTTGTGCCTGCTCTGGCGATGCAGTCTTACCTGTGCCTATGGCCCAAACGGGCTCGTATGCTATCACAGAATCTTTCAGTGCTGCTACACCTAATTTCTCTATTACTGCATCAATTTGTGCAGCAACTACTTGTTCGGTTTGACCGCTTTCTTGCTCACTTTCACTCTCGCCTACACATAATATTGGTGTTAACCCAACTTGCTGTGCTCTAGCAAACTTTTCAGCGACTGTTGCATTACTTTCGTTATAAATACTGCGGCGTTCAGAATGACCAACGAGTACGTAAGTTGCACCTAAATCTTTTATAAGCTGCGCATCAACTTCACCAGTAAATGCGCCAGGTGTATTTTCAGAAACAGTTTGAGCTCCTGTAGAAACACCGCTAGCTACCATTGCTGGTACAAGTGGGAATGGAGGAAATAAAACAATGTCCATCTCTTGTGATTTTACATCGTTAATAGCGTCAGACATTTGTTTAACTAACTCTAAAGAGCCATTCATTTTCCAGTTGCCTGCGACCATCGCCTTGCGTATTGCCATTATCCACTCCACATTAGAAAGCGGGCGAGATATTAACTTTTCTCGCCCAAAGTTACAAGAGATTATTGTTATTAATCAGTTTGTTTGCTCATAGATTCTACAACAGCTGCAATTTTTTGAGCGCTGTCTATTACAATCTTTTCTTGCTCGGCTTCAACCATAACACGAACCACAGGTTCAGTGCCTGACTTACGCAGTAAAACACGGCCTTTATCGCCTAAAGCAAGCTCTACTTCTGCTACAGCTGAAAGCACTTCTGGTGCTTTTGTCGGGTCAGTTCCAGCTGTATAACGCACGTTAATCATCTTCATTGGATACTTGGTAAAACCAGCGCCTAAGTCTTGCAATGTACGATTTTGTGCAACCATAGCAGCAAGTACTTGTAAGCTTGAAATAATACCATCACCCGTGCTAATTAAGTCTAGGTTTAGTACATGGCCTGAGCTTTCACCGCCAATTTTCCAGCCTTTTTGCTGTAGTAATTCCATAACATAGCGATCCCCCACTTTACTGCGAGCAAACTCGATACCTTTTGCTTTTAAAGCGTTTTCAAGGCCCATGTTAGACATAACAGTACCAACTACACCACCACCCAAATTATCATCTTGGGCTGCTTGGCAAGCAATAATATAAACCAGATCATCACCATCAAAAACACGGCCATTATGATCAACCATCATCACGCGGTCACCATCACCATCGTATGCAATACCTACGTCGGCTTTAAGTTCAAGCACTTTACGTTTAAGGGTATCTACGTGAGTAGCGCCACATTCATGGTTGATATTAACGCCGTTAGGCTCGCACGCATGTGTTATTACTTCTGCGCCAAGTTCACGCATAACAGAAGGTGCAATATGATAAGTTGCGCCATTTGCGCAATCGACAACAATCTTAAGACCTTCTAAAGACAGGCCTTGCGGGAACTGGCTCTTACAAAACTCTATATAGCGGCCATCCGCACTGACTAAACGCGATGCTTTGCCTAATTTATCTGAAGCAACACATGTCATTTGCTCATCAAGCATCGCTTCAATTTCAAGCTCTACTGCATCATCAAGCTTTAAGCCTTGACCATTGAAAAACTTAATACCGTTATCGTAATATGGATTATGTGAGGCACTAATTACAATACCTGCCTCAGCACGAAATGTTTGCGCTAAATAAGCAACGGCCGGTGTAGGCATAGGACCCAATAATACAACATCAATACCAGCAGCAATTAAACCAGCCTCAAGTGCGGTTTCAAGCATATAGCCCGAAATACGCGTATCTTTACCAATAATTACTTTTTTAGTACCACTTTGCGATAATACACGCCCAGCAGCCCAGCCTAGCTTCATTGCAAATTCAGGGTTTATTGGAGCAGCGCCTACAAGTCCACGCACGCCATCGGTGCCAAAATATTTTCTTTCTTTCATTGTGAAATTCCTTGTTCGCAGGCTTGATATACACCAAGTACATCTGCGGTTTCTTTTACGTCATGTACACGAATAATTTTTGCGCCATTTTGCGCTGCGATTAACGCACCCGCTAAGCTGCCCGCTAACCGTTCATTTGTATTTCTGTTTAATAAATTACCTATCATCGATTTACGAGATAATCCGGCCAATAATGGCAAACCTAATTTATTAAAATCGTCAAACTTAGCCAATATTTGATAGTTATGACTAAGCGTTTTTCCAAATCCAAAACCTGGGTCTAGAATAAGTCGTTCAAACTTAATCCCAGCTGTTTCACATGCTTTAATACGTTCACTAAAAAACATACTTATATCTGCAAACAAATTAACGTAATGAGGTGACGATTGCATGTTCCGGGGCTGCCCTTGCATATGCATTAAACAAATTGCTACATCTTCATACTGCGCAACCGTTTCTAAGGCGTCTATTTCTTGTAAAGCTCTAACATCATTGACTATATCTGCCCCTGCAAGTATTGCTTGTTCCATTACCTGTGCTTTACTGGTATCAATTGAAATAACGCAATCACTGTGCTGACGTATCGCTTTAATAGCGGGGATTACTCGAGCAAGTTCATCTTCTAAGCTAACATCTGGCGCGCTTGGGCGAGTAGATTCTCCCCCTATATCTAAAATTGTCGCACCGTCATCTAATAATTGCATTGCGCGCTTTAGCGCTATTTTGGGATCTAAAAACTGCCCACCATCAGAAAATGAATCCGGCGTTACATTTAGTATTCCCATAATAACGGGCTTTTCAAGATTAAGCGTACGCCCTCTCGGAAGCTTTAATATGTTAGTCATTGCCAACCTTTATTCTTTTTCTAAATAGCTGATACAAAAAAGCCCCGAAGTTCGGGGCTTTCATTACTATTTTAACGATTATTCAGCTTTGTCATCAAGGTTTGTTTCATCTTTTTTTGATGAATCATCAGTCTTTTGACTTTCATCAGCAACTGGTTCTTGAGGTTCTTCCGCTTTTACCGGTTTAGCTTCATGACGGTCATGTGCATCACGCGGTTCACGTACTGGTTGGCGTGCCATTAAATCATCAATTTGCTTAGCATCAATAGTTTCGTATTTCATTAACGCATCTTTCATTGAGTGAAGAATATCAATATTTTCTTTTAATATTTCTTCTGCTCTTTGATAGTTACGATCTGAAAGTAATCGAACCTCTGCATCAATTACTTTTGCCGTGTCGTCCGACATGCTAGATGAACGACTACCGCCACCACCCATATACATTTCGTTCTGATCTTCAGCGTAAAGTAACGGACCTAGTTTTTCACTTAAACCCCAATGTGTAACCATTTTACGCGCTATATCTGTAGCTCGTTCAATGTCATTACTTGCACCCGTTGTTACTTTATCTGCGCCGTAAATAAGCGCTTCAGCAATACGGCCACCATAAAGGCTAGAAATCATTGATTCTAAAAGCTCTTTTGAATGACTAACACGATCTTGCTCAGGCAAGTACATTGTTACACCCAGCGCACGGCCACGTGGAATAATAGATACTTTATAAACTGGATCATGTTCTGGCACCATACGACCAACAATAGCATGGCCAGCTTCATGGTACGCTGTCATTGCTTTTTCTTGCTCGCTCATCACCATGGTCTTGCGCTCTGCGCCCATCATGATTTTATCTTTAGCAGCGTCAAATTCAGCCATACTTACAACACGTTTATTACCACGCGCTGCATAAAGTGCAGCTTCGTTTACTAAGTTAGCTAAATCCGCGCCAGAGAAACCTGGAGTACCACGTGCTATAAGAGCAGCTTCTACGTTATCGCCTAATGGCACTTTACGCATGTGTACTTTAAGTATTTGCTCACGACCACGAATATCAGGTAAACCTACTTCAACTTGACGGTCAAAACGACCTGGGCGAAGTAATGCAGGGTCTAGTACATCTGGTCGGTTAGTTGCTGCGATAACAATAATACCTTCGTTACCACCAAAACCATCCATTTCTACTAGCATTTGGTTAAGTGTTTGCTCACGTTCGTCGTTACCGCCGCCCATACCAGCACCACGTTTACGACCAACAGCGTCAATCTCATCTATAAAGATAATACAAGGCGCCGCTTTTTTAGCTTGCTCAAACATGTCTCGTACACGTGACGCACCAACACCCACAAACATTTCAACAAAATCTGAACCAGAAATTGTAAAAAATGGCACTTTAGCTTCACCAGCAACAGCCTTCGCAAGTAACGTTTTACCGGTACCTGGAGGACCAACCATTAGTACACCTTTAGGAATACTACCGCCAAGTTTTTGAAACTTAGAAGGATCTCGTAAAAAGTCTACCAGCTCAGTAACATCTTCTTTCGCTTCATCACAACCTGCAACATCAGCAAACGTTGTTTTAATTTGATCTTCACTCATTAAGCGAGCTTTACTCTTACCAAATGACATAGCGCCTTTACCGCCGCCGCCTTGCATTTGACGCATGAAGAATATCCATACACCTATAAGCAGTATCATCGGGAACCAAGAAATAAATATACTTGCTAAGAATGATTGTTCTTCAGGTTGTACACCCTTCACATTTACATCATTTTTAAGTAAATCATTTATTAAGTCTTCATCGTACATTGGCATCGTTGTTTGAAAACGCTCACCACTGCTCTTAGTACCAGTAATATTTCCTGTACCGCGGTCGATAATAACTTCTTGTAAAGAGCCACTGCGGACATCTTTTACAAATTGAGTGTAACTTGTTTGACGATCAACTTGCTCGCCGCCATTAAAGCTCTGAAAGACTGACATCAGCACAACTGCAATCACCAGCCATAGTATTAAATTTTTCGCCATATCGCTCAAGGGGTTAACCTCTTGTATCCAATTAATTTAAATTCAACTAAACGCCAAGCAACTGTACTACAGTTTGTATCCAGTCGCTACTATATATACTTCCCGAGAACGGGCACGTGAGGCATCAGGTTTGCGTATTTTCACTGCTTTAAAACTATTACGTACATCTTGCAAGTATTGATCAAAGCCTTCTCCTTGGAAAACTTTAACAATAAATGCGCCATTTTTCTTTAGTACTTGACTACACATATCCAGCGCAAGTTCTACCAAATACATACTACCCGCTTGATCTACTGAGTTATTGCCACTCATATTTGGTGCCATGTCAGAGAGTACCACATCAACATTTTTACCATCAATACGTTTTAACAACGCATTTAATACAGCCTCCTCACGAAAGTCACCTTGTAAGAAGTCAACACCCGCAAGTGAATCCATCGGCAATATATCACACGCGATCACTTGGCCTTTGTCACCTACTTTTTCAGCCAAATATTGAGACCAACTTCCTGGAGCCGCCCCTAAATCAACAACTGTCATACCTGGACGAAGTATTTTATCTCTATTTTGTACTTCATCTAATTTAAAAACCGCTCGGGAACGCCAGCCTTTTTTTTGCGCTTCTTGAACATATTTATCATCAAAATGTTCTTTCAGCCATCGCTGTGAACTGGCTGACTGTTTTTTATTTGTCATAAATTAACACGCAACTAATTAGTAATATTCTCTAGATGGCGTTAGAATACCCTTAATTCAAGCCATATTCAGCAAAATTTGTATAAACATGACATTATCAAACAAACAAAAGCAGTTTTTAAAAGGTCAGGCACATAGCCTTAAGCCTGTAGTTTTACTAGGTTCTAACGGTTTAACCGAAGGCGTAGTAGTAGAAATTCAAAGTGCATTAGAAATTCACGAATTAATCAAAGTTAAAGTTCCAACTGACGATCGTGAAACAAAAGCATTAATTTTTGAAGCAATCGTACGTGAAACTGGTGCGACTAAGCTACAAACGATAGGTCACACTATTGTGCTTTATCGTCAAAGCGTTGAGAAAAAAATACATTTACCGCGTAACTAATTATTCCTGTTAAAGGATTTAGTGCGTTTAAATTAAAAAAACCAGCTTAATGCTGGTTTTTTATTATTTAACATTTTAAATCAAAAACTCATTTTATGATGGGTTACATCATATTCGCTACCATTACTACTGCGCTTCTTATTCAATATAAAGTACTGAGAAAATTGTGTTTCACTCATTGCTGGCACTTTTTCATTCGAAAGTAGCTCGGCTAGTTGCGGTGTTGTATTACTGTGCCCAATAACAACAACTACACCTTTTAGTTTTAGTAACTCATTTTTTAAATCACTTAGCTTACCTGCGTTATACACATTTATTTTGGTATTAAAATGTGCCTGCAAAGGTGCGGCTGTTTGCAACGTGCGTTTATAGTTGCTGCTAAAAAGATGTATATTTTGATGTTCTTTAAACAACGTAACTAAATTATTTGCACGTGCCTTCCCCTCTTCTGAAAGCGCTGGATTTTTACCCGTTAACTTTTCGCTATGACGAAACAAATATATCTCATCAGGTGCTGCAAACACTAAACTACAATTGAATGACATGATTAAAAAAGTGATTGCTAATATTATTTTATTATTCATATTTTTTTACCTCGTTTGTATTCTAATAGCCTGTCGATAAATTCAGTCGTTAGCTCATTGATTACGCCGGTTTCAGCATTAACTATTAAGCTAAAACCAATATTTAAGTGAGGAAATACAACCACATCACTTCTATAACCTTGCACCCAGCCACTATGATAGTAAAGTGTTTCATCAGCATAGTTATAAACGCGCCAGCCTAATCCGTAATAGGCTTCATTGAGGTGTTTTTTCCATACCCTGCGATGCATTTCTTTTTTTGTATGTGTATAAGGGCGTGTTTGTTTTGCTAGAGTATCCAATGACAAAACATCAGGATATTGGCCCAGCTGCGCTCTTAACCAAATAGCCATATCACTTGCGCTAGCGTTCACACCAGCTGCAGGTCCCACTTTATAATAATTTTTTTTAAGTTTAGCGCTATACCAGCGTTTTTTACCCCGCACATGAGGTAGAGCATAATTATTGTCATGCACCATTTGTTCAAAACCTAAGCTCGCATCACTCATTTTTAATGGCTCAAAAATAGCTTCTCGTAACCACTGTCCGTAACTTTTATCGGTGCTTTGTAATATCACATCGCCTATAAGACTAAACATAACGTTTTGATAGCCATAACATTCGCCGGGTTTGCAAATTGGTTTGACGCTAAGCAGCTTTTCAACAATACCTGGGTAATCCATACGAGATTCAATTAAATTGTCGTATGCATTAGGAACTAATCCACTTGAATGGCTCAAAAGATGAAACACCTTTAAATCATCTTGATAAACAGTCCCTTTAAAATCAGTTATGTATTCGCTAACAGGCTTATCTAATTCCAGTAGGCCGTTAGCAGCCAATTTAGCTGATAACGAGCCTGCAAATGTCTTCGAAACAGACGCGAGTCTAAACCGAGTATGCTTATTAACTTTTTGTCCATTTCGTGATTTAGTTACGCCCATGGTGTGGATGTAGTCTGAATTGTTTATATTTACAATCGAAAGCGCTGCACCGGGTATACCTTTACTTTTTAATTTTTTTTGTGCGTAACGGCCGTACTTTTTTACAAATGCATCCCAATCAGGATCCGCTTTTGCTGCAAAACCCATAGAACTAAACAGCAAACACAAAGCAGATAGGCAATACGATAAAGAGTTGAGATACTTCATTTTTTATAAAATTTATCTTTTTAACTACATCTGCGCAGATAATATCATGAAGTTTTGTTTGTACTAACGTACAATACGACGATTATTTGGTTTTAAGCGAGTGTTTAGTACTTATGCGTTTTTTAGTTGTGTCACTTTTTATTTTATTATCAACTGGTTGTGCTATTACAAAGCAACCGGCCGAACCACTGGCTATGCCATTAAAGCCAACATTAAAAAGTCAGACCTATCAACTTGAGTACACTACAGAGCACTCATCTCCAAAAGTTAAATCGGTTCAGCTTCCTGCACATAAAGTAGTTAGAAACCAAACAGTAAAAATCATTACCGATAAGGCAAGCGTAACCGATAAACTTCTATCGCAAATTAGCCAAGCACTGAACGATAAACAACTAAAAGTAACAACTAAAAATAACAGTGACTACACACTGACTATTCAGCAACTCGATTTAACTTTCACAGATGATACTAAGTACGCAATAAAGCAACCAGAGAAGCCATTTACTTTATATTCAAATGTTGCCCAGCAATACCCAACACAACAGTGCGCTGCAATATTTGCACAAGTTAGTATGCGTCTCACGCACAAGTCATCGGGTGATGTTGTTTGGTTTGCTAAATCTTCAATCGACAGTGCAAGTTTTCATCGTGAACCACTAATTTACAATTTCACCGAAGAGCAAAAAATAACAAATGAGCTTGAGGTTGTCGCTTTTATTCATCAGCAAAACACTGACGAGGCCCGAATTGAAAGACTTGGCAAAGATATTCAAATACCTCAGTACAAAACGTTGTCAAAACTATCTAGCCTTACCAAACTTAGCGGTCCATGTAATAGAACAGAAGTAAGTGCATTAACACCTATGATGCAGTTTTACTTGAGTAGTATATTAATCGATAAAATTAAAGTTCAGTAAATTAGGGTCTGTTGATCTTTACGGATTAAAATTTGTTCAAACTAGGGGCTATTTAATCGCGGCGCGAGATTTGTAACCTAGTGGGCTAAGTCAAAACCGAGCAACAAAGAGTAAATAGCCCCTAGGAAGAACCCTTTGGGCAGCGCCTGTTTGGCATTAATGCTACGTTATCGCCCATTTATGGGGAATAGCCACACTGCATAGGCTCTGCCTTACCTAAATACCAAACAGACTGCTGCAAATTTAACCTTGAAAGATCAACAGACCTAACACTTACTACATTTTTTTACAGATTAAAGGAACGAATTAACAATATACTACGCTTAATAACAAATAATAATTAGGCCCTAAGGGATGAGAAACGCTTTGCTTAACCATACTTTACTGAGCATAACACTGCTTTTTTGCTGCATTTTTAGCACGTCGAGTATGGCAAGTAACCGCTATTATGCAGATAATACGTTAGAGCCAATCCAAGGCTTTGCGTGGGATTGGAGTGCTGGTGCGGGCTTTTATATTGAAGATTCTTACCTTGTCGGCATTGAGTCTTACGATAAAGGCGTTGAGCTCGACTTAAGTCTTGCTGTTTCCTACGATAAATTTTACCTTGATTTCGATCACAATCAACTCAGTGGCGGCCTTGTAATAGGCTACAGTCTTATAGATAAATTTGATTGGGGCCTAGATATATTAGGCACAAATACTCAAGCTGGATTTGACGAAAAAGGCCTCGGATTCTATAACCATGGTGTTATAAAAGAACTCCAAGGTATAAAAAAACGTAATTACGACTTTGACGTCGGCCTTCGACTTTCTCGTCGATTTGAAAATTCTCAATTCTCTTTTGAATACCTTCATGATGTATCTGGCGCGCACAATGGCTGGGTTATAAACAGCTTTTTTAGTCACATTTTACCATGGCGAAACTGGGAGTTTAGATCTGGTGTTGGTTTAAGCGCCTACTCTGCTGACTTTACCAATTATTACTTTGGCATTGATAGCGATGAAGCCACCAGCCTTCGCCCGATTTATAGCAGCAATGCCAGTACTAGTATTATTTTTGAGTTCCATGCTGAGTACCCAATAAGCCAAGATTGGGTGTTTTTATCCGGCTGGCTTACCACATGGTTTTCAAAAGAGATTGACGACAGTCCAATTATTTCCCAAGGATATCAACACAAAGCCAAGGTAGGCCTACGTTATGTATTTTAGATGGATCTGTGTATTACTGATCTTCCCCAGTACTTTTACTGTTAAAGCTCAGGAACCTCCTGAAGCACTTATAGCAGTTCCAGACACCTGCGTTGCATTGCGCGAAGGGCGAAATTGCTATGCTGACGTAACGCTAACGTGGGAGCAACCTATCATTGGTAATTACTGCCTACGTGACGCCACCTCAAAGTACATAATGCAATGTTGGCTCAAGCAACAGAGCGGTACCTTTAATTATGCATTTGATTCACAGCAAAGTATTTCATTTGAACTATTTGACAGCAATACCTCTAAAATAATTAGTATTGCCGAAGTAAAGCTTCAATGGGTATATCAAAACAGGCAAAAAAAGCGCCGCTGGCGACTATTTTAATACCAATCGCATTAAGGATATTTTCATGGATAACTATGGCACTATTTTACTCGTTGAAGACGATGTATCACTTGCTCAATGGGTTGCTGAATACTTAACAGAGCAAGGCTACACAACGCATGTTTGTCACAGAGGTGACGAAGTAATTAGCCAAGTCAAAACGTTAAATCCAAATATCGTGCTCCTTGATATTATGCTTCCAGGGCAAGATGGTATAAGCGTGTGTAGAGAACTTCGTAGTTTTTATAATTCGCCCATCATAATGCTCACCGCACGCGATGAAGAAATGGATGAGGTCATTGGTCTAGAAGTAGGTGCAAGCGACTACATAATGAAACCTGTGCGCCCTCGTGCATTGCTAGCGCGTATAAAAGCAGCCCTTCGCCAAAACAATGAGCCAAATACCCCACACGTTAACGAGAGTGTTATTAATGTTGGTACGCTTAGTATTGATACCGAATCTAGAAATGTAAAACTCAACAAGCAAGACGTAAACATATCAAGTGCTGAGTATTTACTGCTTCATTACCTTGCGAGCAATGCAGGCCAAGTGGTCTCGCGTGACGCTGTATTTAAAGCAACCAAAGGCAGAGAATACGATGGGCTTGATAGAAGTGTTGATGTACTTATTTCTGCACTTCGTAAAAAGTTTAATGATGATCCACAAAACCCTGAAAAAATTAAAACTATTTGGGGCCGTGGATATTTACTTGTTTCTACTGCGTGGTAATAAAGTGATGAATAAATAAATGAAAAAGTTTTATATATCGCTTTTAGGCAGTGCACTTTTATCTATTGTGGTATTGGGCTGGCTTATTGATGCTTTTAGTCAACAAGCGCATACCCCACAGGATGAATTTAGTCAGCAAAGTAAAATGATTATGGGTTTTAGCAAGCAATTAGCTAACATACCCACATCTGAGCGCAGCGATTATGTAAAACAACTGGCGCTAGAATTTGATGTTTTAATTGATTATAAACCTAATGAATCACTTGCTTTACCGCCTTCTTTATTATTACAAATGCATACGCCGGGTGGGCTGATTTTAGAAGATCAGCAAGGCTTTTATATGCTTTATAGCAGCGCTGTTTTAAATCCTTTTCACTTATCAATGCGTTTAGATAAAATTTTTGATAGCGAGCAACATAACGACATTATATTAACCTTACTCTTTTACGCAGGCTTATGTGTATTTATGGGGTTTATTATTGCGCCCTTAGCTAAACGATTAACCGTGTTAAATGAAGCCGCTAAAAAGTTTGCCTCTGGTAATGTTCAAGCCCGAATAAAAGTATCGCATTTTACTTACATAAAAGACGTAGAGCTTACCTTTAACCGCATGGCCAGCCAAATAGAGAAACTTGTCGCTGAAAATAAACTAATGGCTTCAAGTTTATCTCATGATATACGCACCCCTATCGCGTGCCTGCGATTTGGTTTAGATGCGGCATTAGATAGCCATGATGAGCAAAAAGTAAAACAGTATTTAACCCGTATGGAAAATGATTTAGACCATATGGAATCGATGCTTAGTAGCTATTTAGCTTTTGCTACTTTAGAACAAAATGCTAATAAGCTGACCTATTCATCAACAAACATTAAGTCCTACCTTGAAGATATTTTAGTTCAACTTGCACCAAAACTTGAAATGCAAATGCTTAACGTACAGCTCAATAGTACAGATAAAATAATAAATGCAGATCTTCACTGGCTTGCTCGCGCAATTACTAACTTATTAACTAACGCATGTGATTTTGCAAGCCAACATATTTACCTGAGCGCAAAGTTACACGAGCAACAGCTTATAATAACAGTAGAAGATGACGGCCCGGGTATCGCTCGAGAAAATTTTAGTAATGTATTTAGCCCATTTTTTAGGGAAGAAGATCACCGTAACAGAGCTGATAAAAGTTACGGCCTTGGTCTAGCTATTGTTGAAAAAGTAGCCGACTGGCATCATGGCAGTGTTAAAGTAAGTAAAAGTACCCAGCTAGGTGGTGCGTGTTTTACTTTCACTATTGCACAGCATCATAATTCGTAAAGCAATAGTTACAGACTGTAATTAACAATTATTAAACAAAATCAACTCGTTATTTTAAACGACTCGATAACAACAATTAAAATCGATGGTTATAACACACACTTTACTTATTAAATTGTGCTAGATCAGCAAATAAGCACTTTTTATTTTTTAACATTTCCAGTAGATTGTCACCGCCGTCACACAATAGAGAAGTACAATAATATGAGCGCAGTTAGAGGCGAGTTCAGCTCTCGCTTTGGTTTTATTATGGCCGCCGCGGGTTCTGCCGTTGGTTTGGGCAATATTTGGGGATTCCCTACACAAACAGCAAGTAATGGCGGTGCTGCATTTTTAGTCGCATATTTAGTGCTTGCGTTCTTTTTAGCCTACCCCGCTTTAATGGCTGAACTTATGATTGGTCGTCATGGCCAAGCAAATGCGGTTTCATCACTTCAAAAAATATCTAATAAGCCATGGCAAAAACACTTTGCCTTTATTGTTGGTTTTGGCGGTATTTTATGTGCTGGCTTTATATTAAGTTTTTACGCCATTGTTGCTGGTTGGATGCTCAGCGCTACAGCTGAACCCATAGCCACTTTAGTTGGTGCCAACACAGCATCTACATGGTTAAGCGAGCAATCACTTACCCGAAACATTATATTCACTCTCGTCTTTATCGTACTAACTGTCGCTATTATCAGTAGAGGCGTTGAGAACGGTATTGAAAAATGGTCAAAACGTTTAATGCCCGCTCTTTTGGGGATTTTATTTGCACTTATTGCTTATGTAATGACCCAAGATGGCGCAATGGAAGGTTTAAAGGCTTACTTAGTTCCTGATTTTTCGTCTATTTTTGACGCAAAACTATTAGTTAGCGCACTAGGACAAGCTTTTTTCTCTTTATCGCTAGGTACTAGCGTAATGATTATTTACGGCTCGTACATCAGCAAAAAAGAAAATCTTGTTTCTTTAGGTGCCTATGTAACCCTTATTGATGTATTTATAGCCTTTGTAGCGGGTTTACTGATTATTCCGGCTATGTATGTAGCGCAAGCTCAAGGCGTTGAAATATTCTCGGCCTCAACAGGTAAATTACTCTCTGAAGATACGTTAGTATTTCAGGTACTCCCTGCTTTATTTGATGGAATGGGCGAAGTTGGCTTATTTGTGGGCTTTTCATTTTTTGCGTTAATGAGTATTGCCGCTTTAACGTCATCTATTTCAATGTTAGAGGCGCCAGTATCATACACTGTAGAACGCTTTGGGATGAAACGCGTTCAGGCAACCTGGTTGATTGGAGCTTTAATTGCTATCGTTAGCATTATAATTGTGTGTAACCTTAGCAGCTTATTTGGCTTAGTGATTACTTTAACTACAAAAGTAGCTCAACCTTTGCTTGGCCTGATGTGTTGTATATTTGTAGGCTGGATTTGGTACAGAAGCTCATTACTTAAAGCAATTAAAGAAGGTAATCCTGAGGTCCATAACACATTGTTTTGGAAAATATGGCCTTGGTATACCAAGTTTGTGTGTCCACTTGCTATTGGTATGGTGTTTTTACACTCACTCTTGAGCTAAATAATACCTTAACCTTAAAATAGTCTTAAATTAAAATAGCCCACATTAGTGGGCTTTTTTATAGCTGCTTAAATTGGATTTATTTAGTGAGTTTTAAAATCATATCTTGATGAGGTATACCGTCTTCTAAATATTCACTTTTATAATCCTCAAAGCCAAAAGAGCGGTAAAAATCAAGTAAGTAAGTTTGTGCACCTATATAAATATCTCGCTCAGGCCATTGTGCTTTGCAGCAGTCTATAGCTTTAGTAATAAGTAAAGTAGCATACCCATTACCACGCGCTCCTTCACTCACTAGCACGCGACCTATTGCGCTGTATTGCTCACTTTTGTCATAACAACGCGCATAAGTTTGTAGTTGCTCATTATCCAATGTATATAAATGCTGTGTATTTGAAGCAATATCTACATCATCAAGTTCAGGGTAAGGACATTTTTGCTCTACAACAAACACATCAACCCGCCCACGCATAATAGTAAAAAGAGTCTGTGTATCAAGAGCGTCAAACTGCTCACATTTAAACTGCATATTAAATCCTATAAGCAAAAAACCCAGCTTAGGCTGGGTTTATTAAAATCACTCGCTAGCTTAGTTAGCTTATACTAAGTAAATAAGCGCTCTAGCTGATCACACAACTGCGATAGATTCACATGATCGTGCTCTATGGTCAAATCTACATAACCATCGCCTTTAAAGGCTCTGTCTAGCTCTATAAGCACATGTGTTTTATGTGCCTCTGGTACAAACGATAATTCAATCTCCTGAATGCCAAATAAGCTGCGGCTATTAGGTTTATACTCAAGTTCTTGGTAACACCCAGATAATGACTGAAAAGTTGAAGCCCGTAAGTGGCCTTTTTCTACGTCAGCTTTCATTAAACTAAAACCTAACTTTTCCATCGCTTGCATACACGTTTTAACCGCTTCATTAGGGTAAATGTGTAAATGATCTTTATCTGTTGGGTCAAGTGCTAAGTCTATATCTAGGCCTGTTTCTAGCCATACATGTGATTGATTATAACCTGCATTAATTTCTGTAATAGGTGTTTCAGAATGAAGACGTGCTTCAAAAGGGATGTTTTTAACTTCGCCTGGCTCAATTGTACCAATATCTGTAATTCGCCATTGCTCAATTACATGATTAGTAAAATAATCGCCATCATCACCCGCAACTTTAACACGAGTCATTAATAATAAATCTAAGCCTGCGATATCTTGGCTAACATCCCCTGCTGTGATAACTATTTGTGCGTTAAAAAGTTGACCTGGTTGTAGGTGTTCAGTTTCTAAAATAGTGTCTACTTTTGCAGCACCAATACCTACCGACGCTAAAATCTTTTTAAACATATCTCTCTCCTTAAGCTGAGCTGCTCTATTATTTGCTCTGGCTTAAACTTCTTCGTTATCGCATCTTAACCATATTTAAAAGCTAATGTCAGTGAAAAAATGTTATTTACATACTATTTACGATTAAATAAGTGTTTAATGCGCATTTTTCATACGCAGCAAGGCAAGTAATTGATTAGACGCGTTCATTTTTAGGTCTATTATATTTTCAATGGCATAAATTTTTCGTTACACTGCAACACCAAATGAAGTGATATTAAGAATTATGGAACTAATCTATTTTGCTGCCGCGTTTGTTTGTGGTTTTGCCGTTTATCAATTAAAACTACCTCCTCTTATTGGATTTTTATTAGCAGGCTTTGCTTTAAATTTATCGGGATATAAAAGTACAGAGTTGCTCGATACAATTGCAGCCCTTGGCGTTACCCTTCTTCTTTTTAGTATTGGCTTGAAACTTAAAGTTAACAGTTTAATTAAACCTCAAGTTTGGGCACCTGCAACATTGCATATCATTTTTAGCAGTGCGTTATTTAGTGGCTTTATGCTGTTACTTGGCGTATTCGCTATTCCACTATTTGTTGATTTAAGTTGGCAAAGTGCTTTATTAGTTGGGTTTGCGCTTAGCTTTTCAAGTACTGTATTTGCAGTGAAAGTGCTTGAAGAACGCGGGGAAATGGCAAGCTTACACGGTAAAATAGCCATTGGTATATTGGTAATGCAAGATATCTTTGCTGTTATCTTTTTAGCTATTAGCACCGGCAAAGTCCCAAATTTATGGGCAATTGCACTAATAATTGCTTTGCCTTTATTACGACCTGTAATGTATGGCGTATTGAACCGATCTAAACATGGTGAACTATTACCATTGTTTGGTTTTTTCTTTGCTCTAGTTGCTGGTTATCATGCATTTGAATTTGCAGGCCTAAAAGGCGATTTAGGTGCATTAATAATAGGAATGATGTTTGCCCCTCACAAAAAGGCAGGCGAGCTATCAAAATCCCTGCTTAATTTAAAGGACATATTGCTAGTTGGCTTCTTCTTAAGTATTGGTTTGAGCGCAGAGCTAACCACTAACTCCTTGATTGTTGCTATTATACTTATTTTAGTATTACCCGTTAAAATAGCGCTTTATTATGTGTTCACTAATATATTTAAACTACGCGCGCGTACATCATTACTTACTGCTTTTAGCTTATCTAACTACAGTGAGTTTGGTTTAATTGTATGTGCAGTGGCTGCAACTACAGGCATGATCACCTCTGAATGGCTAGCTGTAATGGCAATTGCTGTTTCTATTACCTTTATAATTGCCTCCCCATTAAATAAACGTTCAAACGAGTTGTACGTCAAAATTGAGCACTGGTTATTAAAGTTCGAAAGCAAAACTCGTTTAGCTGAAGAGCTACCTGTTAACCTTAACGATACTAGAATAGTCATTTTTGGTATGGGACGTATTGGTACTGGTGCTTATGAGACTATCAACGCGACTCACCCAAATGTTGTTGCAGGTATAGATATAAAACCTGAGGTGGTAGATAAGCACGTTAACAGAGGCCGCAACGTCTTAATTGCTGATGCAACCGACCCTGACTTTTGGCAACGAGTAAATCACTCACAAGTAGAAATGGTTATGCTTGCAATGCCAAAGCATATGCAAAATATCTTTGCTCTAGAGCAGCTACAAGCCTCTGGTTATAAAGGCCAAGTAACAGCTATTGCAAACTACCCTGATCAACAAAAAGAACTAGAAGAAATGGGTGTTCATTCTACTTATAACTTTTACCTAGAAGCCGGTAGTGGTTTTGCAGAGCACGTTAAACAAGAGCTATTTAACGAATAATTACTTTTTATAACGTCTATAAATAACAAGGCCTTAATTAGTTAAGGCTTTGTTATTAGTTTTTAAATAAAAAGCAATTCTATTTACATTCCTTTACAAGCCAATTCACCACAACAATGAAAAACAGGTAGACTAACTGTGTTGGTTAAATAAGAACCCATGTTCTAATAATAACTTAATTAGATCCCAGCTAATTAAAGTTCAACTAGGTTTATATCAATCAACATAAAATTATTAAATCAGAGGGCCTACTCCCTCGCAAAATAGGCTGTTTCTTGCCCGTCACAGCCTATTTTATATCTCTAAAATCCCTTACACTTACGCATACTTTAAATACATAAGTAGTTTTTATGGATCCAAAACAACTAAAAATAGCTATTAATACCATAATGCCGTTTGGAAAATATGCAGGACGGCCATTGCTTTTACTGCCAGAGCCTTATTTAGTCTGGTTTAATCAGCAAGGGTTTCCTGACTCAAAACTAGGTAGTCAACTTGCGATGATGTATGAGGTAAAACTAAATGGCCTTGAGCAAATGTTAATGCCATTACTTGAAAAAAATAAAAATAGTTGAGAACTTTTTTAAGTACTTGCGGTCTATTGTATTGCTACTTGTTGATTTTGGTTTTTAACCACAAAAAAAGCGCCTCTAGGCGCTTTTTTTATGTCTTTAATTTGAGGGGTAAATATACAATAAATTTAGCACCACCTAAGCTTGAGCTTTCTGCTTTACACTCTCCTTGGTGCCACGACACAATTTTAGCAACTATAGCGAGTCCTAAACCAAAACCACCGGTATCCTTGCCTCTACTTTTATCTAGTCGAGTAAAAGGTTTAAATACATTTTCTCGCTCAGCGGGAGCTATCCCCTCACCATCATCTTCAACAATCAATACGATGTGTTTTGTCTCTTGTAGCAATGAAATTTTAACTTGTTTATGAGTGTATTTGAGCGCATTGCCAATTAAATTTTGAAATACTCGCGCCATAAAGTGACTATCACAGTAATAACTTAAATGCTCAGGGAGGTTTACGGAGAGCGTTGTTCGGGCTTCAAAGTTTAGCTTTTCAACAGTTGTTTTTACCAGCCCAGCTAAGTCACAGTTTATTGGCTGTAAACTAGGTTGTTGAGAGTCTAATCGCGCGTATTCGAGCATTTCAGAAACTAGTGACTCAAGCTCGCTAATGTCTGTTTGCATGTTTGTTAAGTATTTCTCACCTTTTTCGTCAAGCATTTGTTCTTGCAGCATTACAATTGCAAACTTTAAACGTGCTAGTGGTGTTCTAAACTCATGCGACACCGATGAGGTAAGTTCTTGCTGCGCACTAAGTAAAAACTCAATACGTTGCTGCATTACCTTTAATGTATCAGTAATAGGTAAAAAGAAAGACTTAGAAGAGTCGTTTAGTTGAAAGTCTTGCAAACCCTCTACCGCTTCACACGCTTTACGTAGCTTTGCAAAGTCGCGCCATAGTAAAAAGCTCCACAGCCCAACAGGTATACCTACAATAATAAGTAGTAATAAATACGGCCAAACAGAAGATGATTCCTGCGTTAATACACCTACCGGTCCTACTTGAAGTAATGAATCATTACCGAGATCTACATACCAAACAATGCGTTGTTGCTTATCGTATAAGTATAAGTAGTGGTTTTGGTTGAGCTGCGATTGTTGTTTTTGAGGGAGTATTAAATCACGTCGTTCAATCACTTTACTTTCAAAGTTGTGCTTTAATTTTTTAAGACCATTTGGAGTTTGTGAGAGCAACCAGAGTGATTGCCCAAACTCATCATCTAAGAAGACCTGTTGTTGCGACTCTTCGTAAGGCCACAATTGCTCTATAACACCGCTTACTACAAACAAAGAAACGATGATATATAAATATAAGCTGGTAAACAGTTTTCCCATTAAAGCCGACTAACCTTAAATAGTTCTAAAGATCCCATGCATCAGAAACAAATAAGTAGCCTTGTCCCCATACAGTTTTTATACGATATGGCTTATCGCTGTTGTCGCCTAATTTTTTACGAATTCGTGATACGCGTACATCCACAGTTCTATCAAGTCCATCGTATTGGCGGCCAATCATATGCTGGTGCACATGTTCTCGACTTAGTACTTCACCCGCATTTGACGCTAATAGCCATAGTAACTCAAACTCGTGCGAAGTTAATACAATCTCCGAATCACTTAGTTTTACAATACGACTTGTTTTATCAATGACTAAATCACCAAACTGGAGCTCTTCGCTTGATTTTACCATGGGTTGTCCACGACGCAGTAATGCATTAATTCGCGCTAGTAATACACGTGGCTCTGCTGGTTTTATTACATAATCATCAGCGCCAAGCTCTAAGCCAAGTACTTGGTCGAAATCTTCACCTTTAGCAGTCAACATTAAAATTGGTAGAGTAAATTTATCTCTTACTTGGCGGCAAACGCTAAAGCCATCTTTACCTGGCAGCATAACGTCTAAAATCATTAAATCGGGTGTATTGTTTTCTAAGTAATTAAACACTTCGTCACCACGGTCTAATACTTCGACTTCAAGGCCATTATGTTCAAGGTAATCTTTTGTTAGTTGTTGTAAACCGAGATCATCTTCAACAAGTAAAATTTTTGGCATTAGTTGCTCCTAAATTAAAAAAAGCTCCACGGAGAGCGAAGCCTACGCCTATTTTTTTTAGCATGGGCGCTTTGTACTTCAACCTGTGTTTTTGCTATTAACACACCCGTATGAGGATTGATTAAGGAGTATATGGTCTCCACCTGAACACGCGCTTTATAATTAAATTGCCCAGAAAGTTGTTGCTCCCAGCATTGAAGCCGTTGCTCTTGCTGATACAAACAGACATCACTGTAGGCGTTTAATTGCCATTTAAATTGTAAATCAAGATCGCAAAAACCCTGCTGTTCAGAGACAACGCAGACTTTTGGAGAAACGCTAAAAAAAGGGGTTTGTGCCACACTAAAACCACTAAAAAAAGTGGTAATAAAGACAACTAATATTAAATACTTCATATTAAAAAGTACGATCGAATCCTATAAATGCAGTCATTGAATAAGTACGTTCGAAGAGCGGACTGCCATCCATAGCCGAATAGTCGTAATATGCTACATGAAAACGAAGAGAGTCAGCCTTACTCAGTGGCCAACGGGCGTCGATTTTAGCATAAGGTTGCCAACTACTACCAACGTCTATTTTGCCAAATTGAGTTTCACCCTCATTAAGTCCATAAAAATAGCTATTTAGTTCCGCAGATTTATAGTTTATTCCAAGTGTTGGCTTTATTTTGAGCTTTCCTATCACAGTATGATACTGCCACTGTAATGCTGCGCGTACACCTCGATAAACATCGGTTATATCATGCAGAGCCTGAACCGAAAAAACATGGTCTTCATTTACATAGTGATATGCAATACCCGCATCCAGTGCAATTTGCCGTTTATGTAAATTATCAATATTAACATAGCGAGAGGACGAGGCTTCATCTTGCATTACGAACTGATTGTTGAGGGCACTACTTTGTAGTGTAAATACATTTTTAGGGTGCCAGTCTATAAAAAAGCGAGACTCAGAGTTGAGTTCACCAACTAGATTAAAGTGATGCTTAGGGGTTTGCAAAAATGAATAACCAAGACGGCCATTATCAAAAAACCATTGCTCTGCATAAAACGCAACTTGAGGAATAAGCACGAGCGGAATATTATCTCCACCATGCAAAGGGTTGGTTATAACTCCAGCCCCCACGCTTAAACTCAAATGCAGACGATCGGTTGTTATATCTTGCTCTGTATAATCATCAGCATGCTTGCTTGCCTGTGTTGCTTGCACCGAAAGGCAAACAAACAAAGTGCTAAAACATAGAGCTGTTAATAATGAGAAGGCATACCGCATCAGCGTAAATCAAAGTATCAAAATAAGTGAGTTCCCCATACTAGCAAGGTCTTTTTAAACTAGCTCTAGCTGGTTACAATTATTCACAATTTGTATACAAAAATGTTAACTTTATGCTTTTCGGACTATTTATCTTTCAAGGTAGTTGTGTCTAAGGACTATATTTTGAGTTGCTTGTGTAATTTTTGACTAATAGTACTTTAAGATCCTTTGAAAATGAGGCACTACGTAGCAAATGCAATTATTCAAATAAAAAATTACTAAGAGCTAACTCGCTAAAGCTCTATTGGGTTTTACCTGCTTGTTTACCAAAACTGAAGTTGGATTAAATCGCCCTAAATTGAGCGGCTTTAACCCAAATAAATCAGAAACCTCTGGCACTTATTAAATATCAGGGGCTATTTCTATACGATTTCGTCCATGTGTTTTGGCAATGTATAAGGCTCTATCTGCACGCTCAACTAAAACAGAACTATTTGTAAATGGCCGTAAAATTGCTAAGCCAAAACTTGCTGAAATAGCACGTTTTGCAGTTACATCATGCTTTTTACGAATCGCCAATTTTGCTATTGCTAAACGAATACAATCTGCAAATGCTATTATATCGTTAATAGTGTCAAAGTAGGCTGTTATGCAAAACTCCTCGCCACCATATCTATACACATTTGCAGCTTCAGTTGTATTTTCTCTCACTTTTTTAGCAACTAGCCTAAGGACTTCATCACCCTTTTGATGGCCAAAATCATCGTTAAAGCGCTTAAAATGATCAATATCAAACATAATGAGTACGGCAAGAGAGTCTTCTTGCGCTTGCTCTGAGTATTCGAGGCAAAAGTTTACAATATCAGAATCAAACTTACCTCGATTATAAAAACCCGTAAGCGTGTCGGTATCGGCTGCTTCCTTTAAAATATTGAGTGCTTCTTTTAAATCTTTTATTTCATTGTAGGCAACGGCTAATTTAGTCTGAAACTCCCGAGCATAATCTTGCATTGCAATAGAATCGTCGGTTAAACGCTCAACACAACCTAGTATCTCATTGTAAGAGTTTACATCAACAAGCATATTTAATTCATTTTGTGAGTCGACTAAACTCGTCGTAAAGCTTTTAGAGTGATCAAGCGTTGTGCTTATATCTTGCTGAACTTGCTCCATAGTTGTATGAAATTTTTCAGTCATTTCTTGAAAAAAAACGAGATCGTCTTGCGTTAAATATTTATCAAAAATTTCTTTTGCTTTGTCTTGTGAACATGTTTGTTGCAGAGCAATAACATGGTCTAACTCAGCATTTAATGAAGGTTTGTTTCCTTGAATATAACAGTACCAAATTGCATAGTTGATGGGTGTAACCGGCATTCGGTATTTTACCATCAAAGGAATCGCCTTTTTTAGGCATTGAGCAGAATGAGCAAGTGATACGGCGTGGTTCATAAATAAACTCTCAAGCGTCATTGTTTTTATTATTAGCGCTCAATGTTAAGTAATAGTAAACTTATACGCAACCTATATTCATACTATTTAACTAACTTGCTTATTCTCTGCGCGCATTAAATCGCTTTTGCATCTAAAGTTTGCGCAATATTCCACAAAGCACTGATTGCAGGGTCATTTAACTCTTTCCTTAATACTGCCAAACCAATATCAAACCCATCAGGCGCTTGCATTTTTGGTGTTAGTATTTGTACTTTATCTTGCAGCGGGCTGTTATCTAGCACTATTTTAGGGACCATTGCGACACCTAATCCTAAGCTCACCATAGATACCATTGCTTCGTGCCCAGCAACTTGTGCGTAAATTTTCCCGTGAATATTATTTTTGCGCCACCAGTGTTCTAACCTTTGGCGAGAAAAACCTTGTTCTGGCACAATAAATTCTAAATCAGACCAATTAATGCCATCACTATTGTGTGTTAATTTTTCTGTGATCGGACATTGAATTTTTGGTCCAATTAATAAAAGTGGAGAATGCCCTATATCTACAAAAGCAATTTGCGCCGGTAACTTATTTGGCTTAGCTGCAATAGCCATTAATTCATGCCCATCTAACACACGGTTTATAGCAAGTGCAGGGTCGCCTGTATTTAATGTTATTTCTATATACTGATGCTGCGCACGAAGTTGCTCTAATATTTGATGTAAAAAACTATAAGATGCAGTAACCGAGCAATAAATACTTACTTTGCCGTAAATATGTTGTTGTGGGTCTTTCACATTCGTTTTAAAACGCTGCCAATTAGCAAGCGTTGCTGTGGCGTAATCAATAAACGACTCACCCTCACGCGTTAATTTAACACTGCGGTTATCGCGTACAAATAATGCAACACCTACCTCTTCTTCCAAGTGTTTTATATTGCGGCTCAAAGTGGGTGCGCTTATATGACAAAGCTCGCTTGCGCGTCCAAAATGAAGTGTTTTAGCCAGTGCTAAAAAGTAGTTTAAATGTTTATGATCCATGCCAAACCCAGTATTTCATATTATGAAACACTTTAATTCAAATATATCATTTTACGCAAGCAACGATTTTACATATGGTGTTTGTAAGCGCAATAAACCTTGCGCATCTAACAAACATGACTTTATAGGACACTAACAATGGCGAATTATTTCAATACCTTACCTTTACGCGAGCAATTAGCGCAATTAGCGCAATGTGAATTTATGGACGCAGGCGAATTTGCCGATGGCGTTGACGCACTTAAAGGTAAAAAACTAGTTATTGTAGGCTGTGGCGCACAAGGTTTAAACCAAGGCTTAAACTTACGTGACTCTGGTTTAGATGTTTCTTACACATTACGTGCTTCAGCTATTTCTGAGCGTCGCCAATCATTTTTAAATGCGTCTGAAAACGGCTTTACTGTTGGTACTTATGAAGAATTAATTCCTACCGCTGACGTAGTACTTAACTTAACACCAGACAAACAACATACCGCTGTAGTAAGTGCAATTATGCCACTTATGAAAAAAGACTCTACACTTGCTTACTCTCATGGTTTTAATATCGTTGAAGAAGGCATGCAAGTACGTGAAGACATTACTGTAATCATGGTTGCACCTAAGTGTCCTGGTTCTGAAGTACGTGAAGAATACAAACGCGGTTTTGGTGTGCCAACTCTGATCGCAGTTCACCCAGAAAATGACCCTCAAGGCCTTGGTTTAGCACAAGCTAAAGCGTATGCAGCGGGTACTGGCGGACATCGCGCAGGTGTACTTAAATCATCATTTATTGCTGAGGTTAAGTCTGACCTAATGGGCGAGCAAACCATTTTATGTGGCATGTTACAAACTGGCTCTATTTTATGTTTTGATAAAATGGTAGAAAAAGGCGTTGATGCGGGTTATGCATCAAAACTAATTCAATACGGCTGGGAAGTAATTACCGAAGCACTTAAGTACGGCGGCGTTACTAACATGCTTGACCGCCTTTCAAACCCAGCAAAAGTAAAAGCGTTTGAACTAAGTGAAGAGCTAAAACTAATTATGCGCCCGCTTTATAATAAGCATCAAGATGACATCATCGACGGCACTTTCTCACGCACTATGATGGAAGACTGGAATAACGATGACGTAAACTTACTTAAATGGCGCGCAGAAACAGCAGAAACTAACTTTGAAAAGACCCCTGCTGGCGATGTAGAAATCTCTGAACAAGAATTTTTTGATAACGGTATTTTAATGGTAGCAATGGTTAAAGCAGGTGTTGAACTTGCATTTGAAACCATGACAGCAGCCGGCATTATTGAAGAGTCGGCCTACTACGAGTCATTACACGAAACGCCATTAATCGCCAATACTATTGCGCGTAAAAAGCTTTTTGAAATGAACCGTACTATCTCTGATACTGCAGAATACGGCTGTTATTTATATAACCATGCATGTTTACCATTACTTGCTGATTTTATGAAAAACGTTGATACAGACATTATCGGTAAAGGCCTTGGCGAGCACAGTAACCAAGTTGATAACCAAACATTAATTCAAATTAACGCTGCATTGCGCGAACACCCAGTTGAAAAAGTAGGTGCTAAATTACGTGGCTACATGTCAGCAATGAAAAAGATTGTTTAACCCTAAACAATAAATGTTTCGCTTGTTAGAAACCAAGCCCGTATGCTTTTTGCATGTGGGCTTTTTTATGCCTGTTAATAAAACTTTAATCAATCTGGTATATCTTTGCCTATTCTGCTTAGCCAATATTTAGTTCCAAATAAATAATGTGCTAATATGTTTTTCTATTTAGTTGTAAAATTAATTAATATCATGACGATACAAAATCTTTCGATCACTCAAAAAATCACAGCTTTAGGCAGTGTTATTGCTATATGCGTAGCCGCACTGATTGGTTTGACTTCCCTACACAGCTCAGAGGATATTATTGAGCGACGTATGATTGAGTCAGAGCTCCCTAGTAAACTGCAAACAATCAGCAATCACATAGGCGGTGAAATCAACGAGTTACTCGGTGCTGCTCAGCAACTATCATCAAACGAATTTATTTTACAATGGGCTCAATCAAACAACCAAGACGATACATTACTATTAAAAGAATTAAATCGCGTTGCCCAGCAATACGATTTAGCCACAGCATCTTGGGCAAATAGAGACACTGCACAGTACTGGAACCAGAATGGGTTTTTGCGTGTGTTAAAAAACGATGCAGCCGATGGCTGGTTCTTTGCTTTTAAGCAATCAAAACAACCTTACTCTATCAGTATTTATCAAGAGTCAGCCAATGATGTGAAAATGTTTGTAAATCATCAGCAAGCTAATGGGACTGGTTTAGCAGGTCTTGCAAAAAGCATCACTGATATGCAAAAGCTATTACAGCAATTTAAAATTGAGCAAACAGGCTTTGTATTCATTGCAGATAAAAGTGGATTGATTCAGCTTCATAAAGATGCAAGTAAAGTAGCTAAAGCAAACATTGATGATTTATATACTGCAAATATTCACAGCCAACTATTTAATAGTAATGGCTTTGCACTAGAAGAAATTAATTTAAATGGCGAACCGACACTTGTAGCTGCTATGCCTATTAAAAACACCGATTTATATGTTGTAGCCCAAGTGCCAAAAAGTGAAGTTTTCGCAAGCGTAAACACCCTGCAATGGCAAATATTTACTTTTACGGTAATTACAGCATTGGTTGCGAGTTTAATCAGTTATTTGCTTGCTCGCTCACTTTCATCTCCACTTTCTAAAATGGCTGAGTTATTTTCACGCTTAGGCTCTGGCGATGCAAATTTAGCATACCGCTTACCAGAATCGAGCCAACCAGAGCTTAACAATCTAAGTAACGGCTTTAACCAGTTTATAAATAAAATAGAAACAGCGATTACTCAAGTTGCGAGCGAAAGTCACGATATTAGAAAAAGCTCTGATCATGTATTTGAACAAGCAAAACGGAACTCCCAAGCAATAGACAACCAAAAAGAACAAACAATATCTGTCGCAGCAGCAATCAACGAAATGGGCGCTACAGTACAAGAAATAGCGCAAAGCGCAGCAAATACAGCTAAGTTAACCGATAACAGCCGCGAAAATACTATTCAAAGCCATAAACAAGTACTCCAAAGCCAAGTAACTATATCAGCCCTTGCCAGCGATATTGATGGCATAACAGAGCAAGTTACTTTGCTTTCTAAAAAAACGGTTGATATTGCAAGTATTGTTGACTCAATTAGAGGCATATCGGATCAAACTAATCTACTTGCTTTAAATGCTGCAATTGAATCTGCTCGCGCAGGTGAACACGGACGCGGCTTTGCTGTTGTTGCTGATGAAGTACGTGCACTGGCAAACCGTACATCGCAATCAACCACCGAAATTCAATCTATGATTGAAGAGCTTACAAAAATATCTGATGATGTAGTTAATGATATTAGCCAATCGAAAGATAAAGCTCAGCAAAGCGTTGGTGCAATGCAAAGCTCTGTTGAATTACTTGATACGATAACCGAAACAGCAAATCAAATAAACGATATGGCTACGCTTATAGCGACTGCAACTGAGCAGCAAAGTAATGTGGTTGCCGATGTAAGTCGTAATATTGAGCAAATTAGCGAAATTAGCGATAAAGCAATGAGCGAACAAATCAATACAGAGCAAGCGATTCGCGACTTAGCCAACAGTGCACAAACACTTGATGCGCTTGTAGCTACCTTTGAACAGCATCGCTAAGCAGCTCTGATATTACACGCCAGCTATGAGCATAAGCTATATTCGAAGATAGTTTTTGCTCATAACGAATATGCTTAATTTACACAAACTAAGTACTTTTGCTATCGCCAGTATTAAATGCTAAAACGTACGCTTCCTTTTTAGCTCTAGGGAGCTTTTTTAATTGATACTCAAGCTTACTTGCTTCACTTTTATTACCTACTTGTTGTTGATGGATAAGTAAAAGAGGCCCTTTTCCTCTAAGGTTTTTAGCCCCTTTACCAGCTTGATGAGTTGCAAAGCGTTTTTCAACATTAGTCGTGATCCCTGTGTACCAATGACCAAATCGTGTTTCAACTATATATAAAAACCAAGTAGACTCAGTTTTTAAAATATTCGTTTCAATATGCTGTAAACTTTTTTCATTATCAGTGGTCAAAACATTACCTTAACGCCCTTAACATAAAACAATTGCTTAAAAGGGTTTTACCTTCAGTGACTAATCGGTATCATGCAGATTATAAAAAATAAGGATCACAACTAACAATGCAGTCGTTAAAAACTTTTTCTCTTTGGCTTATCGTCGCTTTAACACTTAGCTCAGCAGCAGGTTGCTCTAGCTGGGTATACCGAATTAACATTCCACAAGGTAACTTTTTAGAGCAATCGGATGTTGAAAAACTTCGTGTAAATATGACCCGAGAGCAAGTTGTTTATGTATTAGGTAGACCTATTGCCGAGGACGCCTTTGATAACAATACTTGGCGCTATATTTACAGCTTTAATAAAGGCCGTAAAAACGAACAAAATAAAGAGTTAGTAATTAACTTTGAAAATGAAAAGTTAGTTTCAATCTCAGGTGATTATGACCAACCTGAAAACTTTACTACACCGCTAGAGCAATAAACGTCTCAGGTAGTAAAAAAGGTGAGCATGGCTCACCTTTTTTATTGGTTTACTTAAAAAGCTTTTACCATTTTAAAAGACGTTAGCGTGTGATTTAATCTGTTAAATTGTTCGAAGTTTATGCCGATTGGTATTACTTCTCGAGTGGGCGACCACCCGTTATTTTATTTGCACGCCCCTCTTCTTTTGCTTTTTCTGCACGTTTTCTGCGGGCATCTTTAGGATCTGCAATTAGTGGACGGTATATTTCTATACGGTCACCGTCTTTTAATTCATAGTTAGCTTTTACAGTTCGATTCCACACACCTAACGTTAGCGATGTGGCATCTATTTCTGGGCACTTTTCTATAATACCTGACTGAATAACAGCTTGCTCGACTGTAGTCCCTTGTGGCACTTCAATTGATAAACACGTGGCCGTGGTCGGTAATGCAAAGACCACTTCAACATTAATCATACTCGCGCTCCATAAACCTGTTTTGCACGTTGAGTAAATGCACTCACCATATTTTTTGCTACATCGTTAAAAATCTTTCCAAAGGCAAGCTCTATTAACTTACTTGAAAATTCAAACTCTAGGTGCAAATGAACCTTACATGCTTTGGCGTCAAGCTCTTGAAAATGCCAGCGCCCTTTTAAGGTCTTAAACGGACCATCAACAAGGCGCAGTAACACGGTTTGCTCATCAACAAAGGTGTTTTCGGTGGTAAACCACTTTTTTATACCCGCCTTAGATATTTCTAAACTCGCGGTCATGTTATTATCGTGCTGTGAAACAATTTTTGAGTCTGAGCAATTTGGTAAAAACTGTGAATAAGCTTCTACATCATTAACTAGATCAAACATCTCTTTAGTGCTGTACATAACCAGCGCACTTTTTTCTATTTGTGGCATACTCACTCCCAACTGTGTGGGCGAATTTTAGCAAGCTTTGCGCGTTTCCCCAAATTTTCATGCTGCTTAAATTAAAGCTAAATTTTTAAAAGCATTATTAAAAAAATCGATGTAAAACATCTCACATTACGTATATTATAGGGCACTATGGCTAAGAAAAATTCATCAAAATCGACAAGTAATACCATCGCGCTAAACAAAAAAGCGCGACATGAGTATTTTTTACACGATAAGTTTGAAGCGGGTGTTGAACTACAAGGCTGGGAAGTTAAAAGTATCCGAGCTGGTAAAGTAAATATCACAGAAACTTATATTCATCTTAAAAATGGCGAAGCATTTTTACTTGGCAGTCAAATTCAGCCACTTATAAGTGCATCGACCCATGTAATTTGCGACCCGCTACGTTATCGTAAATTGCTATTAAGCAGACGCGAACTTGACCGTTTATTCGGTGCAACAGAGCGCGATGGCTATTCTTTAATAGCTACAGCGATGTACTGGAAAAAATGCTGGGTAAAACTTGAGTTTCATTTGGCAAAAGGTAAGAAATTACACGACAAACGCGAAGACGGTAAAGATAAAGACTGGTCGCGTGAAAAAGAACGCTTAATGAAGCATAAAGCATAATTAAAAACGCCTAATTTATTAGGCGTTTTTAATTTCACCTATATAAAAGCTCAAATAATACCAATTCTCTTAATTAAATAATCTACTTTGAAATAAGAAAATCGTATCGATAACAAGACAAAACTTGTTATACCAATCTGCTTATATATGGGGTCTATTTAACGTTAAGAAAATTACGCTAGAACTAGGCAAAAATTTTTATATCTAGTTGTTCTAAATAAAAAATTTTTAACGACGTTATAGTGCAATTTAATTCGTTAAATTGATCAAAGATTTATGCAGGTTGGTATTACTTAGCCATTATCAGCAATTACTCCTGCATTACCCCACCTCCTGTATCTAGCAGTCGTAAATCAGAAAATTTCAATGCCTTTAGCATCAATTTTAACCCCTCAAATTGATTAAGTATTACTGCGAATTGGTATTACATAATTGAATAAATTAAAAGTATAAAAACAAACATAAGTTTTAATTTATAGAAATAAATTATTACAAATTATTTCTATCATTAGCTATTCCACACATGGCTTCATGTAGCTATATGACAATTATTAACCCTATGTCCTATTCACGCTTAGTTTCACCTAGAAAACAAAGTATAAATAAGGTCATAAAACCCACAAAAAAGCATTGAAACTAATACTTAAATCACAAATTAAGCCAATTGCTAACACTTAAGTTACATGATATTAATACCCGCGCTTGTTAAGCAAATAATTTTATAATATATCAACAAGGACTTAAGGATGAAGCAATCAACTGCATTTACACCAAGCATTATTGTGGGCGCAACACTCGCATTATCAGCAGGTTTTACAACAACAGCCTACGCAGCAGAAGAAGCTAAAAAAGTAGAGCGAATTCAGGTTACTGGTTCTCGTATTAAGCGAACTGATATTGAAGGGCCTTCTCCGGTACAATCAATCGGTAGAGCTGAAATCGAAAACATGGGTTACGATAATTTACAGCAACTTCTAGAAAGAATGCCTGTAGCAGGTAGCGGTACTTTCTCTACTCGTGGTAACAACCAAGATTCAACCGCTAACGGTTCAGCTGCAGTAAGCTTACGTGGCTTAGGAGCCGATGCAACACTGGTATTAATTAATGGTCGCCGTGTATCAATTAGTGCCTTTGCTGAAGGTATCACCAACTCATTTGTAGATATTAACAGTATTCCTGTTTCTGCTATTGAGCGTATCGACATACTAAAAGATGGCGCTTCAGCTATCTATGGCTCAGATGCAGTAGCGGGTGTAGTTAACGTTATCTTAAAGAAAGATATTGATGGTTGAGATTAACCTAGGCTATGGCGGTACGGATGGTCCAAATTATGAAGAAACAACAGCAAGCCTAGTTTGGGGTACAACAAGCGAAAAAAGTAGTGCATCTGTTATTATCGATTACTTTAAAAACACATCTCTTTCTTCTGATGAAATGGGCAGCCTTGGCACTGCAAACCAAGCACCTTATGGTGGTGAAGATTTCCGTTCATCTCGTGGTTTCCCAGGCTACTTTTATGTGGATGGCGTTAAAACAATCGACCCTGCCTGTCCTGCTGAAAATGCAACTTCAAGTGGTAGCTGTTTATTTGATTACGGCCCATATGGATATGTTGCCCCAGCATCTGAGCGTGTAGGCGCTATTTCACAATTTGAATACCGCTTTGATAACGGCATTACTGGCTTTTTAGAAATGGCTGTTCAGCATAACAGCTCTGTCGCTGCAGGTGCACCAACACCACTTGATGAAGATGCAGGCCATACGGTACCCGCTAATCACCCAAACAATCCATTTGGTGAAGACATTCAAATTGGTCGTTACCGTACAGTAGATGCAGGCGCTCGCCAATGGGACATTGAGTCAGACACCTTACGCTTTGTTGCAGGGTTAAAAGGCGAAATAAACGATTGGAGCTGGGAGACAGCGGTACAAAAAGGTCGCAGTAAATCACTACAAACAGGCGATCGTACACAAGGCTGGGTACGCACCGATTTCTTACAACAAGAAATTGATGCCGGTAACTATAATCCATTCGGTGGCACATATAACGACCCAGCTGTAATTGACAGAATCACAACTAGCTTAGTGCGTCGCGGTGAGTCTCATATGACCTCTTTTGACGCTAACATTACAGGTGAAGCGTTTAGTTTTGGTGGCGAAGCTGTAATGATGGCCGCCGGTATTGAGTACCGTGAAGAAGATGTAAATGATATCCCTGATGATCAATTTCAACGTGGCTTAATATTTGGTACTGAATCAGTATCAGCTTCTGCTGATCGTGAACAATACGCTGCATATGTTGAGTTCTCAATCCCACTTGCTGAAAACCTCGAACTACAATTAGCCGGTCGTTACGATGATTATAGCGACTTTGGTACAACAACAAATCCAAAAATAGCTCTGCGCTGGGCACCGACTGATGAAGTAACGGTTCGTGGTTCTTGGGCGCAAGGCTTTAGAGCGCCTTCGTTAGCGCAAATAGGCTTAGGTCCATCACAAAAAAGCCAATTTTTTGTTGATACACAGCGCTGTGAACAAACAGGATTAGATTGCCAAGCACTTGATTACAACATTGAGTTCTCTGGTAACCCTGATTTACAAGCAGAAGAGTCAGAATCATGGAACGTGGGCGTTATCTGGGCACCAACAGCTGAGTTTGGTTTAAGTGTTGATGTATGGAGCATTACTCAAGATAATAAAATCGATGAAGAAGAATTTGGTCCTATTTATGCTGCAGAATGTGGTAACCAAAATAGTACCGTATGTGTTCGTTTAGCTCCTACAGGCGGAGCAAGCTTAGGCACAATACAAAAAATACACAGCACATTTAAAAATTTATCATCGCAAGAAGTGTCTGGTGTTGATGTTTCAGCAAACTATAACCACTCTCTTGATGACTTAGGTTTACTTAAATTTAATTTAGAGTGGGCATATCAAGATAAGTTTGAAAAAGATGGTCGTGATTACACGGGTGAATATGGCTACCCAGAGCATCGCTTTATTTTCTCAACCAACTGGGAAATTGGTGAGTTTAACACCAATGTAAATATCAGTTATGTAGGCGAATTTGAAGATACGCCTGATATCGACTTTGATGGCAATTTAGACTTTGATAGCAATACTTCACGTATGATTGACTCGCAAACGCTTGTTGATTTACAAACGTCGTACCGTATTACTGAATCAGCTAAAATATCTTTAGGTGTTAATAACTTATTTGATGAAGAGCCACCATTTGCAATTGGTGATGGCGATGGCGATTTATACGGTTATGCATCAGCTGTGCATAATCCTCGTGGCCGCTACTTGTACACTAAAGTAAGCTTTTCTTTCTAAATAAAAGACACAAAAAAACCGCCAATTGGCGGTTTTTTTATTTAAAACTAAGGGCTAAATTATAGATCGCCTTCGTTTTCAGATAAGAACTTAGCAACGCCTTCAGGGCTTGCGTCCATACCTTTTTTACCTTCAGTCCAACCAGCAGGACATACTTCACCGTGTTCAGTGTGGAACGCTAGCGCGTCAACCATGCGAAGCATTTCGTCGATGTTACGACCTAGTGGTAAATCGTTCACTACTTGGTGACGTACATTGCCTTCTTCGTCGATTAAGAATGAACCACGAAATGCAACACCTGCTTCTGGATGCTCAACGTCATACGCTTTACAAATTTCGTGTTTAACATCTGCAACTAGTGCGTATTGAACTTTACCAATACCGCCGTCTGCAACAGCAGTGTTACGCCATGCGTTATGTGAGAATTGTGAATCGATAGAAACACCAATTACTTCTACGCCACGCTTTTGAAACTCTTCAAAACGCTTATCAAATGCAATAAGTTCAGAAGGACATACAAACGTGAAATCTAGTGGGTAAAAGAAGATAACTGCTTTTTTACCTTTAATTGTTTCATGAAGGTTATAGCTATCTACAATTTCACCGTTACCAAGAACAGCTGCAGCGGTAAAGTCTGGTGCCTGGCGGCCTACTAATACACCCATTTTATTCTCCAAATATTTTGAGTTTGTTTTCAATTGCTTTCGCAATGCTGGTACTTATATGGGCGCTAAAAATTAAAAACCAATAGCGAACACATATAATTAATTGGCATTCTAAAGTTATTCACTACAAAAGAATAATCGCATTTAACGATGTGAGCAATCGAAAATAACGAACACTTACAACTTGCACTAATCTGCTTGAATAATAGGTCTATTTTGAAGTGTAAATTGCGTTGTAATTAGATAGAACTTTTGACGTTACTGAAGAAAGCTTAATACATTAAATTGTTTAAAAATTCATATAATGCGGTATTAATTTTTACAGCTACAAAAAAACCTGCAAATGCAGGTTTTTCGTTTAAATTTAATCCATTATATCTGAGGGCATATCGCCTCGAATTTTTTGCCAAATCTCACCTGTTTGATGACCGTATTTACGCATCATCGAAATAGCACCATCGTGCTCTTTATTTTCTGCCAAGATTGTTAAATCTTTATAAAACTGACGAGCAAGTTCACGAGTTCCGGCATCAGAGAAGTAATGACAACCAATCTTTGAATAAAAGCCTCTAAAACCGTTGAGTATTAATACATAAATACGGTTATTACCCGCAACGGCTAATTCGTGATGAACTTTATAATCGTAGTCAGCAAATGCCTGCGCAGTGTCTTCTAGCTCATGACTTTGTGATAAAATTTCAATTACACGTTCAGGATTTAACTTAATTGCAGCACGTGTATAAATAGCACTGATATTAGTACGTGCAGATAAAAGCTGATCTGTCAGCTCTGGCATCTTGTCTTCATCTAAGCGCGCTAGTGTTTCAAGAATATTTAAGCCAGACGTCTCCCAAAAGTTATTTACTTTTGTTGGTTTACCATGCTGAATTGTTAACCAACCATCACGTGCTAAACGCTGTAATACTTCTCTCAAGGTCGTTCTTGTTACACCAATTAACTCTGAAAGTTCTCGCTCGGCAGGTAGAATTGAACCTGGAGGGAAATCGCCGTTCCAAATAGATTCAACTATATATTCTTCAGCAAATCCTGCTGGGCTTTTCGCTTTAAAAATTCTCATCCAGTTCCCACTCGAATTAATCAACACTCATCGTTTTACACGAATAACTGACTGATTGTACCAGACGAAGCATAACTAACAAGTAAAGTCAGATATATTAATAAGCAAATGAGTAGAAATTAAAGATTAATAAATAATAAAATTTAGGTTTTTCTAATATCGCTACAATGTATAAATATACAGAGCAATATTCATTGTAGGTACATTGTAATTATTGGTATTTTTATTTACACCATACTTAGCTGAATCAACTTAATACACATAAGTACATTAAAAAGGAACACCTATGCAACAGAGCGTTCTAACAGCAACTTTAAAGAAGTGATTAGGCAATGCACCAATGTTGTATAAGTAAGCGATATAACTTAGCTTATGTATCAATGGGAACTAAGTAGAGCGCCATGTAACCTCTGCTGAGGCTGTATTGAGTAGTCAATAATTTCATCTTATAAAAAGCGACTTCGGTAGCTTTTTTTTCCTTTTTGTTGCCGCATACATTATCCTAGGTCATAATCTAACATCTTATTTAAACGCGGAATTTTTATGAACTGGCTTGCGCAATTACCCACCCAACGTACCCCGTGGCTTTTATTTACAGCTATCGTTTTTTTACTTGAAGTGACCGCCCTTTTCTTTCAATACCAAATGGGATTGGCGCCTTGCATAATGTGCATATATCAACGTACCGCTGTACTGGGTTTATTAGGTGCAGGCATTGTAGGTTCGACTAAACCACAGAGCAAAGCAGTTCGTATATTAGCGTATGTAATTTGGGGTGTATCGAGTGTTTGGGGATACCTTATAGCTCGCGAGCATATTGATATGCAAACCACCACAGACCCTTTTGCATTTAGCTGTGAGTTTGAACCAAACTTCCCATCGTTTATGCCGTTACACGAATGGATACCTAGCTTTTTTCAGGCGACCGGGGATTGTGGAAATATAGATTGGCAGTTTATTGGTTTGAGCATGCCTGCTTGGATGGAAATTATATTTGCGCTATTCTCAATCACTTTGTTTGCTTTAGTGATTAGCCGCTTAATAACAAAAAAATCGATTTAATATGTTTACCTTTTTTTCAAGCCAATTAGATGATCTTAAACACTTAAAAGTGCGCAAGCGCCAGGACGTAATAGCACTTTCGTTAAGTATGTTATCGCCAACTGATAAAGTGTTACTACGTATTATTAAATTAATATTACTAAGTCCACTATTTTTAATATTCACGGTATTTAAAGGTTGGATATTAATCCCGTTTTTGATACTTGGTGGGCTTTGCTATCCGCTATTAACAACACCTATTGAAATTAACTTTGCTAAAAAGCACTTAAGCGATGCATTAAAACAATTTAATCAGGGCGCATAGCGCCCTGATTATTACTTAATAGCTTTAAAGTGAAATTTTCCCCTCTAATTTAGCTAATAGTTTTTTACCAATTCCTTTAACTTGCGATAAATCACTGACGCTTTTAAATTCACCGTTTTCTTCACGATAATCCACAATTGCCTGCGCTTTTTTCTTACCTATACCCGGTAGCTTAGCAAGCATATCTGCATCAGCATTATTTATACTAATTGTCTCAACTTGAGGCATTTGCTTGGTTACTTCCGATAGTTGTGCATATACGGTAGTTGCAGGTAGTAAGCATAATAAGCTTATGATGAGTAAATTTTTTAACGTTTTCATTAAACTTGCCCTTATTCTTCTTTTCTTAATTTTGAGTATTGCTCAGGAAATCAATAAATAAGGAACTGTAAAGTTCATCACTTAAAGTGTACCTAAGCGCATTATCACTATGATCCGAAATCCTGAAAATGCAGCTGGTACAACAAGTGATTGCTTAACTAAAGTAAAGTTACCGTTTTTTGTCAAATTTAAGACACCTAAAAATTAATACTTCACGCTTGCAAATTTACTTACAAACCATTACTGTACATAAAAACAGTAATCTAATGGTTTTTACAAACCACGGTGCCAAGCAATTTTGCAGGAGAAATCATGGCTGTTGTTGTTAAATATGTTGTAGAACGAAACGGAGTCGAGCGTATGACGTTTACTACCAAAAAAGAAGCTGATGCTTATGACAAGATGCTCGATATAGCAGAATCACTTGAGCTAATGCTAGAAAAGGTAGACGTACCGCTTAGTGAGCAACAAATTGAATCACTTGCTTTAGAAATAGCGAAAAGCAAAGATGACTTTATGACTATATTAAAGGGCGGCAAAGATCCCGTTGTTGCCAAAGCGCCAACAAAAAGTAAAAAGTCAGATAATGTTGCATCAATTGAAGATAGCAACGATAAAAAAGCAAGTTAATTCGTAGATTGCCCTTTCCTCGGACGGGACAAACTAAATAAAAAAGGGAGCAACTAAGTTGCTCCCTTTTTTATTATACCAATTCACTTAATTAAGTGATCTATTTTGAGGGTAAAAAAACGTGTTGATAGCTAGGCAAAAAATTCGATATTTAGTTGTTCTAAATGATAATTTTTTAACGCCAGTAGCGACACATTAGCCCCGCAAAATGATTAAGTATTATTGCGGATTGGTATTAATTACTACTCATTCAAAAATGAGTAGTAATTGCTATTTAAAGCTCTTTTTCTACTTCATCAAATAAAGCGGTAATGTTTTGCTCTGGCTCTTTTGTAGCTAAGCTAACAACAACAATTGCGATACTAGATAAAATAAAGCCAGGTACTATTTCGTACATAAAGCTACTTAAGCTTTCACCATTAATAGTAAACGGACCATAAACCCAAACAAGCACTGTAAACGCACCTACTAACATACCCGATAACGCACCGGCAAAATTCATACGTTTCCAGTAAAGGCTGAACAGTACCAATGGACCGAAAGCAGCACCAAAGCCTGCCCATGCATTACTTACTAGGTCTAAAATAGAGCTATCTCTGTCGTAAGCTAAGTAAATAGCAAACATAGCCACTACGGCAACGCTAATTCGACCAACAGTAACTAATTCAAAGTCGCTAGCATCTTTACGTAAAAATGTTTTATATAAATCTTCAGTCAATGAACTTGAGCTTACTAGCAATTGCGATGAGATAGTACTCATGATAGCAGCCAAAATTGCAGCTAGTAAAAAGCCAGCAATAAGTGGGTGGAACAATAACTCAGAAAGAATTAGGAAAATCGTTTCAGGATCTTCAACTACAATATTATTTTCATAAGTATAAGCAGCACCAAATATACCAGTACCAACAGCACCAAGGGCAGCAACAATCATCCATGTCATACCAATACGGCGAGCTTTAGGCATATCCTTAACACTACGTACCGACATAAAACGAACGATGATATGTGGTTGACCAAAATAACCTAAACCCCATGCCATTGCAGAAATAATACCCAATGCAGAGCCTGCTCCAATCCAGTTAAGCATATCTGGATTTACACTATGTAAAGTAGATTCTAGAGGTTGTTCAAGTAAAGAGTATGCAACAGTAGGCACTAGAATCAGTGCGATGAACATAATACAACCTTGCACGAAATCAGTTAAGCTAACCGCTAAAAAACCACCAAACAAAGTGTATAAAACAACGACACCCGTTGTAATGTATAAACCCACTTCATAACTTAAACCAAATGAGCTTTCAAACAATTTTCCGCCGGCTACAACACCAGATGACGTGTAAAGAGTAAAGAAGACTATAATCACAACAGCTGATACAACACGTAATAAGTTTGACTTATCATTGAAGCGATTTGAGAAGTAATCTGGGATTGTTATAGAGTCATTTGCTTTTTCAGTGTACACACGTAATCTAGGTGCAACTAACAGATAATTTAACCAAGCACCAATCACCAAACCAATTGCTATCCATGTACTACTAAAACCAGTAACAAACATCGCACCAGGTAGGCCCATTAAAATCCAGCCACTCATGTCAGATGCACCTGCAGATAGTGCAGCAACACTTGGTGATAGATTTCGTCCACCTAACATGTAACCTGATACATCGCCAGTAGATTGCTTATATGCATATAGTCCGATACCTAACATTACAACAAAATATAATGCTAGTGAAATAATCATTCCTGTTTCCAAATTAGCCTCCGCATAATTATTAATAACAGGCTCTTGATCCGAATATTGACTCTTAAAATATTATAATAAAGACACTATTAGGATAAAAACCATTCTCGCTGACTATATCATGCCTAACAATAAAATCTCCAACTTGTTGCTTCCAGCTGATACAAAAACACTCATGTTGAATAATTTTAAAGCGAATTGGTAAAATATAATGAATTAAATAGAAGAAACACCTTAATTTATAATGATAATTTATTAATCATGCAAATATACGTAATGCTATTTTGAATCTTTTGCCATATATTATTACAATACCCAATTACATCACTCTTACGGAACTGTTTATGTATTTTTACGCTGCACGTCAACCGATTTTAGATAGAGATAAAGAACTTATCGGTTATGAGCTTTTATTTCGTGATGGCGTTGATAACGTATTTCCCGATATAGATGGTGACGAAGCAACAACACGACTTATAGAGGGTAGCCAGTTTAATTTTGGTTTAGAAGATTTAACTGACAATAAACCTGCCTATATAAACTTCACCCTAGAAACACTATCAAAGGGTTACCCTACACTACTAGGTAAAGACACTATAGTTGTAGAAATACTTGAAACTATCCAGCCTGGTAAGCGTTTATTAGCTATCGTTAAAGATTTAAAAGATAAAGGTTACACTATTGCTCTTGATGACTATATTCATCAACCTGTATGGCGTCATTTTTACCCATTTATTGATATTATTAAAATAGACTTTTTAGCATCCGATATAGATACAATAAAAACGGTTCTAAACGATTTAAAACCGCACTCACATATTAAGTTACTTGCCGAAAAAGTAGAAACCTATGAAATTTACCAACAAGCTTTAGAGCTTGGGTTTGATTATTTCCAAGGATTTTTCTTCTCAAAACCTGAAATGGTACAAAGTAAGGCTCTACCACCTTCAGAAATGGCATTAGCTGAATTACTTTACGAAACATCAAGTGTTGATATGGATCTTAAGAAAATCACTGATGTGTTTGAACGTGATGTAAACCTATCTTATAAATTACTTAGGTATTCAAATTCTGCCGCATTTGCAAGACGCGCAGAAATAAGTACCATTAAGCAAGCTCTTATAGTGCTTGGCGCCAATGAAATTAAAAAGCTATTGTCACTACTGTTTGCAGCACAAGTATCAGCAGACAAACCTGTAGAGCTAATTAGGCTATCGCTTACGCGCGCTCGATTTGCTGAATTGCTCGCTATATCCCATGGGCAGTTTAAAGATACCGGCATGGCATTTTTAACCGGTATGATGTCGCTAATGGATGCTATTTTAGATGAGAGTATGGAAAGCGTAATGAAAAAGCTTCCACTTTCTAATGATATAAAAGCAGCGCTATTAAACGATGAAGGCTTGCTAGCAAAATATTTAAACTTAGTTAAATACTACGAACAAGCAAACTGGTCAGCTGCAAACGAGCTAACGAAAGAGCTAAATCTAGGTGAAAAAGTTCCCGATGCTTATCATGAAGCGCTAGCTTGGGTTAATGAACAAATGCAGTTAGTAGTGAACGAAAAATAAACTACCTGAACTCTGGTTAAGATATTTACTAATATATTAAATCATAATGATATTTAAATTTATTTTTCTCTAGCCAGAGATTTTCAGTGAAAACAAGGCGAACTTACGCGTCAATAGTTAGCCTATTGCAAGTAAATTCAACGTAGTTAGCGCTGAAAATAACTGCTCGAGATAGATTTATTATCCAGAGTTCAGGTTAAATATATAAACAGCAAATAAAAACGCCAGCATTTAGCTGGCGTTTTTATGAGTGGCTTTTCAATTATAAACTTTCTAAAAAGTCTTCATCAAAATCAGCTGGCTCTTCTTTTATTGGTGGGTTGCCATCGTACAGCTCATAAATCTGACGCTGGAAGTAAATATCTTTTACAAATAAGTACGGATCAAGTGAATCATTTAATAACCCTTCTTGTGGGATTAATGATGCACGCGCCTCAACTGCTTTTAAAACAAACACTAGAATAGTTTGTGGAGTCGTTAGCGCAACTTCAGGTAATACAAAGTTGTCGACTACATCACCGGTCAGGTTACGTGCTGTTGTAGGACCCATGCCAGGTAGCATTAAATAAGCACCATCACCCACGCCCCATACACCTAACGTTTGTCCAAAGTCTTCATCTACAATTTCAAGACCAAGTGAACTGGCTACATCAAAAATACCAAAAATACCAACCGTAGAGTTAACTAAAAAACGCGCTAAGCTCACACTTGCATTACCCGGTTTACCTTGCAAACCCGCATTAATCATATCGACAGGTGCTGTAATATTACCTGTAAAATTAACAATACCGTTTCTTACCGGTACAGGCGTTACTTCAACATAACCTACAGCAACTGGGCGCAATAAATAAGCATCCAGTACATCCATATTAAAGTCGTATAACGGACGATTAATACTTTGCAGCGGATCTCTGTCATCTACTTTGCTTTGTGGTACTTGAGCACACCCGGCTAGTATCAATAAACATAAAAAAGTAAAACTGTGTTTTAACATCTAACGTCCTTAAGGTATTAATGTATCAATTTGAAGTTGGTAGTCACTTACACTTTCACGCTTTAACGACTCTGAATGACCTTCTAGCTCACCAGAACTTGGCATAACCGAGTCATCTATAGAAATACGCGCCGAAATAATAATATTTTCTGCACTAGATAAGTTAAGCCCTGCAACCATTGCACTACTATCACTCAACTCAACTGTAATTGGAAATGAATAATTAGCGAGTTTAACAGCAGCTAATGGCATTGGCGAACCACTTGCTGCTTTTGCAAATATAAACAAGATACCGTCTTTTGGCTGTTTATCTATAAGCTCTTTTGCAATGTCGACTGTAACTGCAATAGCACCCGTTGTAGTAACTGGCATAACAGAGCCTTCCGTTTGCATTTGCTTCTCTATATCAGCGATACGCTCAGAGATCATGCTATAACGAGAATCATTTTTTTCCATACTCGCAAGTAAAACTTCAAATGCAGCTTTGGCTTGAGGCCAATCTTTACGTTCATAAGCAATGAGTGCTAATAACGAAATTGCATCTAAATTGGTAGGCTCAACTTTTAGTACTTTTGAGAGCATACCTGCCGCACGAGTCATATTAGCTTCGCTACCTTCTAGTAATAAAACTTGGCTATAACTAATAAGTACCTGCATATTATCAGGATTCATACGAAGTGCTTTATCAAATGACTGCTGCGCCATGTCAAATTCATTAAGCGACATAGCAACTCGTCCAAGTAGCATCCAAGCAACTTCATCATCACCTGAGCGGCTAAGCTTTGTACGAAGTGCCAATGCAAAAGCCTGCAGCTCATTTTGGCTAAGCGGCTCACCTTTTTGCATTACAGCACGCTCGCCGTAATCAGCTAAATTATCCATTGCATCATGCCAAGCCGAAATTTGCTGCTGACTACCCGTTAAACCATAAAAAACACCTGTTAGAGCAAGAACAAATGCGCCACCAGTTAAAGCAAAAATACGATTATTACCTTTGCTGTTTAGTGATTTTTCTGGTGATAACTCATTCAATAAACGGCGTTTTAATTCAATAATTGATTCTGCATGATTTACGGTATCAATACGCTGATTGTCTAAATCGGTTTGTAAATCAACTAAACGCTGCTCATAAATGCTAATTAACTCAGCATTGGCGTTATGAGTAATTGTTTGAACGCGCTCTTTTTTTAAAAAAGGCAACATCACAAACCCAAGAGCAACCAGTGTGAGTAAAGCAAAACACGCCCACATTAAAATCATTTAACTTTGCTCCTGACGTTTATTTTGTTCAATTAGCTTAGCTAACAACATTTCGTCGTCACTGCTCCACGTTTGTTTTACTGATGCTTTTCGCTGGCGAATAACAATAAAACCAAAGCCGACTATGACAATTAATACAGGTAATACCCAAAGTACTAAAGTCGCTGGTGTAACTGGTGGGTCGTAATGAACAAAATAGCCAAAGCGGTCAATCATGTAATCAATCACTTCGTCTTTGCTCTTACCTTCTTTAACCAATACGAGTACTTTATCGCGCAAGTCTTTAGCAACCACAGCGTCAGAGTCCGCAATGTTTTGATTTTGACACTTAGGACAGCGCAGCTCTTTAGTTAGCTCTTCAAACAATATTGCTTGTTTGTTGTTATCAAATTGATAGCGATCTTGCTCTGCAAACGCACAGATGCTTACAAAAAGGCTAAGCGTAAGTAGTAACCATTTCATTATTTAAGCTCCTGCATAATTGGCGCAAATTTAGCACGCCATACTCGCGGGTTTATATCGCCCGTGTGATGCAATAAAATAGTGCCGTTTTTATCGACTAAAAATGTTTCAGGCGCACCTGAAACACCTAAATCCAACGACAAAGTACGATGTAAATCTAAGATATTAAATTGATATGGGTCACCCGCACGTTGCAGCATATCGCTCACTTCACTGCGAAGTGATTGCATATCAAAAGGGCCATCAAAGTCAGCATCGTAACCTTGTACGTAATAAAGCCCAATAATTTTAACGCCTTGCTCACGTAACTTAGTTAAATAACCAAGTTCAACTAAACATGTTGGGCACCAAGTACCCCATACATTTAGTAAGTAAACTTCGCCTTTTAAAGACTCGTTGGTCCACGGCTTAATATCTTGCATTAAATCAGGTAGATTAAATGCTGGCATTTCTTGACCTAACCGACCCGTTTGAATTTCACGAGGATTAGCAAAAAGGCCTTGGTATAAAAATACACATACAAAAGCAAATACTAAAAGCGGCGCAATAGCTAAAATTTTACGGTTCATAAAACATTCTCCGATGCAGCTCTACGCGCTGTTTTAGCTGATGTGCGGTAGCGTTTATCAAATAAAATCATAAATCCAGCTAGGGAAATAAGCACACCACCAATCCACATCCAACGAACAAACGGTTTATGATAAATGCGAAGTGACCATGCACCTTGGCTCAACTGCTCACCTAACGCTAAGTATAAATCACGTGTAAAGCCTGCATCTATGGCCGCCTCGGTCATAAACTGCATACCAATATCATACTTACGTTTTTCGGCATGTAAGCGTGTTACTAGCTCATTGTTTTTAAGCACCGATACAACACCCGCATGACCACTGTAGTTCGGCCCGCGAATAGTTTTAACACCATCAAAACGGTATTCATACTCGTTAAGCTGAACTGTATCGCCTTGCTTCATCGATACGTCACGCTCAACTGAATACGCCGATGTAAGCGTTACACCTACAATAACAAACGAAATACCAATATGCCCAAGCACCATAGCCCAGTAACTTACACCTAAGCGTTTTAAACCTTCTTTTAAGGTGCCATGCACTGCGGCTTTAGTGTAAATGTCGATCCCAGTTGATATTGCAATCCAAACCGCAAGCGTAGTGGCCAGTAGCGTAAGTGGTTTTACTAAATCGTAACTTGAAAACAACCAAGCACAGGTAATCACTACACTGGCTAATACGCCCATTAATATTTTGTTTTGTAAGAAAGCCCATTTATTTTGCTTCCAGCGTAAAAATGGTCCTATACCCATCAAAATAGCAAATGGTACTAAAATTATTGCAAACATCTTATTAAAAAATGGTTCGCCAATAGAAATACTGCCCAAGCCCATTTCTTTATGAACCATAGGTAATAACGTACCCAGCAATACGATTAATGTAGCAACTACTAAAAATATATTATTGAGCCATAACGCCACTTCGCGTGATACAAACTTGTATCGGCCTTCACTATGTACTTGCGATACACGCAGTGCATATAACGCTAAGCCACCACCTACAACGATGCCTAAAAAGGCGAGTATAAATAAGCCTCTATCAGGGTCTGTTGCAAAAGCATGCACCGATACAATAATACCCGAGCGCACAATAAAGGTGCCTAACAAGCTTAATGAAAATGCTGCGATAGCAAGTAGTACGGTCCACGATTTAAATACACCACGTTTTTCGGTTACGCTTAATGAGTGTAGTAATGCTGTAGCTACAAGCCATGGCATTAATGATGCGTTTTCGACTGGATCCCAAAACCACCAGCCGCCCCAGCCAAGCTCTGAATATGCCCACCAGCTACCAATTGTGATTCCTAGAGTTAAAAAGCCCCATGCAGTCATTGTCCACGGACGTGACCACTTAGCCCATGTGTTATCAAGCTTACCGGTTAACAACGCAGCAATAGCAAAAGAGAAAGCAACTGATAGCCCTACATAACCCATGTACAGTAATGGCGGGTGAATAATCATGCCCGGATCTTGAAGTAACGGATTTAAATCACGCCCTTCAACAGGGAAATAAGGGAGTAGGCGCTCAAACGGGCTTGAAAGTAGTAAGGTGTACATCATAAAACCTACACCTAAAAAACCAAGTACGCCCAATACGCGAGCACGTAGCACCCAAGGTAATGATTTAGAACGCGCAGCGACAACGGCAGTCCAACCAGCTTGCATTACTAACCACAGTAAAATAGCGCCTTCATGGCCGCCCCATGTAGAGGTGATTTTGTAATACCAAGGCAGTGTACTACTTGAATGATATGCCACATATGATACGGTAAAATCATCCGTTACACTGGCGTAAATAAGTGCTGCAAAAGAGATTAAAACAAAAGCGAATTGCCCAATTGCTAAAGAGGGAGCTGCACGCATTAATCGAAGATTACCGGTATGCGCGCCCCAAAGAGGAAAAATACACAGTAAAACGCTTAGCACCATGGCAAGCGTTAAAGAAAAATAACCAATTTCTGGGATCATAGCTAATTACCACTATCTAAGTTGTATTTTGGTTTTTCGTGCTTAATACCTTTAACTGCCTCTGCAACCTCTGCTGGCATATATTCTTCGTCATGCTTTGCAAGTACTTCAAATGCTTCAATAACATTAGGTTCGATTAATACGCCCTGCGCTACAATGCCTTGCCCCTCACGAAACAAGTCTGGCAATATGCCTTGATAACGCACGGTCACTAATGGACCTGTATCAATTAGCTTAAAGCTTACTTGTAAGCTCTGTTCATTACGCTCAACCGTGCCTGGTACAACCATGCCACCAATACGTAGCTTTTGGCCAATGAATGGTTTTTCTTTATTAGGCCCTTTGCCATCAATAAGTTCGCTTGGCGTATAAAAAAGATTAATATTTTCTTGAAGTGCATAAAGCACTAAACCAATTGATCCACCAATACCAAACAGTACGGCAATAATTACCAATAGGCGCTTTTTACGTCTTGGATTCATGAGGCTTGTTCCTGTTTAGCTTTTTTAATTCGCGCTTCACGTATTATTTGTTGCTCAACTGAAGCCATAATACGTTTAGTATCTCTTAAAGAGTTCACTAAAATACCAAGTAAAATAAGAGCGCATGTACCAAAAGAAAGCCAGATATAGAACCCATAGCCTCCCATTGCAATAAAATCAGAAAAAGAGTCAAACTGCATAATTACCCCTTATTTAACAACAAACGCACCCACGGTCGGTGCTTTTCGCGTTGCAAAATTTCATTTTTAAGACGAATTAAAGTTACTGTTCCTACAAAAGCAGCAAAGGCTAAAATATTAACCATAAGTGGCCAAAACATACTTGGGTCTATTGCTTTGGTGTCTAGTTTTGTAATGCTTGCGCCTTGGTGTAGCGTATTCCACCACTCAACTGAGTAATGAATAATAGGTAAGTTGATTACGCCCACAATAGCTAAAATAGAAGCCGCACGCCCTGCTGACTTCTTATCTTCAAATGCATGATAAAGCGAAAGCACGCCAAGATATAAAAATAATAAAATAAGTTCCGACGTTAAACGCGCATCCCATACCCACCAAGCACCCCACATAGGTTTACCCCATGCAGCGCCAGTAATAAGCGCTATAGCTGTAATACAAGCACCAACAGGCGCTATAGCAATAACGGCAAGTTCGGCATTTCGTAGTTGCCATACAAGTGCAACAACAGCTGCAATAGCCATTGATGAGTAAGCGCCCATAGATAAAATGGCGGAAGGAACATGAATAAAAATGATACGGTAGCTGTCTTTTTGTTGGTAATCGGCAGGTGCAAAACCAAGCCCCCATACCCATCCAACAATCATACTAACTACAGTAACTACGGCAAAATAAGGCAGTAACGTATTGCATAACTGGTATGCACGCTCTGCTTTAGCATAGGGATGTAACCACTTCCACATTAACTTACACTCACTTTTAAAGCTGACGATATGGCAATTGGTGCGCTAATAATAGCAATAAGTAACATTGCACCAAGGATGGCAAGCTGCCCACTATAATCCAGCGACATAGAGCTGGTATCGATAGCCGACGTTGCAAAAATCAAAACAGGAATATACAAAGGCAGTACGAGTAAACTCATCAAAATACCCCCTTTTTGTAATCCTACAGTAAGCCCTGCGCCTATTGCGCCAATAAAGCTCAATAGTGGAGTGCCTAATAATAATGTTAAAACAGTCGCTGTTAACGCCGTACTTTCTAGGTTTAACAACAATGCAAATAGCGGCGTCATTAATACAAGCGGTAAACCTGTTACCACCCAGTGAGCAGCCACTTTAGCAAGTACGGTTAACGATAACGGGTAAGACGATGCAATTAACTGCTCCAATGAGCCATCATTAAAATCATCTCTAAACAGTTTATCCAAGCCCAGCATGGTAGAAAGTAATGCGGCAACCCAAATAATTCCCGGTGCCATTCTCGCTAGTAAACCAGGCTCAGGCCCGATTGCTAACGGAAATAATGAAATTACAATTAAGAAGAACAAAATAGGATTTACAATTTCAGCGCGCTGGCGAAACGCAAGTTTTACATCTTTGGTAAATACCGCACTAAATAGCAACCAATAAGAATGTTGACGAGTCATTAGTGACGATACTCCAGTGTAACCGTTTGCAAGTTACTAAAATGGGTCGTTAAGTCTTGGTGAGTCGTTAATAAAATAGCACCACCGCTTTGTAAGTGTTCAGTAAATCGGTGCTGCAAAAAAGCAACACCGCTTTTATCAAGCGCGGTAAATGGCTCATCAAGTACCCATAATTTAGAATCACTTAACCAAAGCCTAACCAAAGCTACACGTCTTTGTTGTCCAGCAGATAACATTCTAACCGGTACATCTTCAAGTCCAACAAGGCCAAGTTGCGCTAAAATGGGATACAAGTCAGGCTGGTTTATGTAGCCATTAATTTGTAACCAATGACGAACATTTTCAACGGCACTAAGCTGAGTATTTACACCTGTTTTGTGGCCTATAAAGAGTAGTTCTCTGGCATACTCTTCGTAATACTTAGATATAGGCTGTTCTTGAAATAAAACAGCTCCTTCATCAGGCACAGAAAAGCCTGCGATAATACGCAATAGCGATGTTTTACCAGCCCCATTAGGGCCCGCTAATTGCATGATTTGACCGCTATTAAGGCTAAAATTAAGATCCGCAAACAAACAACGATCTTGCTTGATGCAGGTGACGGACTTAATGTGTAACAAGATGACGATTCTCTCTGCCAAAAATTAGGCGTTAGTCTACCATAATGATAGGGTAATACGAATATTGCTTTAAAATCGATTCACTTAAAATAGAGAAAACTTGATTTAAAATAATGAATACGCCAACGCAAATAACATTATCTAATTCATTGGTTATCAATCAATCGACGAACCCTCAAACCAATGAGTTATCGCAATTACCTAATGAGGTACTTGCGGCTAAAAACATTCAATTTTCGAAAGACTCGATTACGCTTGATGTATTTATTGATAAACATTGGCAGACATTAAGACTTGGCACTACAAGCGCACCTCAAAATTTACAAAAAATAGCCAGTGCTAACATACAACTTAATCCCGATGGCAAACAGCTCAACATCACGCCAAACACTACAACCCTTACTTTAAATCAACCAGTACAATTACAGCGTTTATTAAATTATGTAAGCACGGGCACTGAGGTACAAAGCCAACCAATGGATTTACAAGTGGTTATGTCCCCTACCCCAAAATTAGTAATTGATAAACTTAACGCCAGTATTGCCATAAATAAAGACGTAGCGCAGTTACTTTTAACCGAGCAGCCTTTAAAAGTAGTTGTTAGTACTACTAACAAAGGCGCACAGCTTAATGTTATTAATCGCTTTGCAGATACAATTCATACGCAACCACTTAGCCAAACTAAACTTACTAAATTACTCGTGGCCTTATTACCTAGTGCGCAACTTCAAGCAACACCTAAACTAGCTATTTTGACCCATCCTCAAAAGTCAGGTTCGTTTACAACGCCTATTACTAATCAACAAGTTAGTGAACTACCCAATACCCCCATTAAGGTAAATTTAATAAATCAGGCTGATAAATTACTTATTAAAACCGATACTAATAATATAAAAGTGACGCTTAATAACTCATTTTCTAAACCGTTTAACGAGTTACTTTTAGCTCAAAAAAGCAGTGTCCCTGAAATACCTTTTTCTGCGTCCACTATTAAAGCAAGCCCACTGCTTACACCTAATAGCCCAATAAAATCGTGGCTACAAAATAGCTTTAGTGATTTAAAAACGCGAATTAATGATGCAGTTAAATATTTTGAAAGTAAGCCCTTTGCAGCAGCAAATAAATCTGAGTTAATGCCGCTGTCTGCATCATCTGCGATACAAAGGCCGAGCTTAGTTATGCAATTAACAGTATCACCGTTGAATAGAGTGAATATTACCCAAAATGTAAGTACTGCGTTAAATAGTAATACGAGCAATACTTTACCAGAGCACTTTTCAAGACTTCCGCCACTTGTACAATTAACTCAGCAAATAAAAGGAAGTGTTAGTGTTTGGCAATCATCTACAAATATAACAACAGCTAACACGCCAACGCCAAATAATATTACTCAAAATGGAGTGGCGAGCGCTAAGCCAAGTAATTTAAACGCGAGTCAATTGAGTGCTCTGAATATTAGTACTAACAGTAAAGTTGATACGTTAATTAAGCCTACAAGTGAAATTGTTACTAAAGGGCAAATAACCTCTTCAGTGCAACCAGTAATAAACGGCAACAATCAAAACAGTGCAAACTCAGCCACGATTAAAAACATTCTCCCATTAGCAGAGCCGTTATCTAATATTGCCTCTCGTAGTCAAATGCTACAACCAATAGAAGCAAAGCTATTAAGCACATTATTAAAGCTTCCTGATACCACAATCCCTACGGATAGATTAGCTGGTAACAAACAGCTTTTAAGTAGTCAAATTACTGACATTACAAATAGAGCAACAAAAGACACGCCCGATTTAACTCGCTTAATTAACCAAGCATTTAATCGCATGGTCTCAAGTAATAATGTTAACCCTGCGACCATACAGCGTGAAGTATTAGCCACCTTACAACCATCTCAATTAACGGGTGATACACTACAAAGTAGCTTCACTAAAGGACTTGAACAAGTTGCAGTGAGTATTTTAGCAGCCCCTATAATTAGCCAATCAGTAACACCGATAAGCTTTAATAACCAAACTGGCTTAGATGCACTTTTACAAGTACTCATACCTACTTTTAAAACAGGAAACGCGGGAGCAAAAATACTTGAGCAACTGCAGCAAGCTCAAGTTCAAGCATTGGCTAGCGAAATCGTACAAGTTAAAAACACACTTACCCAAGTAAGTGTTTCAACACCAAGTCAACAACCAGACACAAACCCGCTTGCACAATTTTTATTACCAATGAAATTGCCGCCTGAGGCCGCCCAAACAGAAATAACATTGGGGCAATATAAAAAGCCAAGCGCAGATAAATTAGAAGATAAAAATGTATGGTTTGTCAGGCTAAACTTTGATTATGCACAGATTGGGCAATTACAGATTACCGCTGAGTTAATGGATAAAGCACTCGATTGCCAGCTATTAGCCTCAAGCCAAGAAGTAAGCGCAATTGCTCACCCTCACTTAGATAATTTAAGATCCAAACTAGCTAAGCATGGTTTACAGGTTGGAGAGCTCAACTTAAAGCGAGGCGATGCAAATAATCAGGCATTTTATAAATCTCATGCAATTATTAATATTAAGGTTTAGTAATGAGTGATACACCTATTAATAAGTCAGCCATTGGGCTTTTATACGAAGCTGGCAACACCCCCACTGTAAGCGTAAAAGGGTTTGGTGAGTTAGCTGACGAAATAATTGCAGCGGCAAAATTAAAAGGAATTATGATCCACGAAGATGCAGCGCTTGCTAAAACGTTGTCGCATTTAAGCTTAGGGGAAGAAATCCCTAAAGAGCTTTATTATGTAATTGCAGAGCTTATTGCGTTTTCGTATGTATTAAGAGGTCAATTTCCGCCAGGCTGGCAAGACTTTCAAGGTAAGTTAAATATTAAAGCGTGAGATTATTTACACGCTTATAACTAAAAAGGCGCTAAGCGCCTTTTTTTTTATGTAGTGAAAATAGTAATTCGGCTTCTGCTCGCGGTAATTCGCATTCGCGTATCACCTCATCGAGGTCCGCACCTAACTCAACCATTTTTACTGCACGAGAGTAAATTTTAGCATCAGGGTCATCGTATTTTTGCGCAGCTTGTTGTTGTATTAAATCTTGATTTTGTTGCTCAACCTCAAGCACTCGCTTACCAATACTTAAAAGCCCTGTTCTAAGCTCTGAAATTTCACTTCGCAAAATATGAGTTTGCTCTGAGCTATCTTTAAGCTGCTGTAATACAGCATTAACTTCATTCACTTGTTTGTTTTTTAATGCAATTATTAGCGCAAGCGATATAAGTCCTACCGCTAACGCTGATATAGCTATACTAAGTAACAGCATAATTTATTTGGTAAAGCTTATATATCGCTTAACTCATCCCATTCATCATCGCTGAGTAACTTGTTTAAATCGACTAAAATCAGTAGCTCATTATCACGATTACAAACGCCTTGAATAAACTTAGCACTTTCTTCAGTACCAACATTTGGTGCACTATCGATCTCAGAGCTGCGTAAATAAACGACTTCAGATACGCTGTCGGCTAAAATGCCGATAACTTGCTCTTCAGCTTCAATAATTAATATACGAGAATTATCGGTTGCATCAGCAGCTAACAAACCAAAACGTGCACGAGTATCAATAACAGTTACAACGTTACCGCGTAAGTTAATAATACCAATAACGTAAGAAGGTGCACCTGGTACAGGGGCTATCTCTGTATAACGAAGTATTTCTTGTACTTGCATTACATTTACGCCGTAGGTTTCTTCCTCTAGCTTAAACGTAACCCACTGTAAAATTTCATCATTATTATCTGCGTTTTTATTTGCTGACAGTAATTTATCTTGATTCATGCTATTACCCCGTAATGGTCATTACTACTGACGGCTATCTAAGCCTTTCTCTAATAATATATTTAAATTATCTACATCTATTAAAGCACACATTTTTTCTTTTATAACACCAGCAAGCCATGGGCGCTTACTTTTATTTGTACGCCATTTTACATCTTCTTTACTCAATGTAATGTTATTTATCAACTTTTCAGCTAATAAGCCCCACTGGCTATCACCTAAGGTAATTAAATACTGATAATCTAAAGACGCCTCTAATTTATCATCATACTTTTCTGGCATTACCCAACGAGCAGTATCAACAACATTAAGCTTTTCTTCTCTGTTGAGCATAACGCCTTTAAACCACTTTGGCTTACCAAATAAATGATTTACTTCACCTAGTTGATGTATACCGCCTAATGCTTTTAATGGCACAGCCAATGTTAAACCAGCAACTTCAAAAAATAATGCCTGAAATTCACCATCAAAATAGTCAGATTGGCTAGTGGTTATAATCTGTGGTTCTGGTTCTTCTGTAATCGTACTTATCGGCTCTATTACTTCATCGTCAATGGCTTTATTAACTTTTTCGGCTTCAAAAATAGGTTCAACTATTGGCTTAATTTCAGAATTAAGTAAGTCTTGATCAAATATTTTTTCTGCCGCTTTTATCTGTTCTTTTGGTTTTAAATGAATATGTTCTTGCTGCGAGTCGTGTGGCATTTGCTCAAGTAATTTTGCGACTGGCTCAAGGTTATCTACAGGCTCGTCTTCACATAACAAAGCCCCTAGGTATTGTTTCATTACTTTTTCATTAGCAAATAATTGCTTACTCATTCATTAACCTTGTTCAATTAAATATTCTAGCAGTGCTTTATATGCGTATACACCACGCGAACGAGGACAATACTCTACAGGCACTTTTTGCGCAAAGCTTGCATCTCTAAATTTAGTATCTACCGGTATCACACCTGGCCAGACTTTATCACCATACGTACTTTGCAGTGTTTTATATGCTTCTAACGATGCTTTAGTACGTTTATCATACATAGTAGGGATTATAGTATATTGATAATCTTTCGCTTGAGAGGTTTGCATTAATTCCATAGTGCGCATCATTCTATCAAGCCCTTTCAGTGCTAAAAATTCCGTTTGCACTGGCACTAAAATTCGCTCACTTGCTGCAAGCGCATTAACCATTAACACTCCTAAAACTGGGGGGCAATCTAAAATGGCATAATCGTAATGTTCACTGATTTTTGCAAGCGCTTTTTTTAGTATTAATCCCATACCTGTTTTATTACCCATGCTTCTATCAAGCGTGGCTATCGCCATTGTTGCGGGTAAAATATCTAGGTTTTCAAGTGTTGATGGGCATAAAGCTTGAAGTATCTCTTCACTTTGCATGCTCGTGCCACGCGCAAAAATATCATATACGCTGACTTCCAAATCTTCTGAGTCAATGCCAAAGTAATAAGTGAGTGATGCATGAGGGTCTGTATCAATAAGCAACACACGCTTACCCTGCAAAGCTAAAATACCAGCAAGGCTCACTGCTGTTGTTGTTTTACCAACACCACCTTTTTGATTTGCGACAGTCCAAATCTTCACATTACATCCTAATTACTGTTCATTGCGCGTTGTTATGCGAATACCACCATGAGGCAAACGAATTATTTTTATTGTATCGTCATCTGAAGGGAGCTCAATTTCAGGCTCTGCCACTACTGGCTTGACGGCCTGTTCATCACCTTTAATGTCTTGTATTGGCGGTAAACCATACTTAGAAAGTGCAATAACAACTTTACGATTTTCTGCTCGCCCTTGTTCTGTATCGTTACTTACAAAAGGTGAATATTGACCATAACCTTCTATCGCCATTCTGGCAGAATTAATACCTAATGCTTCCAACTCTACTAAAATAGATGTTGCTCTAGCAACCGAGAGTTCCCAATTTGAGCGAAATATTTCATTGCGAATACTTTCATCATCAGTATAGCCACGCACCCTAATATAGTTATCTACTGGAGCAATAATATCTTTAACAATTTTGACGACTTGCTTTGCCCTAGAGTGTGCAACTGAGCTACCACTTGAAAATAACATACCTGAGCTTAGCTCTATAATCAGCCAATCTTGATTAAGCTCTAAACTGGCTTCTCCATCACGAATTTCATCAATGAGCGCTGACTGCAGTTTAGTAAGTAAGCTATCAAGTGGTTTACCTAAATATTTCTGTTGTATGTTACTTGTATCACTTTGACCATCGAGTAACTCTGGACCTTGTTCTTCTTTTAAAATACTTTCACCATAAAGAACTTCTTGTTCAGGTGTCACTCTATCAGTCAATATTCCATTACCATTGACGCCCTCACCTTGCTGGGAGTGCTGGCGGGCAGATTTATCAAAAACGTGTTCAAGGGAGTCTGACAATATTTGAAATTGTTCTTCTTTGTTGATCGCTATCGCATACAGCACCACAAAAAAAGCAAACATAATGGTCATGTAATCGGCATACGATACAAGCCAACGCTCTGTATGTTGATTTTTTGGAGCAGAGTGACGAAGTCGTCGGCGTAGCATGTTATTCGTCCACTAAATTAGGACGCTCTACACGGTAGGCTTCAAGCTTTAATTCTATATTTACTGGGCTTTCGCCAACGCTTATTGCAATCACACCTTCGGCAAGCATTTCATGGTAAAGCATTTTTTGCTCTACACGCTGTTTTAACTTATTTGCCATAGGTAAAAACAATAAATTAGCTAAACCAACACCATAAATGGTCGCGATAAATGCCGTTGCAACGCCTGCACCAAGCATTTGTGGATCGGTAATAAACGACATTGCCTGTATTAAACCAAGCACAGCACCTAAAATACCAATGGTAGGACTGTAGCCCCCCATCGCTTCATAAACACGCGCAGCTTCAAGTAAACGATCGCGTTCTAGCAGTAAATCAATTTCAAGCGTGTCACGTATTTTTTGCTCTGAGCAGCCATCTACAAGCAAGCTTAAACCTTTTGCTGCATATGCATCTGGGTGAGCTAGCGCTTCGTTTTCAAGCGCTAAGTAACCTTCTTGACGTGCCTTATGAGACCATCGCTTAACTTGCTCTATTGCATCTTCAATATCATATTGTGGCGCAACAAAAACCCAAGAGCTCATATTTAGCATTTTTTTAAAGGTACTTGCTGATGTTTGTAACATAACAGCGCCAAGCGTGCCGCCTAATACAATAATAAGGGCAGGACCATTAAATAAAGCAGAAACAACGCCGCCTTCTAAAGAGTAACCTAGACCTATTGCACCCAGTGCTACAAATAGTCCAAATATTGAGAGTTTATCCACAACCTACCTCTCTCTTGATACGTGCTGCAACATCGCTTAATGCTAAGCTTTCACTCGAAAGCCCCGCATTAGCAATGGCTTGAGGCATTCCATAAACAACACAGCTTTTCTCATCCTGTGCCCAAATAGTTGCACCCGTTTGCTTTAACATTCTTGCACCGTCACGTCCATCAGCGCCCATGCCTGTTAAAACAATAGCAAGCACATCGCCTTGATACGTTTTTGCTGCACTGGCAAACGTTACATCTACACTCGGTTTATAACTTATTCTCTCGCTATGATCTTCAAATACGCGCAGTGTTCTATTTGCACCACGCCCTTCTACCATCATCTGCTGTCCGCCAGGCGCTAGATAAGCCGTTCCTGGTTGTAAGCGGTCACCTTGTTGCGCTTCTTTCACTTTTATTTGGCACAGACCATTTAAGCGTGCTGCGAAAGCAGGTGTAAAAGCCGCAGGCATATGCTGAATAAGTAAAATAGGGTGAGGGAAATTAGCTGGCAATTGAGTCAGTATAGTTTGTAGTGCAACAGGGCCACCTGTAGAAGTGCCAATAGCCACAAGCTGGTATTGCTTTCCACTTGCTCGCATTGAGGCAATATTTGAACCTGACGATGTTGTAGGGGCTGCTCTTTGAAAGCTTCTATCGGGTTGTTTTATCGAAGGCGTTAGTGTGTTTGTTCTTTGCGAAAGTGAGCTTGTTATCGGTTTAGTTGATATTACTGGCTTAGGTGGTGTTGCAGCCTTAAACGTTCGCGGTAAACGTCTTCGCCCTATATCTTTCACTTTATTTTGTAAAAGCTTTATAGCGTCTTCATTATTGCGAGCGATGTCTTCAAATTTTTTCGGTAAAAAATCCATTGCTCCAGCATCTAGCGCATCAAACGTTGCTGTTGCGCCATCACGTGTTAGTGATGAAAACATTAAGATAGGCGTTGGATTACTCGCCATTATCTCTTTAACTGCGCTAATACCATCAAGCACAGGCATTTCGACATCCATAGTGATCATATCTGGACGTAGCTGAGCTGCTTTTTCAACAGCTTCTCTGCCATTCACAGCAAAGCCTATAACTTGTATGTCGCTATCTTGCTCAAGAATTTCGCTTACCCTGCGGCGAAAAAAGCTTGAATCATCAACAACTAAAACTTTAACGGCCATTTAGCTCTCTTATTAAATTTATGCGTAGGTATATATTAAATATATACCTACTTTATTATTAGCCTGCGTAATGTTTTAACATGTTTGGAACGTCTAAAATCAGTGCAATGCCACCATCCGAAGTTATTGTAGCACCCGCCATACCTGGTGTTCCTTGAAGTAACGCATCAAGCGGCTTAATCACTACTTCTTCTTGGCCAATTAATGAGTCAACAACAAAACCAATTTGCTGCGTACCAATTTGCACAATAACTACATGGCCTTTTGCTTTTCGCTGTGAACGATCTGAGCCTTTAACTAACCAGTGCTCGAGGTAGAATAACGGTATTGCCTTTTTACGCACAATAATTGTTAATTGCCCATCAACCACATTTGTTTTCGTTAAATCTAAGTTGAATATTTCACTAACACCTGCAAGTGGTAACGCAAATGTTTGTGCGCCAACAATTACCATTAAGGTCGGTAATATGGCTAAGGTAAGTGGTACTTTTATCTCTAAAATAGTACCTACACCTAACTCAGATTGAATACTTACAGAGCCGTTTAATTGGGTGATTTTAGTTTTCACCACATCCATTCCAACACCACGACCTGAAATATCAGATATCTCTTCTTTTGTAGAAAAGCCAGGTGCAAAAATTAGGTTGTATGCTTCAGTGTCAGAAAGTCGACTCGCTTGATCGTGATCGAGCACGCCTTTACTAATTGCTATTTTTTTCAGTTTCTCAGCATCCATACCAGCGCCATCATCTTTAATGGTCAACAAAATATGGTCGCCTTCCTGAGACGCTGATAAAGTAACATTACCTGTTCTAGGCTTACCGGCAGCCTCACGAACAGCTGGCATTTCAATACCGTGGTCAACTGAGTTTCGAACTAAATGCACAAGCGGATCGGCTAGTGCTTCCACTAAGTTTTTATCTAAATCGGTTTCTTCACCTACAAGTTGTAAGTCAATGTCTTTGTTTAAGCTGCGTGCTAAATCGCGTACTACGCGAGGGAAACGACCAAATACCTTTTTAATTGGTTGCATTCGCGTTTGCATAACCGCGCCTTGAATATCAGCAGTCACTACATCTAAGTTAGAGATTGCTTTACCCATTGCTTCACTGTCTGAATTGGTCGCTAAACTAACCAAACGATTTCGCACAAGTACTAACTCACCAACCATATTCATAATTTGGTCAAGTCGTTTTGTATCTACGCGAACTGTCGTCTCTGCTGCTGGTGGCGCTGATTTTTTGGGCGTTGCTGGCGCTGCTTTAGCAACCGGTTTTTCTACCGGTTTAGAAGCGGGTGCTTTTACAGGTTCTGGTTTTTTTACAGGCACACTCGCTTTTGCAGCTGGTTTAGCTGGGATATTGGGCTGTTTCACAGCTGGAGTGCTTTCTATTGATTTAGGTGCAGTGCCTTTACCATGAAGTTCATCAAGAAGCGCTTCAAATTCATCATCACTAATTTCATCATCTGATGAATTAGCAGTATTTGACGCTGGTTTAGCTGGTTCTACAGGTGCTTTAACTACACTACTTTGCTCAGGTGCTTTACTCGCAACCTCACCAAAACTGCCAACTCCATGTAACTCGTCTAATAAGCTGTCAAATTCATCATCAGTAATATCACCATTAAAATCACTACTACTTGCTACTGGCTTTTCAACTGCAGGACCTTGTCCTTTACCGTGTAGTTCATCAAGTAAGTTTTCAAATTCATCTTCAGTGATTTCGTTTATTTCAGCATCACTAACCGAAGGAGTTCCGCTAAACATTTCATCAAATGCAAATGGATCTTCCTCATCAGCTATTGGCGTATCAACTACTTCATCAAGAGGTTGTTCAACGTCAGTTTCTGAAGCGACTCCGTTAAGCTCGGCTTCTGTTGGAGGTAGGCCCAAAATGTGGAGGGTTTGAAGTAACTCAGGATCTGCTGGTTCTGGCTTATCCCTATTTTGGATAGTCGCGAACATTTCATTAATGGTGTCGAGCGCTTGTAAAATAACATCCATTAACTCTGAATTGACCGTTCGCACGCCTTGACGTAGTAAATCAAATACGTTTTCAGCGCCGTGGCAAGCATCAACAAGTTCTGTCATAGCTAAAAAGCCTGCACCACCTTTTACAGTGTGAAAGCCTCTAAATATGGCATTTAGTAACTCGGTATCTTCTGGATTATTTTCCAGTTCAACTAACTGTTCAGATAAAAGCTCTAGGATTTCTCCTGCCTCTACAAGAAAGTCTTGTAAAATATCTTCATCGACTTCAAACATGCAGTTACTCTCCTCTTAGAAGCCCAAACTTGATAAAAGATCATCGACTTCATCTTGATCAGATACAACATCATTACGCGATTCTTTATCAATAATAGGGCCTTCAGGACCTGCTAAAGTTTGTGTGGCAACTGGTTCTTTTATTTTTTGTTGTTCTACTTTATTCGCTGTGTTGTCACTGTCATCTTGTTCAGCAAACGCTGTTAAAAGATGAAGTAAGCTTTCTTCTACTTCTCTAACAAGTTCTATAACACGGCGAATAACTTGACCTGTTAAGTCTTGATAGTCTTGAGCCATTAGTACATTTGTCATTAAGCTTTGAAGCTCATCCGTTTTATGATGAGAGTTATTCATAAACTTATCGATACTATGGCAAAGTTGTTTAAACTCACCAAGCTCAATCTCCCGGCTCATTAAACGATCCCATGTCGGTTTGATATGAGATATTTCATCTGCAAGTTGCTGAGCTATAGGTAAACTAGCCTCAACAGCATCCATTGTTTTATTAGCCGCATTTTCTGTCATTTCTATAACATAATTAAGCCGCTTTTTAGCATCTGGAATCGCATCTGTCGTTATGTTAGTTAAGCGAGTATCAAGCTCAAAGCTTTTAAGTGCTTCGTGCAGTTGACGAGTCAACTTCCCAACTTCAGCAAATAATTTAGACTGCTCTTGCGAAGCTGTCTCTAAAATCAACTGATTAGCTTTATCTTGCTCATCGTTTTCTAAATAAATGACGAGTTGACGAGCTTGTTCTAACGTTATTTGAGGCGCAGCTGGTGCTGACATAAGCCTCTCCCCCATCATTAGCCTAAGCGTTCAAATACTTTTTCTAATTTAGTTTTTAATGTTCCAGCCGTAAATGGCTTAACAATATAACCATTAACGCCAGCTTGCGCTGCAGCAATTATTTGTTCTTTTTTAGCTTCTGCCGTTACCATCAATACAGGGATATGTTTTAACTTATCATCTGCACGAATTGCTCTTAGAAGGTCAATACCTTGCATTCCCGGCATATTCCAATCTGTAACCACAAAATCAAATACTTGATTTTGTAACATAGGCAGAGCTGTAGACCCGTCATCAGCTTCTTGAACGTTAGTGAAACCTAAGTCACGTAATAGGTTTTTTATAATTCGTCTCATCGTTGAAAAATCATCAACTACAAGAATTTTCATGTTTTTATCCAAAACATCCCCCAGTGAGGTATTAACCTTAGTTTACTTACTACTAGTTTATCCAGTCATTGATTTTAGCTTTAAGCTTAATCATCGCCTGACCATGTATCTGACTTACACGCGATTCACTTACATCGAGTATATGTCCTATTTCTTTTAAATTCATTTCATCGTTATAGTATAAAGAAAGTACCATTGCATCACGCTCTGGTAATGACTTTATTGCATTTAGCAAAGACTCATTAAACCGATCATTTTTAACATTATTAAAAGGTTTGTCTAGCGCTAAATCTTGGCCTACGGGAGTAATAACATCCTCATCTACACCAAGGTCTTCTATACCTAATACTTTACTGGTATTAACATCATTTAAAATATGATGGTACTCATTGAGTGAAATTTCAAGTTTTTCAGCAACTTCTGTATCTGTTGGTTCGCGATTCAGACTGCTTTCGAGCCCAGTAATTGCTTCTGCAACTTGTCGGCTTTTACGGTGTACTGAACGAGGAGCCCAATCACCACGGCGCATTTCATCAAGCATAGCCCCGCGAATACGAATACCGGCGAAGGTTTCAAAGCTTGCGCCTTTTGTTGCATCAAAGTTTTTTGAAGCTTCTATTAAACCTATCATTCCTGATTGAATTAAATCATCAAGCTGAACGCTAGGTGGTAATCGAGCAATTAGATGACATGCCACTTTTTTAACAAGTGATGCATGTTTCTCAACAATCACATTTAAGTTTTGTGTTGATTGATATCCCATAGCTCTATTCACCAATGTTGTCATAATTAGCCGTTTACTAGTTTCTCAATGAAAAACTCTAAATGCCCAGATGGTTGATTTGGTATTGGCCATTTAACTGCTTTTGTCGCCAGCGCTTTAAACGCGAGAGCGGCTGGCGAACTTGGAAAGAGCTCAACAATCACCTTTTGGCGACGTGTTGCTTTGCGCATATTTTCGTCATAAGGAACCGTTGCTACTAGCTCCATTGAAACATCTAAAAAGCGATCGGTAACTTTAGATAGTTTTGCAAACAATTCAGTGCCTTCACGCATACTGCGGACCATATTGGCAACAATTTTGAACTTATAAACACCGTGCTCGCGGCTTAATACTTTAATAAGTGCGTAAGCATCGGTTATTGATGTTGGTTCATCGCACACTACAACCATTACATCTTGTGCTGCTCGTGAGAAGCTTAGCACCATGTCTGAAATACCAGCGGCTGTATCTACAATTAAAATATCAAATTCGGTATTCAATTCGCTAAATGCACGAATTAGCCCGGCATGCTCAGATGGCGATAATTCAACCATACTTTGCGAGCCCGATGTAGCAGGTACAATTTTAATACCAGCAGGCCCTTCAACTAAAATCTCGTCAAGCTCACATTCACCTGACAAAACGTGTGATAAATTGCGCTCTACACGTAAACCAAGCATCACATCACAGTTTGCTAAACCTAGGTCAGCATCCAGCACTAATACTCTATTACCTTGTTGCCCTAGTGCAATAGCGGTATTTAGAGAAACATTTGTTTTCCCCACGCCACCTTTACCACCGGTTACAGCGATAACTTTTACGCCGTTGTTATTGTTTTGACTCATTTTGCGCAGGCCGCTTGCTTGATCTAATACTGTGTTAATCATACATCCCTACTGTACTTGGCGCCACTGCTTGGTGCCTTGAATGTTGTGCTTTTGTTCTTTTTAAATATAACTGCTCAGCCTTTTTCACTAGTTTTTCAGCATTTGCAACACGAATATCTTCTGGCACTCGTTGACCGTTAGTAAGATACCCTATTGGAAGGCGATTTTGAATCGCAATACTAATAATCTCACCCAAACTTAATGATTCATCTAACTTAGTGAAAATACAACCACTTAACTGTACTTTTTTAAAGTGACGTACTGTTTCTTGTAATACATTAATTTGTGCCGTCGCGCTTAGTACTAAGTAGCTGCGAATATCCACACGTTGGTTACGCATTAACGTGTTTAACTGCTCAGTTAAACGTAAATCTCGCTGACTCATACCTGCTGTATCAATTAATACTAGACGTTTATTTCGTAAATGATATAAAACTTCAGCTAATTCATTAGCATCTTTAACTTGCTTTACACCACAACCAATAATACGGCCGTAAGTAGCAAGCTGTTCATAAGCACCAATTCTGTATGTATCAGTGGTTATTAAGGCCACTTTATCAGCGCCATATTTTTGTGCGCCTAAAGCTGCAAGCTTAGCAACTGTTGTTGTTTTACCAACACCTGTTGGACCCACTAACGCATATACACCACCTTGGCGAAGTATTTCATTATTGGTTGTTTGCATTTGATCTTCGACCATCGTTAACAACGCTTTCCAGCCTTGCTTACGAGATACATCATCAGGTACAAAACATGCCATTTGTTGCGCTACTTCTTTATCAATACCCATACCGACTAAGCGGTCAACCATGCAAGCGCGTGTTGGATCGCGACGCGCCATATCTTGCTGCATTAAGCCTGATACTTGATGCTCAAGTAATTGACGAATTGCGTTCATTTCTTCACGCATTGTTGTCATTTCTTCGCTTTCATTATTGGGTGTTTGTTGGCGAGCCGTTACTGGACTATCTAAATCATCAAAGTCGCTGTCTAAATCATCAAAACCTAAGCTATCCGCTTGAGTTTGTGGACGAACTGGCGCTGCATTTTCAGGAGCAAACATATTTTTAGTACGCTGTTCCATAACTGGTTCTTGATAGTTATCTGTAGTATCAATACCTGATTGTGAAAACATTGATGCAAGTTCAGGGGAGCGAGGACGCGGTGATTGGCGCTCTAACAAAGCCTGTAGGCTGTCAGCCACTTTTGCCTGCGGCTCTGGTTTGGCACGCTGAGGCTCTGGTTTTACAAAATTATGCATACTTTGCTGTGGTGCTTGAGCACGCGGCTCTGCAGTACGTTGTGGTTGCGCTGCTACTTTAGGGGCTGCTTTGTCATAATCAACTGCCGCTACAATTTCTACACCGTTAGCCAGCTTCTTATTTGACATAATAACCGCATCAACACCTAACTCATCTTTAACTTCTTTAAGTGCTGTGCGCATATCTTTAGCAAAAAAACGTTTAATTTTCATGATTCAACCCCTGTTAAAATCTTATTGTTGGCCTACAGAGCTAACAATCTTGATCTGTCTTTCGTCTGGTACCTCTTGATAAGACATCACTCTCAATCCTGGAATGGTGTACTTAACAAAACGAGATAACACAGTGCGTAACATTCCTGACGTTAGCAATATAGAAGGTTCACCGGCCATTTCTTGATTTTGATGCGCTTGTGTCAATGACACTTGAAGTCGCTCTGCAAGTCCAGGCTCAATACCGGCACCTTCATCGCCTGCATTTTGTAATGACTGATGCAACATCTGTTCCAACTCAGGTGCCAAGGTTATGACAGGGATTTCTGATGACATACCAACCGCATCTTGAACAATTAACCTACGCAGAGAAATACGCACTGCAGCCGTTAATACATCAGGGTCTTGGCTACGCGGACCATACTCAACAAGGGTTTGAACAATTGAGCGCATATCGCGAATAGCTACACCTTCATTCAATAAATTTTGCAGTACTTTTACAATTGCAGTTAATGGCAACACATCAGGTACTAGTCCTTCTACTAAGCGAGGATGGCTTTTAGCAAGCATATCAAGCAGGTTTTGAACTTCTTCATGCCCTAGTAGCAATGCCGCACTGTTAGTTAATAACTGGCTAATATGAGTGGCGACTACCGTGGCTGAATCTACAACGGTATAACCTAGTGATTGCGCTTCATCTTTTTGATCAGGCTTGATCCATACTGCATCAAGGCCAAACGCAGGATCTTTAGTTTCAACCCCTTTAATAGGACCAAATACTTGCCCTGGGTTAATCGCTAGCTCGTCGCCATGTTTAAGTTCGCTTTCACCGGTTGAAACACCCATTAGCGTTATTCTGTAAGCATTTGGATCAAGCTCTAAATTATCGCGAATATGAACAGGTGGTACTAAAAAACCAAGTTCTTGAGAAAGCTTTTTACGTACACCTTTAATACGATTAAGTAGCTCACCACCTTGAGATTGATCTACCAACGGAATTAATCTGTAACCTACTTCTAGGCCAATTACGTCAACCTGCTGAACATCATCCCAACCAAGTTCTTTTTGCTCTTGTTTATTGGCAATACCTGTTGCAGCGCTTCCGCCACTGGCGGCTTCTTCGGCTTCTGCTGCAGCGGCTTTTAACTTAGTTTGCTGTGTGTAGTAAGCTAAATAACCCAATAACGCACCTAAACTTAAAAAAGCAAAATGCGGCATACCAGGCACTAAACCCATGATGATCAAAATACCTGAAGCAATAAAGAGTGATTTTTCGTTACCTAGTTGTTTCTTAAATTGATCACCCATATTGAGCGACTCATTTTGACGTGTTACAACAATCGCGGTACCAATTGAAAGCAGTAAAGAAGGGAGTTGAGCAACTAAGCCATCACCAATGGTAAGTAATGTATATACTTCCATTGCGTTGCCAAAACTCAAATTATGTTGAATCATACCGACAAATAAACCACCAACAATATTGATGATTAATATAACAATACCTGCAATGGCATCGCCTTTTACAAATTTACTCGCACCATCCATTGAGCCGTAAAAATCGGCTTCGCGAGTTACTTCCTCGCGGCGGTCACGCGCTTGCTCAGCACTGATAAAACCAGCGTTTAAATCGGCGTCGATTGCCATTTGTTTACCCGGCATTGCATCAAGGGTGAAACGTGCAGATACCTCAGAAATACGCCCAGCACCTTTGGTAATTACCACAAAGTTAATAATAATAAGGATTAAAAATACGACCAAACCAACTGCGTAGTTACCACCAATAACAACTGAGCCAAACGCTTCAATTACTTTACCGGCAGAATCACCACCATTATGACCTTCAAGTAATACAACTCGAGTGCTGGCAACGTTAAGCGCTAAACGCATAATCGTAGCGATTAGTAATACAGAGGGGAATATACCAAACTCAACCGGCTTCATCGTGTAAACAGTCACGAGTAAAACCACTAATGCGAGGGCAATATTAAACGAGAAAAGGATATCGAGTAAAAATGGCGGTAACGGTAAGATCACCATTCCCAAGGCTGCAAGCACAAGCAAAGGAGTACCTACCCCTTTGGCATAGTCTTTTTTGTCTCTGTTAAGTTGTTGTAATACCGCTTTAAAACTCATAATTCTACAATTTCAAAAAATTGACACTACGTAGAATTAGCAATAACTATTCCAAGTTACTAAGTTAACGGTTTAATACTTGTAGGCATCGGGGATTGGGAGCTTGTTATTGAGCTTAGTTGGACGTTTACCGCGCCCTTTATTAAAGCGCTTAAGCTGAAATACATACGCTAAAACTTGCGCTACTGCAGTAAATAGCTGATCGGGTATTTGCTCTCCTACTTCAGCCGTATGATAAAGCGCTCGGGTCAACATAGGGGATTCTAAAATAGGTACTTCATTCCCTATTGCTACTTTTCTAATTTGCATCGCCATTTCATCGATACCCTTAGCAAGCACTATTGGCGCTCCTGCGCGCTCTGTATCGTATTTTAATGCTACTGAGTAGTGAGTTGGGTTGGTAACAATAACATCAGCGTCAGGGACATCTTGCATCATACGATTTTGCGACATTTGCCTTTGTGTTTGCCTAATACGCGCTTTTATTTGTGGGTCACCTTCAGAGTTTTTATACTCATCTTTAATCTCTTGCATTGTCATTTTAAGTTGTTTGTTATGGTTATAACTTTGAAATGGTGCATCAATAGCCGCAATAATAATTAAAGTGCATGAAAGGCCTAAAAACATCCAGCCTAAAATCTCTAAGGCATGGATAATATTACCTGGTGCACTTTCTAAACTTAAATGCAGTATTTCATCAAAATAGGTATTAATTAAAAATATAGCAAAACTTGCAACCAAACCAAATTTTAAAAGTGACTTTACAAGCTCAATAGCCGCTTGCGGGCCAAACATACGTTTAAAGCCTTTCATTGGCGACATTTTACTTGCTTTAGGTGCAGCGGCTTCCCAGCTAAAATTAAAACCACCTAATAACGTATTACCAATAAATGCAGCCAAAACTATAATTAATACAAACATAGCCATAGGAAACATTAAAGCGTCTGCAACCTCTCCCCATACGGCAAACATTTTAGTGGTATCAAAGGCTTCGTTGCGATTTAAGCTAAGGGTTCGGCCCATTACATTGTATAAACCTTTGCCAATTTCTGGCCCATACATCAAAAGCGATATAGCCGAAAAAATAAGTACAAACATGGTGCCTAGCTCTTTTGAGCGCGCTATTTGGCCTTTCTTTTTAGATTCTTCAAGTTTTTTGGATGTGGGTTCTTCTGTTTTTTCTTGTCCTGAGTCTTCAGACATGACTTTCTCCTAAGGTGAGCAACCAACTAAAGTACACATTAGCTCAACCATTTTTAACCATTGAAACTCAAACTGAGTAACAAAGTTACCTAGTGTCGCCCAAATAATAATAAGTCCCGCTACCAAGGTAAACGGAAAACCAATAGAGAAAATATTTAATTGCGGTGCTGCACGCGTCATAATACCAAACGACATATTAATAACGAGCATCGCGGTAAGCGGCGCAAGTGAGAGTACAAGTGCTGTAGTAAACATCCAGCCACCCCAGGTCACTATGTCCCAGTAATGATCTACAGACCACCATGTGCCATCAATGGGTAGCACTTGAAAACTATGCACCACCATTTGAATCATCATTAAATGACCGTTAAAAGCAAAAAATAATAGGGTGGCCAAAATAAGGAAAAACTGGCCCACAGCAGGCACACTCGCGCCATTAGAAGGGTCAATAACCGAAGCAAAACCTAAACCGGTTTGCATCGCGAGTATTTGCCCTGCTAACACAAAGGTATTTAATAAAAGTATAGATGCAAAACCAATAGCAACACCAATCAGCATTTGTTGAATAACGACTAAAATCATCTCAAACGAAAATAAATTAGTGAATGTAGCTGGCGGCAGAACAGGAACTACAACAAAAGTTACAACAACCGATAAACCCATTTTTATACGTGTAGGAACATTTTTAGCCCCCAAACCAGCCATAATCATAATCATTGAGCTAATGCGTACCAGCGGCAACAAAAAATCGCTCAACCATTGAATAACGACAGCAAAGGGGTATTCCACGTTTAACCTGCAATTTCAGGAATAAGTAATACTAGGCGAGTAAAAAAGTCCATTAGCTCTTGAGTAAGCCAATGCCCACCCACAATAAGCGCACTAATGGTAATTAATAAACGAGGTAAAAAGCTCAATGTTTGTTCATTGATAGACGTTGCGGCCTGAAACACAGCCACAACTAAACCAATAATTAAGCCTGGGACTACAATTGCAGACACAAGCTTAATAACTAAAAAAAGAGCGTCACTTAGGATATCAACAAAAATTTCCGGTTCCATGTTGTACTCCTATTGTTGGGTCATGTTAATGCTTTGCATACTAAGTCCCTAAACCAAAGCTTTTGGCTAAGGTACCCATCACTAAGCTCCAGCCGTCTACAAGTACAAATAACATAATTTTAAACGGTAAGGACACAATCATGGGTGAAAGCATCATCATCCCCATCGCCATTAATACTGAGGCGACCACTAAATCAACAATTAAAAATGGGATAAAAAACATAAACCCTATTATAAATGCGGTTTGCAATTCACTGGTTACAAAGGCGGGTATAAGCACTATTAACGGTGTATCTTGTGGCGAATCTAGCTGATCGTAACCTGCAATTTTAGCAAACGTTTCTAAGTCTTTGAGACGCACTTGAGAAAGCATAAAGGCTTTCATTGGCTCTTTAGCCAGCTCTAAAGCTTGTACTGAAGTAACCTGCTCATTTAAGTAAGGTTCTATAGCTCGCTCGTTTACCTGCTGATAAATAGGCGACATTATAAAAATACTTAGAAAAAGCGACATCCCTAATAACACTTGGTTCGACGGTGTTTGCTGCAAACCAATCGCTTGGCGCAAAATGGCGAGTACAACAATTATTCGTGTAAAGGAGGTCATCATAATTATGGCAGCCGGTATAAAACTCAGCGCCGTCATAATTGCTAAAACTTGTAACGTTACTGAGTAATCTTGTGTGCCATCAGCGTTTGTTGTAATAGTAAGCGCATCAATTCCTTCTGCGCTTACATTTGGTACAAACACCATGGCAAAAATAATAAGCAGCCACTTTGTCATAGGTTTAATTCTTTTTATTTTGGTTTGATTGCGGGTTTAAAAGTTTACCAAATCGTTTAGCGAGTTCAGGTAGTTCTTTTTCACTTAATGGAGTTTCTAACTTGTGTAAGTAATTAATACTGTGGGGAGTTACACCAAGTAAATGCTGAGCATTATCTATCTCAACAACCATTAAACGCTCGCGAGAACCCAAAGGTAGACTTCTGACTACTTTAAATTCATCGCTGTTTGCTAAATTTGGATTAAGCTTTTTAACAAAAAATGCCAGCACAATAATTAGTACTAGCACCATTACAAGCGACAGCACCATAGAGAGTATATCTCCAGTGGGTGTTGCCACATCTGCTTTTGAAAAAACGGAACTCGTTAAAGCAACTAATAAGCTCATCGTAGTTTTTTGATCCGCTCTACTTGGCTTATCACGTCAGTTAAGCGAATACCAAACTTGTCGTTTACTACAACTACTTCACCATGGGCTATCAAAGTACCATTAACTAGCACGTCTAGCGGCTCGCCCGCAACACGGTCAAGCTCAACAACAGAGCCTTGGTTAAGTTGCAATAAGTTACGAATATTAATTTTAGAGCGTCCTACTTCCATTGAAATAGTAACGGGGATATCTAAAATAGTGTCGAGTTTTCGTTTTTCATCGCCACTCATTTCGTGTTTTGAATCACTTAACTCATCAAGCTCTGCAACATGTGCTTCGCTACTATCATCTGGAGCTTCGGCTTCTGCTAATGCTGCTGCCCATTCATCCATTGTGTCTTGATCATCGCTCATACTTTTAACCTTTTAATCAATTACCAGTCTAAGTCTACACCGTCAGAGAGGTGTAAATCATCTTCTAGTTCTGCTAATTCTGCATCTGAGTCAATTTTCTTGCCGCCTTTGGTAAATACATGCAGCTCAGATTTAACTGAATCAGGTCGTTTAATTTTTTCACTAATTTGAAGCGCAACATTATCGCGAGAGCGACCCATTTTGGCTCTAAATGTAGGGAGTTCTTCAACAAATACGGTTATATGCTCAGGCATTTCAACCGGAATAATATCACCGGCTTTGAGTTCCATAATTTGTTTTAAGGTTAAATCAACTTCAAGCAACTGAGTTGATATTTCAACCTCTACATCCATTATTTCATCGCGAAGCGCTTTGCTCCAACGCAAATCAGTATCTTCAGTATCAGACTGAACACCCGCATCTAACAGCTCTCGAATTGGCTCAAGCATTGAATACGGAAGTGCTATATGAAAATCGCCACCGCCACCATCGAGCTCAATATGGAAAGAACTAATAACCACAACCTCAGTTGGGCTTACAATATTAGCCATAGCTGGGTTTACTTCAGAATCGAGATATTCAAACGATACATCCATAACCGGTGCCCAAGCTTCTTTATAATCTTCAAAGATTATTTTAAGGAGCATTTGTACAATTCGGCGCTCTGTTGGGGTAAATTCTCGGCCTTCTATTTTTGCATGATAACGCCCGTCACCACCAAAAAAGTTATCTACCAAAATAAACACAAGTCGTGCTTCCATGGTAATCAGGCCAGTGCCTTTTAAAGGTCTAAAACGCACCATATTTAAGCTGGTTGGAACAAATAAAGTATGAATATACTCGCCAAACTTAATCATTTGCACGCCGTTAATAGACACCTCTGCGGTGCGGCGCATCATGTTAAATAGGCTAATTCGCATATGACGAGCAAAGCGTTCATTAACAATTTCCAGCGTCGGCATACGACCACGCACGATCCGATCTTGCGAAGAAAAATCGTACTGAAGCGTACTTCCCCCGCCATCTTCACCTTCGTGTATATCTTCCTCTTCAACGTCATCAACGCCATGTAATAGCGCATCAATTTCGTCTTGGGATAATAAATCGCTCACGCTAACCCCTTATTGCATCACAAAGCCGGTAAACAATACCCGCTCAATTACTTTGCTGCCTTCAACATCCATTAAGGCTTTTTGTACCTTTTCAAGTGCAGAAAAACGAAGTGTTTCTTTACCAGAGCTCGTACTTAACTCATCAGCAGTTGTAGTAGAAAACACGCTGAGTAGCGTCCCTTCTATTAGTGGAATGTGTTTTTTGGCTGTTTCTTCATTTACTTCGCCACGTACTAATAACTGTACTTTAATTTGCACAATTCTGTCGCGACTTGAACCGGGAACGTTAAATACAAATGGGCGTGGCATTGACACATATAAAGCACTGCCTATTTCAGCTGAATCACCAACAGCAGCAGAAGGAGCATCTGCTGACATCGCAGTCTCTTCATCTAAGGTTTCAACTGGCGCATCCGAACCCGACATAAAAAAGTAACCTGCAGCACCGCCTACGATAAGTAGTACAGCTACTATGATTATTATTAGTTTCTTTTTGCTTTTACCGGTTTCTTCAATTTCTAAACTTGTTTCTTCAGCCATCATGATTCCTTTAATCGCAAAGGTACTTGCTTGTTTTAGTTATTATAATAGCAGCACTTAGGCATAGTAATCTATTGATGATGAAGTTTGTTGTCGAGAACTTTGTGCAGTGTTATTTGCTTGCTCGTCGTTTTCATCATTAACTGACTTATTATTAGCCATATTACCTTGGGGTCCACTCTCACTTTGCTCGGCAGTTTCACCACCTGATTGCCCATAAGAAATAGTACTTTCACCAAGCTCTAACCCTTGTTGCGCTAACATTTCACGTAAGCGCGGCATTGATTGTTCAAGTGCTTCTTTGGCTTGCTGGTTTTGTACTACAAAGTTTATATGTGCTTGTTCTGCATCGCTACGAATACGTATTTGCATACTGCCCATTTCAGGAGGATCTAGGCGAATTTCTGCTTCTTTGTTATTAATGCTCAACATTGAGCTAACGCGCTCTTGCAGTAATTTAGCTGCATCACTTTTAACAATATTAATTGCCTGCATTACACCAGGATCAATACTTACTTGCTTAACTTGCGATGTACTTTGTAATTGTTGAGTTTGTATTATTTGGGTATCAAGTAAGCTCTGCTCGTAACTTAATGAGTCGTATTGGCTTAATGTGCTCGTTTGCTGAGTATTTAAAGCAGCTGTAATTTGCGTAAATACTTGTGCCACGCGTACAGGAGTTTGTTCTGCAGTTATTTTTTTAAGGCCATCTTTTTGTAATTCTTCAAGTGATTTTAATAAATCATCACCCTTAGTTGAGGTTGTTACGGCTTTATTTAAATCAGCCCCTTCGTTTGTCGATGTCTTTAAGCTTAACTTTTGTGGATTATATACTGTGTTAGGAGTCTCTGACGCTACAAACGTTTTTGAGTCTGTCTTAGCGGTATCGGCAAGTCCTATTTCAATTGAAGCTTTTAATTCATTAACTGTTTGCTTAAGCACTGCCAATTGCTCGCCTTTAGGCTGCTCTGTTTTAATATAAGCGTTTAACTGCGTTAATAAGCTTTGTTTTTCAGTTGTATTAAGTGAATTGATTTCTGCGCTAAAAGATTGTTTTGTGCTCGTGCTCTGCGTTTTTTCGTTATCAGTAATAAATTGCGCAAGCATTTGCTTAAGATTTGAAGTGCTACTAGTTGCGTTACTGGTTGAATCAGTATTTTCTAATACCTTAACTTGCGCGTTAAGTTGTGAGCGCTGCTCAGGCGTTAAACTAGCAATAACATCATTAGCTTTAATTAAGCTTGCATCTTTAGTCATTAACGTATCTATTGCTGCATTATTATCAGCTTCAGTTGCGGCTAAAGAAGACTGAGTAACGCCCGCTTTGTCGGTGAGTGTTGGCAAAACTATATTATTTTCATCAGCAGACTTATTTTGTCCTAGCTGCTCTTTAAAACTCATTGATGCAACTTCAGGTTTTTCTAATATAGGGCCAATGCTGTCATCGGGCTTTTTATTTATAGAATTTAATGGCCCTTCAATAGCTTCAGCAACACCACTTTTACGATGTTTGCCTTCATTTAATGGTAACGAATTCAAAGGTAGTGAGCTAAAGTTATCGCTTTTTGAATCAGTTAATTTAGCCGTTTTAGAGTCTACATTAGTGGCAATTGGATTTTGCACTACACTGGCTGTATTCGCTTCTTTAGCCGATACTTCATCACTTGTATTAGTGGATGCAATTATTGGTGTGCTTTGTAATTGTGTATTCTCTATTTCTGTATTCTCTATTTTGGTATTCTCTGCTTGTGTAGCTTCTAGCTCTGCATTTTCTGATTCTAAACTGTTAGTTGCATCGAACGGCTTATTGACCGAAGTGCTCATTGCTTGTGCTGAATTAATTTGATCAAGCATCTCAACAGACACAAAAGTAACTTCATCTGTTGTTACTTCATCTAGCTTTACGCTCAGATTTTCATTTTCTTCTGGCTGTTTATGCTTAGGTATGGCAATAGAGTTTTCGGCATTGGGATTTTTATTGCCTTTAAGCAAAGGCTCCATAGAGTTATGCGCTTCGTTTAGTTGACTTAAAAATTCATCGCCTAAATTTTCTTCTCCATTAGCTAAGCTATTGTCTTTAAAAGCTAACAGTGAGTCTTTTTCAGAAGAAACTAAAAACGAAATGTTATTCATCGCCATAAATCACCTAATACCATTACGGCAATATGCCACCGCATACCGCCAAAAGTTGAATTCCACTAAGTAATAAAGCAATTAACGTGCCTGAATTACAAAGCTTTACGACGTTGAAAAAACTGATTAGCTGAAAATTCATCTAACATTTTTTGCTCATTTTTTGCCATTAACGCATTTGCTTTGAGTTTTTGATTTTCGATTAATTTGGCAACTGCTTTAGCTTTAATTTGCTGCTTAAGCCATAGAGTTTTACGTTGAGTAACAACTTGCTTAGCGGTATTTACGGTACTTGCTTGTTGGCGAATTGCTTCTTCAATTTTAGCTATAAAAGCATGGTACTGACCAAACCCTGCACTAGATAAACCCGACTTACCTTTTAGGTGTAACTGCTGAGAGTATTCAAGTCTAAAATTGTTTAAACCTTGTAGTTTTTGTTGATTTGCTTGCAAGTTTTGATTGGCTTGTAAGTAACTCATGCGCAAATTTTCTTCTTTATCATTTTCAATTTTGAGCAATAAATCGAGCTTGTTTTTAGCCATTATGCTTGTCCTAGTAACTGAGCAAGACCTTGCAGACCATCATCGTAACTAATGATATCTCGCATACCTTGTTGTAAAAATGCATTCACTCTTGGCATCATATTTATAGCTTGGTCGAGCATTTGATCGGTCCCTTTTTGATAAGCGCCTAAGGTAATCATGTCTTTGTTTTGTTGATACATTGAATACACTTGTTTAAGCACTCGGGCTTGTTGCATATGCGGCTCAGAAACAACTTGAGGCATAACACGCGAAATCGACTTTTCTATATCTATAGCGGGATAGTGCCCACTGTCAGCTAAATCACGCGATAGTACAATGTGGCCATCTAATATAGCTCGCGCTGCATCAGCAATAGGGTCTTGCATATCATCGCCTTCACTCAACACCGTAAAAAAGCCAGTAATTGAACCTTGCCCTTCACCGCCATTACCAGCACGCTCCACCAGCGCAGGTAATTTAGCAAACACCGAAGGCGGATAACCCTTTGTAGCGGGCGGCTCGCCAACAGCAAGTGCAATTTCACGTTGCGCCATTGCGTAACGTGTTACCGAATCGAGTAACAATAATACGTTTAAACCCTGATCTCTAAAATACTCTGCAATAGTTACGGCGCTCTCACAGCCTTTTAAACGCATAAGCGGTGATGAATCAGCTGGCGCTGCAACAACTACTGAACGTTTGCGCCCTTCTACACCGAGTATTTCTTCAATAAATTCTTTTACTTCGCGGCCACGCTCCCCCACTAAGCCAACAACAATGACATCAGCTTCGCTACCTCGGGTCATCATACCGAGAAGTACTGATTTACCCACACCAGAGCCTGCAAACAAGCCCATACGCTGGCCTTGCCCTACTGTGATAACTGAGTTAATAGCACGCACACCTACATCCATAGGCTTAGTGATTGGTCTTCTTGATAGCGGGTTTATAGTGTTTTGCGCAAACTTTAAATGATGCTCAGCATTAATTTTACCAAGGCCATCTAGCGGTCGACCTAAGCCATCTACCACGCGTCCCAATAAGCTCATCCCTACAGGCAAACCTAAGTTATTAACTTGGGGAATAACACGTGCACCAGGAAGTACACCAGAAATGTGGTCGTTAGGCATTAAGTACAAAGTTTGATCGTTAAAACCGACTATTTCGGCGTCTACAAAGCCGTTCATGGTTTCTATTTTACATTGGCTACCAACGGGTGCACGTAAACCTCTAGCCTCAAGCGTAAGGCCAACAACACGCGTTAAAATACCGGCCACAGCAGGCGCTGGGGTTTTAATATGTTGTTGATACTGAGATAAGCGTTCGCTTAAAGGTGCACGTTGAGTTGACATAACACGCCAATAAAGTAGTTAGATACCACTATTATGCAAAAAACTATCCAACGTTTCTTTGACACGTGTTTTAAGAGTCATATCGAGTGACGATTGCGCTGTTTTAACTTCACAGCCACCGCGCTCAAGAGTGGGCTCTGCCATTAATTGCCAGTTATTATCAATAATGGTTTGTTCGCCGTAGCTCTCTTTTATGAGTTCTAAATCTTCGGGATTTAAATGTATTCGTACTTTTTCTTGTTCCGCATTAAGTGAATCAATACTTTGCTTTAACGTATGTAAAATCACATCTGGCGATGTTTTTACTTCTTGATAAATAACAGCTTCCGCTAACATGCTAGCAAGTTGTACTAATTGCTTTTCAGCTTGTTCGTCCACTTTATCTAGCGGTGCAGTTAACCCTTCTAAAATAGCTTTTAAACTTGTTAACTGCTCTTCAATTAATGGTTTTACGTCTTCAAGGCCTTGTGTTTTACCTTGCTCTAAGCCTTCTTTGTAGCCAGCTTCTTTACCTTCACCAACGCCTTTTTCAAAACCGTCTATATAGCCTTGCTCATGACCTTGTTTAAGGCCTTCTTCGTACGCGTCTTGTCTAATGCGTTCAAGCTCAACCATCGTAAGGGCAGGAAGTTCTGGTTCTTGCGGCTCATCAATAGGCATTTCTTCGGCTAATTCTTTTTTGTACAGCTCACTAAGTGGAGTGCCATAAGCTGTAGAGCGATTGCCAAAGCTGCTCTCATCTGGTGCTACATCTGGAATAGCCCAGTTTTTTAATAATTCATCTGCTTCATCAGCTCGAAGTGTGCGTCCTTTGAGTTTGCTCATGGTTTACAGGAACTCCTCGCCACCGCCGCCGCCGAGCTGAATTTCACCTGAGTCAGATAAACGACGCGCTGTTGATAAAATCTCTTTTTGCGCCGCTTCTACTTCGCTTATACGCACAGGGGCCATAGCCTCTAAATCATCAGCAAGCATTTCGGCTGCACGCTTAGACATATTGCCCAGTATTTTATCTTTAAGGGCATCGTCGGTGCCCTTAATTGCTTTCATTAATACGTCTTGTTGTACTTCTCGTAGGATTGCTTGAATACCACGGTCTTCAACATCCATTAAGTTTTCAAACACAAACATTAAGTCTTGAATTTGCTGCGACATCTCTTCGTCATGTTCACGAATAGAGTCCATTAACTGCCCTTCTACATTAGTATCTAGGTAGTTCATAATATCTGCAGCAGCTTTTAAGCCACCCATTTTAGCGGCTTGTGCACCTGCTTGGCCGGCAAATTGTTTTTCCATGATTTCGTTTAGCTCTTGCAGTGCTGCTGGCTGAACTTCTTCAAGGTTTGCAATACGCATGGTTAAATCTAAGCGCACTTTTTCAGGGAACTGAGCAATAATCTCAGCTGACTGCTCTGGCTCTAAGTACGATAATACAATGGTTTGAATTTGTGGATGCTCATTACGAATAATGTTTGCTACCTGCTTAGAGTCCATCCATTTTAATGAATCCAAGCCTTTAGCGCCTGAGCCCATAACAATTTGGTCAATAAGGCTAGCGGCTTTGTCTTCACCAAGTGCTGCAGTAAGCGCTTTTTTAATAAAATCTTCTGACTGAAAACCAATGGTACTAAAGCTTTGAATTTGTTCTATAAACAAGTTGTGTACAGCGCTAATCTTAGCTTGTGATAAGTCCTGTAACCCAGCCATAGCCATACCCACTTTTTGTACCTGTTTAGGCTCTAAGTGTTTAAGGATTTGCGCGGCATCTTCTTCTGATAAACTCAAAAGTAATATAGCGGCTTTATCTACCCCATCTAGCTTATCAACATCAAAGGCTGGCGGGAGTTGTTTTTGTTCTTGATCAGTCATCTTCTGTTAACCACGCTTTGACTACTTGTGATGATAGTTCTGGTTCGTTAGCTACAAGGGCACGAATTGCTTTAAGTAAATCTTCGTCGCCATGTAAATCCGGTAACTGCAGTGTACCATCACTTGAGAAACCAACCGAAGCAGAATCAAAGTCTTTATTTAGCATATCAAGTGTATTGTCGCCAATATCTACGCCTGAACTTAATGCATCTTCGTCGTATTCTTCTAGTGTATCGTCTGGGTAAATTAAGCGTTTAAGCATTGGTTTTACTACTGCCATTATCAATACAATGATAACTAAGGCGCCTAATACAAGGCGGGCTATTTTCATAAACCAGTCTTGTTCCCACAGTGGCACTTCTATTGCTAAATTTGTTTCTTCACGTACAAACGGCACTGTCACTACTTCAAGTGCATCACCACGTTGCATATCAAAACCTACACCACCTTGTAGTAAGCGACGGATATTTGACAATGCCTCTACCGAGCGTGGAGTCATGGTTGTTTCACCGTTTTCTCCCACTTTAGCAATGTAGTCAACAGCAACTGATACGCTTATTCTACGTATTACACCACTTTGCTGGCGCTTATGAGAAATTGTAGTGTCGAGTTCATAATTACGCGTTGCCTCTTTGTGGCTGCGTGTTGGTGATGTAGCTGTGCCTGCACCACCTTGCCCCGCAACCTCAGGAATGTTCGAGTTTAACGGTGGCTGATTTGTAAGCGCACCTGGAATACCAACAGCTAGGCCGCCAATGTTATTTTCTTCAAATGTGGTTTCGCTTCTAACCGCTGGTAGGTCTGGGTTATAACGCTTTTGAGTTTCCTCAATCGAGCTAAAGTCCATACTCAAATCAACTTGAGCTGTATAGTTTGCAAGCCCAACAACCGGTATTAAAATACTGTCTATTTTTTCAAGGTACTCTTGTTCGCGCTTACGTTCTAAATCGTATTCTTTACGAGAGCGTGCTGCTAATGAGCTTTGCGAACCTGAATTTAGTAATCGACCATTTTGATCGGTAACAGTAACTCGCATAGGCTCTAAACCCTGTACTGCCGAAGCAATCATATCAACAACAGAGTCTACTTCTTCACGGTCAAGTGAGCGTCCACGTTTGAGTGTTAATACAACTGTAGCGGATGGTTTTTTCTCTCTGCGGGCAAATACGTTTTCTTTAGGAATGGCTAACAATACTTTAGCGCGAGTAATATTATTAAGCTCTTCAATGGTCCGTGCTAATTGCTGTTCACGGCCATGTTTTAGGCGTTCGCGCTCTAAGCGTTGGCTTACACCAAAGCCCATATCTTGCATAATTATATCAGAGCCAGATGCTGGCCCTTGCTCTAACCCTTCGCGGGTCATTAACAATTTAATATTTTGGTATTCGCTTTCATCAACCGACACAACGTTGCCATCTAGTTGATATTCAATTTGTTGCGCATCTAAAAAGTCGAGCGTTTGAATAAGCTCTTCAGTTTGCATTTTGCCTAACGGGCGCATATCTGGCTGACGAGCCCAAATAATAATAAAAATCGCGATAGCTAAACAAATAGCCAATGCTATAACCAATGTTACTTGGCGCAATACATCAACACCATTTAAAGCACTTAAGTAGCCTGACTTTTGTTCTTGTTGATCATCACCACCACTTTGGTCAATACCGCCACCAGCAAGTGCTAGGTCTGTAGATTGGTTAGATTGCGCCACAATAATTCTCCACTACCTAATTAAACAGGCATGTTCATGATTTCTTTATAAGCTTCAACAAGTTTATTACGAACCTGTACTGTAGCCTCAAAAGCAACTGACGATTTTTGAGAAGCAATCATCGCCTCAGCAAGCGATACACTTCGATCACCCATCTCAACTGCTGTTACTTTTTGAGCGGCATCTTGTTGTAATCCGTGCACTGAATTTAGTGCATCACTTAGCATGTCGCCAAACTGGGAAGTAGAAGTAGGTTGAACTTGAGTCGGCAATTTATTTATTTGATTATTACGGCCGGCTTCTAAAGCCATTGATTGCATTTCTTGAAATACAGCACTGTTTTGAATTTTCATAATTTATCTCTGACACGCAGTGAACTCTTATAAGTAATAAAGCACAAAGCATGCCAAATAATTAATCATTAAAATACAATAGGTTAACTTTAATTTGTGTTAGTCAGAGTTTTGACAACCCTAAGCTTGCACTGCAAACTTAGGGTTTATAGGAGGTTATGCAGGAAGTGAAATACCTAAATCGCGCATTTGCGCTAGTTTATAACGTAAAGTTCGTGGGCTTATGCCCAACGTTTCGGCAACGTCTTTACGCTTGCCTTGGCAACGCGCAAGAGTTTCTAAAATAATGCGATGCTCTTTGTCTTTAAGCTCATCTTTATAGCTACCGGTATCTGCCGCTAGTAAACCTTGCTTAGGCTCATCCTCGGCATGCAATTTTTCATCATAATATGCAGAGCTTAGCGTGCTTTTATCAACGCCTTTATCTGCGTGAGCTAATTCTGTTGGCGATACTGTTTGCGCTGGTGCCAATGATGGCTCCATAACAAAGTTATTAGATACTAAGTTTTCGATAAAAATAGCATGCTCGTTTATTGTATCGCCACTTCGCAATATAAGTGCACGCTGTATAACGTTATCAAGTTCGCGCACATTGCCAGGCCACGCATGAGCCAATAACTTTTGCTCAGCAGCTTTATCTAAATATGCCATGGGCTCTTTGCTTTTACTTATATGGCGCTCAATTAAATGCTTAGCCAATACAATAATATCGCCAGGGCGTTGGCACAATGGTCGCCACATTAGTGGAAAAACATTAAGCCTGTAATATAAATCTTCTCTAAACTGATTTTCAGACACGGCTTCTTTTAAATCACGATTACTGGTTGCCAAAATACGTACATCGAGCTGGATTGTTTTACGACCCCCTAAACGCTCTACTTCACGTTCTTGCAGTACGCGTAACAGCTTTGCTTGTAGCCCTAAGTCCATCTCAGTAATTTCATCAAGTAAAATAGTCCCGCCCTGTGCTTGCTCAAACTTACCCGGACATGCTTGAATCGCCCCCGTAAAAGCCCCTTTTTCATAACCAAATAAAGTGGCTTCGAGCATATTTTCAGGAATAGCCGCGCAGTTAATCGCCACAAATGGCTCATTACATCGGCTCGACTTATCATGAATATAACGAGCGAGTACTTCCTTACCTGAACCACTTGGGCCAAGTACCATTACACTTGCATCAGAGCGTGCTACTTTACTTGCAAGCTCCAATAATTGAATACTAGTTGGGTCGGCAACAATGGGGCCGTCGGTTTCTTTTGCTTTTTCAGGCAAATAACGACTCACCATATTTAACAGCACTTCAGGTGCAAATGGTTTAGCCATGTAGTCAATTGCACCTAGGCGCATGGCCTCTACCGCATCGTCAATTGTGGCGTACGCCGTCATCATCAATACAGGTAAATCAGGGTGGTTTAATTTAATACTGCGTAGTAAATCCAGTCCACTCATTGCGCCCATTTGCACGTCGCTTACAACAAGCGAAAATTGATCTTTTTTAAGCAGTAACATTGCTTGCTCAGCACTGTTGGCTGCAACACATTCAATACCCGACATTTCAAGGGTATCTATTAAGGCTTCACGAAGCCCTGCGTCATCTTCGACAACTAAAATAGTGTTACTCATAATGAACCCTCTAGTTTAGATGTTGCTTTAATAGGCAGTAACAAACTAAAGCAGGCACCACCCTGCGTATTATTGGTCACATCAACACGACCTTGGTGCGCATTAGCCACTGAGCTAACTACAGCAAGCCCTAAACCTGTACCTTGGCTTTTAGTCGTAAAAAATGGTTCAAAAATTTTATCGCTTTGGCTTAAATCAACACCTGGGCCATTGTCGCTCACACTAATACGAACCATATCTAAATCTTTTAAATCTCTTTGTGCGCTAATTTTTACTTTTGCACCGCCGCCAATAACTTGAATACTATTGTGCACAAGATTTTGAATAGCACTGGCCAATGCCGTTTTATTACCGACTATTTGTATATCTGGCTCTGGTAAGCTTACATCCAGCTCACTTTCATTAAGTGCGACCATCGCATCAGCACCTGCTTTAACTTCTGTTAAAAGCTGCTGCATTGAAACTTGCTCAACAACTTGCTGATCGCCACTTTTAGCAAATAACAGCATGTCGTTTACTTGAGTTTCTAAATCTTTTAAACGCGACATTAACTTTGTTTGAAAGTTGTCACGAGATGCTTCGGGTAAGCGCTTTGACCCTAAATTAGCAGCATAAAGCATAGCGGCTGAGAGCGGCGTACGGACTTGATGCGCTAATGACGCAACCATTTTACCCAGCGCACTTAAACGCTGCATATGTGCAACACGTTTTTGTAAGCGGCGAGTTTCGGTTAAATCCGTCATTAAAATAAGTTGCCCAGGCTCTGGTGCTAAAGCTGTAATATCAAGTTTTATTAAGCGCCCGTCTTTTAAAGACACTTCATGACCATCATCTTGATGTGGCCTAAAAGAGCGCTGAATTACGTTAAACCAGCGTTCGCCTTCAAGTGGCTCGCCAAGCATATCAATCGCTATTTGATTCGCTTTTGCAATCAACCCTTTGCCATCAAGTACAACCACGCCTGCTGGCATGGTATCAACCAAATGCGAAAGCCAACTTGCTTGCTTGCGCAGATCGCTTAATTCACCAATGTACTCCTCTTGAAGTAAACATGGGTTATACTGATTTGCAGAAAAAAACTGTGGTTTTAGCACGCTAGCAAGGGCCATAATCAAATCTCGAATTGATGTAGATACATGTCTGAATGCACGATTTATACCAAAATTTATTTACATACTTATCATTAAGTTACATCAATAATTTGAGCGACATAAAAATGACGCACACAAAAAGGAATAATAATGAGTGAGCAAATAAAGTGCCGTTGCCCGTGGCTCGACACCACTAAACCCGACTACGTTATTTACCACGATAAAGAATGGGGCGTCCCTCTTTATGGTGATACAAAGCTGTTTGAATTTATCACTCTAGAATCCGCGCAAGCAGGCTTAAGCTGGTACACAATTTTAAAAAAACGCAGCGGTTACAAAAAAGCATTTGCTAATTTTGATGTAAAAAAAGTAGCCCAATTCACACAAGATGACGTTAAGAGATTAATGCTTGATGAGGGTATTGTGCGCAACCGATTAAAAATTGCGGCAACTGTTAACAACGCAAAACGCTTTATAGAAATACAAGAAGAATTTGGAAGTTTTAGTAACTACCAATGGCAGTTTGTCGATAATAAACCGATTATAAGTAATTTAAATAACGCTGAGGACTACCCAGCAATTACAGAGGCATCAACTGCATTTGCTAAAGACTTAAAAAAACGGGGGTTTAAGTTTTTAGGACCAACCACGGTTTACGCTCATATGCAGGCCTGCGGTATGGTTAACGATCACAGTAATGATTGTTTTAGAAAAGAAGAAATTATTAAGGCTTTAAGCGGTAAGTGATTAAAAACCATAAAAGTGATTTGTTCACAAAGAGGTTAAGAGACGCTGCGCTTTAGATAAGTGACGCGTAAGTTGACAATGGCTTCTCATTTACCTTCGTTTTTCTCTTTGTGAAATAACGTTTTATTTAAATAATTAAAAGCTACGCTTTTCACGCGAGCAAGTCTAGCGTCTACAACAAAAGTAAAAACCGTGTAGGTGCGAATTTACTTCGCGCTCTTGCTAATATTTTTAAGTAAAGTGCGGTATAAAACCGCACCTACAAAACGAGGGGTTATTTATCTACTGTGTTTGGCCAATTTATAACTAAACACTGACAGCTGCTTTTAAACCTTAATCTCTTGAAAGATTATACTTTTTCATTTTCTCAACGAGTGTTGTTCTGCGTACACCCAATATCTCTGCAGCGCGAGCCACAACGTAATCATAGCGCTCTAACGCTTGGGTTATTAAGCTTATTTCGAGCTCGGCTAAATAATCCTTAAGTTCAATACCATCATCTGGCAATAGCCCACTACCCGTTTGGCTAAACTCAGCGTCAGGCTCAGTTTCGTAATCGCTAAAACCGGTGCTAAATATATCGTTAAAGGCGTCTTTTTCCATTAACTCTTCAGGGTATTCAGGCTCGTAGGCTTCAACTTCAATGTAACGATATTTATTAGGTAAATCAGGTATATCGACCACTTTCTCAGGAAACATAATAACCATACGTTCCACTAAGTTAGCAAGCTCACGAATATTACCAGGCCAAGCATGTTCTTTTAAACTCTCAACTGCGCGCTCAGTAAACTTAGCGGTAGAACCAGTCTGGTCGTTAACTCGGCGCATTAACTCCTTTAAAAGCAGCGGTATATCATCAGCACGTTCACTCAGCGATGGGTTTTCGATAGGAAATACATTTAAGCGGTAATATAAATCTTCCCTAAAACTGCCCTCTTCAATCATTGTTTCAAGATTACGATGCGTGGCCGCAATAACGCGTACATCAGCCTGAATGGCCTTTGTACCACCAACACGCTCGTAGCTGCGTTCTTGCAATACTCGCAGCAACTTAACTTGCATTTGCAGTGGCATATCGCCTATTTCATCTAAAAATAGCGTTCCACCTTGAGCTAGTTCAAACCGCCCTTTACGAGCCGATATAGCACCAGTGAACGCGCCTTTTTCGTGGCCAAATAGTTCACTTTCGAGCAGCTCAGCCGGTATAGCACCACAGTTAACTGGTACAAACGGTCCATTAATACGCTTTGAAAGCAAGTGTACATTACGGGCAACCACTTCTTTGCCTGTGCCTGATTCGCCTAAAATTAAAACATTAGCGTCGGTTTTTGCCACTTGTTCAATTAAAAAGCGAACATCTTTTACGGCCTCTGTTTCACCAACAAGTCCATCAAAAATTTTATGTGGTTTAGTATGCTTATGCTCGTTTGGCAGCATACGCTGATACTGCTGGCAATCGTGAAGTAACTGAGTTGTCACTTCGTGATTAAATGGCTCGCAAATAAGCCCCACCACATTAGCTATACTTAATAGTGGTTTTAGCGTTTCGCCAATTAATAAAAACGGTAATGTTGGATAGCGTTTAATTAAGCTTTCGTGGTCAAGTGATTGCAACGCTCCTAAAATAATCATGCATTCTTGCTGCTGATATTTTTTGCATTCTTGTTCAAAGCAGTCTTCGCTTAATAGTTGAGCAGCCTCACCAATAAAGCCAAGCGAAGCATTTAATCCTATTGCGCGGTTGTTATTATTATCTAAAATCAAGATCATATTTAGCGAGCCGTACTTTCACTAATTTGTATAATTAGTTAAATTGTAAGCCAGTTCAGCATGGATGCAAGTGATAGCGGCAGTTTTTTGACATAAACGCCAAAAAACAGACGGGTTAGTTAAGTCAATCATACTTAATAGTTAATCATTAAGTATGGGTTATAGTTTTAACTTAGTTATTACTTAGCCATTACCTAGCTATTACTTAACTGTAACTTAGCCTTAAAAATTAATTTACTCGGCAATAAAAATGCTATTGTTAGTAAATAAACTCAATTATAAATTTAAGTTGAAGTTACAAATGCCGATACATAAATAAGTGAAAATGCTTGGCATTAATATTGCTTTGTTTTTATAAAAGTATAAAAGCTTTATTAGATTTTTATATAAGTTTTTATATTAGCTTTCACATAATTTTATCGTTTTAAATTTTAGGATTTCCCCATGGCTCATGTCTCAGTAAAAAAATACGGTCAAGTTCGTGCTAGTAGTATTGCCGAAATGGCTCCTTACGAACAAATAAACCTTATATTCAGTAATATTATCGGTCGCTTAGCAGCAACAAAAGGGTTTATTGAGCGCAAAGAAATACAAAAAAAAGGTGAAAACATTTCAGCCTGTGTTTTATTGTTTGGTGCACTGCAAGACGCACTCAATTTAGAAGTAGAACAAGACCCTAGTATTTCTAACAATTTATTGGCACTTTACGATTACTGCCAGCGCCGTTTAACGCAAGCGAACATAAACAACGATATTGAAGCAGTTATTGAAGTATCAAGTATTGTTAAAGAAATTAAAGAAGGCTGGGATAACATCCCGCTAGATCAACGCAGTCCTGCGGTTTAAATTTAATTATGGACTCGCCAACACCTTCAGAGCCACTAACGAACTACTCTGAGCTCATACAAACGTTGCTTAGTAAAATTGAAGTGTTAGTAAATGATGATAATGCAGACGAAGCTCAGCCTTTTTTAGACACTTTAAATACTGAACTAAAGCAATGGTGCGAAAGTAGCGAAGGTCCAAGTACAGAGCAATTAGAATTAATTCAGCTTCGTATTAATACTATTTTAGTTAAAGCGAATAGTGCAAAAAACGAATCATCAAAAGCTATTATTAAACATAAAAAGTCAGGAAAGGCGATAAAAGCTTATAAAGCCATCTAATGAATAGGTTTAATAAACTACCTTTATTCAAACTAAATACATGGCTATATCTTACTATTTGAATCAAAGAGCAATACACAAAAAAACCGCTAAGTTTAAACTTAGCGGTTTTTTATTAAATCTATAATATTCTTACTCAGCTATTAATTTGATTGCCTAACTACGCCTGGCATGTTCTCTAACTGAGCTTGAACATAACTACTGGTGTTATTAAGGCTCGCTACTAATAAATCCATCGCATTATATTGAGCATATAGTCGAGATGATAGTGACTCCATTTTACTGGCAAGGTCCAAGCGTTCATCATCTAAATCATCTAGCTGATTCGTTTTACTGTCTATTCGGTTTTGAATAATACCGTCGGAATCTGTATAAAAGCTCATTAGCTCATCAAATGACTGTGCAAAGCCATCATCGTCATCACCTACAAAAAACTGTTGCACTAAATTTACATCTGCATCTATTTGCTCATCTAGTGTTTCTGTATTGAGTGTTAAAACACCGTAGCGGTCTGTTTCTACACCTAATTGCGAAAGTGATAATGAGTTACCATCACCTAAGTCAACTGACTCAGTTATTTCACTACGTAGTTTTGACATAACACCACGAAGTAGTGAGTCACCAGCCATTACTCCGGCTCCAGCTTCACTTGAAGCACCTAAATTATTACTCAGCTCTAATAACTCATTGTAGCTACTAATAAAATTATTTAAACCCGTTTTAATATTACTATTATTTTCGGTAACCGATATATCGCTTATGTCGTCATCGGTATCATGCGGTTTTTTAGCTGTGATTGTAATACCGTCAATCACTCCGGCAAATTCATTAGATGAACTACTTACAGTTAGCGAGCCATCAATGGTAATTGATGCATCAGTTGCTGCAATTATTTCACTCGCATTTTGCACGCCAGCAGAATCAAATGCCAAACGAGAAAGACCATTTACATCGGTGTTATTACCATCTGTATCAGCAATTTCTATTTTAATTTCATTTTCTGCACCACTATTTTTAGCGGACATTACCAAATGCTGGCCATTATCATCAGTAATAATAGTCGCATTAATACTGTCGTTATCGCTGCTATCGTTGATCGCATCACGAATTTCACTAAGTGTTGCAGTATCTGATACTTCAATATCAAAGCTATTATCACCTGAGGTTAGGGTCATTGTTCCCTCACCTACCGCTGCATCAGCATCGAATGCTTGCGACAGTATTTTATGCTCCGTGGCTAAGTTGTTAACTTTTACATCATAACCACCTGGTTGAGCATCTTCGTCTGCACTTATAGATATAAAATCATCATTGCCAGATGCTGTTCGCTTTTGATAATTATCACTATCGCCCAATGCTTCCATTGAGGTTTGTACTTTTTCAAGCGCTGACTTGAGTGCGCCAACGGCAGAAATATCTGTAGTTAATTTACTTTCAGTAGTATTTAAGCGAGATTCAGCAGGTGCTTGTTCAGCATTAACTAGTGCATCAACAATATCTGATACTGCTAATCCAGAACCTAACCCATTAAATGTAATAGACATACTTCACCTCTTAAATACTCAAAAATAAACTAACTTAGTATTAGTAGTTAGAACCGCTCACTAAACTGTTTGATCAATCAAAATACCTGCCGATTCAGATAATTTAGACACTAAACTTAACACTTCCTCAGAAGGGTATTGCTTAATTACTTCGCCGCTGTTTTTATCTAGCACTTTAATGACATCGCGGCCTGAATCTTCATCAACTTTAAATTGCAAGCTTCGGTTCATTTCGCCCATAAAGTCCTGCAATTGTTGCGCCATTTGTTCTAGCTGTTCGCGCTCTAGCGGCTGAGCTTTTTCATCTTGATTGTTATTGTTGTATTGATTTTGCTGTAACTTTTGTTGATTTTGTGCATCCAGCTGCTTTACATCATCTACCGCTCGCTCAGTTAAAGAGCGAGCGGCTTGCCCTACTTGCTTATCATCACCAGCAGTAGGAGTCGGTAATGTTGTAATTTCTGCGTTTGAAGTAATTGTATTCATAACAGATTCCTATTTGTACTTAATTAAACCAACAATAGCTTAGTTTATATTCTTAAACCACAAAAGGAGGTAGCTAAAGCCACCTCCTTTTTTTAAATACTAATACTGACTTTATGTATTAGTTAGCTAACCATTAAGCTATAACTTTTAACTTATTAACCTAATAAGCTAAGTGCTGTTTGTGGTAACTGGTTCGCTTGCGATAAGATTGACGTACCCGCTTGTTGCAAGATTTGGTTCTTCGTCATTTGTGCAGTTTCAGTTGCAAAGTCTGTATCTTGAATACGGCTACGTGAAGCAGATACATTTTCAGAAATATTAGCCAAGTTACTAATAGTGTGGTCAAAACGGTTTTGAACAGCACCTAAGTCAGCTCTTTGACTATCAATCTGAGCTAAAGCAGCATCAATAACCGCGATTGCGTTTTGAGATTTTTCACCTGTAGTTCCTGAAATATCAATTTGAGCGACTTGGTCAAGTGTAGATGAACCACCAGTTGCTGTTAGACCTAAGATATCGTCAACTGAAGCACCGACAACTGTAAAATTATCCGATGATGACAAAGATAATTCAGAAGTAATACTCACGTCTCCAGTACCTGCTGCTGTACCACCTAAAGTTACACCGCCAGCAGTTGAACCTGCAATCTCGATTCCATTTTCATCTTCAACAGTAAGATCAATTACACCTGTAGATGTATTATATGAAGCGTTATGTCCAGCTTTAGATATATCTGAAGCTAGCTCTTTCATATCACCATTGTAAGTTGACAAATCAAATTCATCCGAGCCAATATTTAAAATACCATCGTCAGCGGAATTCAGTGAACCAATCGTCGTTGAGATTGTTGCTTTAGCTTCAACACCTGTATTTGAACTGTTGATAGCGGTTGCAATATCAGTAGTTGTCGCGCCATCAGCATAACCTATAATAGCGTTGCCTGATGTACCTTGAATCTCAAAAGTTGCATCAGCAGGTACTGTTGTGGCCGAAAAAGCAGCAGCCAAAGTTGTTCCTGCAGCCACACCATAAGCAGTACCTGCACCCGAAACAGTATTATTACCAATATCTGTTGACGAAGTACTACTTAAAGAGAGTGAAATAGTTTCGTTAGCGTTTGATCCAACTTGAAACTGCTTAGTACCAAAGTCACCATTAAGTAACTGCTGACCACCAAAAGAAGTCGTTTCTGATATACGAGTCAATTCTTCCTGAAGTGCTGACACTTCCTTTTGAAGAGAAGCTCTGTCGTCAGAGCTATTAGATCCATTAGCTGATTGTAGTGCTAATTCACGCATACGTTGTAGTATATTAGTCGATTCCTGCATTGCACCTTCAGCAGTTTGCGCCATAGAAATACCGTCGTTGGCATTTCGTTGTGCTACTGCTAAACCATTTACTTGTGATGTTAAACGGTTTGAAATTTGTAGACCTGCCGCATCATCTTTTGCGCTATTAATACGCATACCCGATGATAAACGTTCCATAGAAGTTGCTAAGTCAGAACCTGATTGCGATAGGTTACGTTGAGCGTTTAATGAAGATACATTTGTGTTCACTGAAATCATAATAAAACTCCTGATTACTTTCGTAATGTTGCTATTTTAATTTAACCAAGAGCTGTCACAAATGTATGCTCAGCTCCGTACTGATTAAGTTAACGGCAGGAGATAAATTATCTTTAGAAATATTTTATAAATAAATTAGTTTATTTATAAACAAAAAGCTAACTGACTGTTTTAAAAGATTAGTTATTTAAAATCAGTTTAAAATACAGTTTAAATATTATGCTTTTAGTAATTTTAATAACCTAAAAATAAAAAGCGCACTTAACATCTTAAGTGCGCTCACATATTTAGTTATTAGTCAAACCAATAATTAGCCACCCAATAAACTAATCGCTGCTTGTGGTATTTGGTTGGCTTGCGACAAAATGGAAGTGCCCGCTTGTTGCAGTATTTGGTTTTTAGTCATTTGTGCTGTTTCAGTTGCAAAGTCAGTATCTTGAATACGACTACGTGAAGCAGATACATTTTCTGCGATATTAGCTAAGTTACTAATTGTGTGACCAAATCGATTTTGAGCAGCACCTAAATCTGATCGTTGACTGTCTATTTGAGCTAAAGCCGCATCTATAACCGCGATTGCCTTTTGAGAGCCGTCTCCTGTTGTTCCTGATATATCAATTTGAGCAACTTGGTCAAGTGTAGATGATCCACCTGTTGCCGTAAGAGCTAAAATATCGTCAACTGAAGTACCAACCACTGTAAAATCATCCGATGATGACAATGATAATTCAGAAGTAACACTCACGTTTCCAGTGCCTGCTGCTGTACCACCTAAAGTTACACCGCCAGCAGTTGAACCTGTAATCTCGATCCCATTTTCATCTTCAACAGTAAGATCAATTACACCTGTAGATGTATTATAAGAAGCATCATATCCAGCTTTTGATATATCTGAAGCTAGCTCTTTCATATCACCAGTATAAGATGATAAATCAAAGCTATTTGAACCTATATTTAAAATACCATCATCAGCGGAATTCAGTGAACCTATCGTTGTAGAGATTGTTGCCTTAGCTTCAACGCCTGTGTTTGCAGAGTTAATAGCAGTTGCCATATCAGTAGTCATTGCACCTGCAATAACACCTATAATAGCGTTGCCTGATGGACCTTGAATCTCAAAAGTTGCATCACCAGGTACTGTTGTGGCCGAAAAAGCAGTAGCTAAATCCGTTGTAGCAACCACTCCATAAGCACTACCTGCACCTGAAACAGTATTATTACCAATCTCTGTTGCTGAAGTACTACTTAAAGAAAGTGAAATAGTTTCATTTGCATTTGCACCAACTTGAAATTGTTTAGTGCCAAAGTCACCATTTAATAATTGTTGACCACCGAAAGAGGTTGTTTCTGAAATACGAGTCAATTCTTCTTGTAATGCAGATACTTCTTTTTGGAGTGACTCTCTATCCTCAGAGCTATTAGAACCATTTGCTGATTGAAGTGCTAATTCACGCATGCGTTGTAAAATATTAGTCGACTCTTGCATTGCACCTTCAGCGGTTTGCGCCATTGAAATACCATCATTAGCATTTCGCTGAGCAACGGCTAGGCCATTAATTTGCGACGTTAATCTGTTTGAAATTTGTAAGCCGGCGGCATCATCTTTTGCGCTATTGATACGCATACCTGATGATAAACGCTCCATCGAAGTTGCTAAGCCTTCACCTGATTTAGTTAAGTTACGTTGTGCGTTTAGTGACGACACATTAGTATTTACTGTTAATGCCATTTTACCATCTCCTAGGTTTAAACAGAGTGTGGTTCAACACGATTTAACAGGAACCACTGTTCGATAATTTCTTATAATAAGAAAAGCATTTACTGTGCCAACTTTAATTTATTTCTAACTCATTGTTTTTAATGATAAATATACAGCTTGTTAAATTGTAAATAAAGAGTGAAGTTGTTTCGGTGGGAGTGACATTTTTTTGCCGCAATTTTGTAGATAGTTATTGCCGCTTTAAAGTAGGTAAAGCGGCAAGGTATTTCTGCTTATAATCTGCTTATAACTTGCTTATAAGTAATCGAATAACGAGAGGTTAGTTAAACGGCCAAAAGTTGCTTGCGATGCTTGCAGTGCCGTTTCTTGTTTGGTTAGTTCGCTAATAGCTTCTGCCATGTCTACTTCGACTAAATCAGAAAGGTTACTTTTGTTTTGAATATCTTGTGCAAGGTTAGAGTCGCTAACGCTATCAACTGCGTTCATACGCCCACCTAAACTTGCTTGGGTAAACACAACTTGTTCACTGGCATTTTGTAATTGCACTAAGCCATCGGCTAACACTTCTTGAAAATCATCACCTTCAAGTGTGCCATCATTTAAACCTGTAATAAGTGATTGTAATGTATTGAGTACGTTTTCTTTGCCTGGCTTTTCAAGGCTAAAATCAAGCTGCCCAGGTGCTGAACCTTCAAATTCAATCTTCATACCTGCAAAATCGATTGGCTCATCTGTAACCTCACCCGTTACTGCGGGGGTTAGTGCTGCGCCGTCTCGGTATATTTCGTAGGTTTGTGGATCAGTTGCTGTAGCACCTGGGCTTACTAATACACTATAAGTATTTGCTGTTGCTGAAGCTGTTGGGTCTGCGTTGTAATTTGCTTGATGAAATTTATCAAACTCAGCTTGGCCGTCAACATATACACTTGCCGCTGTAATAGAGCCTGAAACACTTGCCGTGTTAGATTCTACATTTAATCGCGCGTTAGTTTTTTCAAACGTATCAAAACCGTTATCACTCGCTTTAATCGATACACCTTCAGCTATAGTTATTTGGTGCTGGCCTTGGTCGCCATTATAGGTGTACTCACCCGCTGCAGAATCAAACTGATATGGCTGCGTACTGTCTTGGTATCCTGAAAATATAAATTTACCGTCTTCTGATCGGGTGTTCATTAAGTTAGCTAACGTTTGTTGAATGCCGCTAAGTTCTGATGCAATCGATTTTAAATCGTCTTTAGTGTACGCACCATTACCAGCTTGAATAGTGAGTTCTTGCGCTTGTTGAATATTGGTATTTATACTTTGCAATATGGTTTCCTCTGTTTCGAGGCGTCCACTTAGCTGGTTAATATTTTTAGTGTATTGCTCGTTTGTTTGTATTTTATTTGAATATAGCATTCCTTGCGAAATAGCAGCTGGCGCTTCTGAGGTGGTTAAATACTTTTCACCTGTTGTTACTCGCTCTTGAGCATTTGCAACACCTTGTTGGTTGTCGAGTATTTTATTTATGTTGTTTTGGTACATTAAATTATTTGATAAACGCATAATTACCTCGCCGCATTTAATAAGGTGTCAAAAATTTCTTGAGCTGCTGCTAAAACTTGTGCTGATGCTGAGTATGATTGCTGAAAACGCAGTAAATTTGCGGCCTCTTCATCTAGGTTTACTCCAGATAACGACTCGTACCATGCCTCAGATTGCTGTGCTAGAGCGTCAAATGCAGCCCCACTTGTGATTGCTTGGCCAGTTATAACACCTATATCACTCACTAATCCTGAATAAGCTTGGTTGAACGTTTTATGGTTGTCGGCCGTTGCTGTTGTTTCTACGTTTAAACGGACTAACTCGCCATTTTGTAAATCAGCTAATTTTAAACCATTACGGTTATCATCAAAGCCGCCTTCGTTAAACTCAAGTGTAAAGGTGTCGCCTGTTGCTGGCGTACCTTCTATATCAAAATCGAATCCGTAGGTATCAAATGGAGCACCCGCTTGCGATAACATTCCTTTTGCAGGAGGCGTAATAGTAAAAGTACTCGTTCCGCTATTATCAGTAATTTGATATTCATTAGCATTACCTGTTTTAACAAGCGTTATTTCACCGTTTGTTAAGCTTGGTGTTGAAGTAAATCCACCAGAGGTAACACTTGTTACTTCTCCAGCTGAAATAGTAGCGGTACCTATATTATTTAAATCGTTAGCAGTACGAATTGGCGATGCTAGTGCTAAATCTTCTGCGCGCCCTGTTGCAAGTGTAATACTTGAAGCGGCATCTGAATTAAGCTTTATTTGAAACTGATCACCCTCAACACCTGCCCCAGATACATTTACTTGAAGACCAAATGATTCTCCGGTAGTAATAGTCGATGAATCAATAACACCTGTCGATATATCAGCAAGTGAAGGCTGCCCTAACGGATCGCCTTTGTTATCTATAGGCTGAATACTTACTTCATTAGCATTAGCTGTATAAGTAATAATAAAGTCACTGGCAGGAAGTTCACTGCCCTTACCGGGCTCTACAGTTGCAGTCATACCAGCATCACCAGTATTCGCTTGATACGCATAAGCGCCAACGGTAGGAATATTAAAAATATTACCACCCAGCTGACCTGTTGCATCCATACCCAATTTGTTTTGTTCGTTAAATGCATCAGCTATCGCTAAGCCCATTTGACCAATTTGGTTTTGAGCAGGGACTAATATGTCATCTCTAAAAGCGAGTAAGCCGCCAATTTTGCCTTTAAGCTTACTTACATCAACTTCAAGCGGCACAGCTTTGCCACCATTAACGTCAAGCGTGAATTCTTTAAAATTAGGATCAGGATCCCCTGTCATCGAAAATAAGTTAAATGCGCCATTTTGCATAACAACCGCTTCGCCTGTGCCCATAAAAACGAGTTTTTCGCCATTTGGACCATCAAGCGTTTCTATGTCTATTAGCTCTGATAAGTCGCGTATTGCTTTATCGCGTTCGTTATAGGTAGAGCTCGCATCTGCGGCGTTATTAGTGCCATTAACTGCTGCAATATTTTGATTTAGCGTGCTAATACTTTGAATTAGTGAGTTTGCTTCATCTGAAAATATTTCGAGCTGCTCGTTCACTACACTTTTTTGATCAAGCACGATGCCCGAAAGCCTATCCATTTGATCAATTAAGCTTTGCGCATCTGTCATTACTAATGAGCGGGCAACGGTAGATGACGGCTGATTAAGCGCTTCTTGTACGTTATTAAATAAAGAGTTAATTCCGGTCGAAAGGTTGTTCGACTCTTCAGAAAAAATAGTATCAACTCTATTTGCCTCAGTAATAAACTGATCGAAAAACGATTTATTAGAGGTGTCACGATTTAGCTGTGACTGAGCAAACTCGTTTAGTAATCGGTATGTTTCGCCCCGCCCTACTTGGTTATCAACCATAGTGGTAAACTCTGTACGCTCACGTACGTAGCCTACGGTATTTACATTGGCGATATTTTTACTTGTCGTTTGCAATAGCTCCGAGCTTGCTCTAACCCCAGAACTGGCAATGTTTAATAAATTAAACGACATGTTACTCTACTCCTTGGCGGATCACGTTTGCCGCAATGTCTTTTAGCTGACTGCTATTGAGTACTTTTTTTATTTTGCTGGCATAATTTGGATCGGTTGCATAACCTGCTTTTTGTAATGAATCTAAAAAGTCGTTTGGTTTTGCTGTATTTTGTAATGCTTCTTTGTAGCGTGGGTTTTGCGTTAAAAAATCAACGAAGTCGTTCACGCTATCTTTAATTGAATCGTAGGCTCTAAAGCTGGCTTGTTTTTTAACGGGTGTGCCTTGTTCAAACTCAAGCGTTACTTTACTTGCTTTGTCACCTTCCCAGCTTTTATCTGACTTAATATTAAATAGGTTATTTGAGCTGCCACCGTCACTTTTATTAATAATGTGCTTACCCCAACCGGTTTCAAGTGCCGCTTGTGCAACCATTACCGCAGGGTTTAAACCAATTTTTTGCGCTGCAGTTTTAGCGTGTTCCCACACTGAACTTACAAACTCTTCTGCATTTTTAAATGTTGGGCTATCGGCTTTAGACTCTGCAGTATTAACCTTAGGCTCAGCAATATCGGCTTTAGTGCTCTTAACGATAAGATCGGGTTGATTATTTTTTTGCTCATGAGGAAGAGCGGATCCAACTTGCATATCGCTAAAAATATCGTTGGTTGTTCTAAGTACAGAGCCTGGCATAAAGTTTTTAGACTCAGGCGATAACTGCTGAACAATTAAATCGGCAAGGCCTAAAGAGCCATTTGATGAAAGCTCTGTAGAAAGTTGCTGATCGTGCATTTCTTCAAAAAACTTTACGCCACTTGAATTAAATGGACTGTCTTTGTCTTCAAATGCTTCGTTGGCTTTGCGCATTCCTTTGAGCAGCATTTGCGTAAAAATAGCTTCAAATTGTGCGGCCGCTTTTTTAAGCGCAGCTTTAGAGGCATCAGTTGATGCATCGCCACTGGTTAAGGCTTCTTTACGAAGTGAATCTAAGTTGCCTAAATCAAAAAAGTTTTGCTTATCGAGGTGGTTAGTTTCCATCGGCTTTTTGACACAAAATGAATAATGTAATTAAAAATGCAAAAATTGAGCCACTACCGATAAAACGAGGAAGATAAAAATAATAAACTTGAGTTGCTGTAAATAAAAAGCCCTATATCTAATTTCAAAAATATAGGGCTTAAGTAATACGTTATTTATTGGCTTGGGTTATTTATATAACAACTAACTGTCCGTTAATTGCGCCGGCTTCTTTTAGTGCTTCTAAAATAGCCATTAAGTCACCAGGCGCTGCGCCTACTTCGTTAATTGCGCGAACTAAATCGTCAAGGCTTACACCTGGATTAAATACAAAGGCGCGCGAGTCGTCTTGGTTTACATCAATAATACTTTGCTGTGTGACAACTGTATCACCGTTTGCTAGCGGGTTTGGTTGTGACACATTTTGTTGCTCTGCAATTGTTACTGTTAAGCCACCGTGAGTTATAGCCGCAGGCTGAAGCTTAACGTTTTTGCCAATAACAATTGTACCGGTGCGCGAGTTAACTATAATTTTAGCGGCCATGTCAGCTGGTTTAAATTCTAAGTTTTCGAGTGTCGATAAGTACGATACACGCTGGGATGCATCGCGTGGTGCAATAACACGGATAGAAACAGAATCAATTGCTTGTGCGCTATTTGGGCCAACTAAGTCATTAATTGTTTTTTCTAGGCGTTTTGCCGTTGTAAAGTCTGGACGGTTTAGGTTGAAGGTAATGTAATCGCCTTGCATAAATGGGCTTTCTACAGTGCGTTCAACTGTTGCGCCATTTGGTATACGACCAACTGTAGGGGTGTTAATTACAACCTTACTACCATCAAGGCCTTGTGCGCCTAAGCCACCAACAATTAAGCTTCCTTGTGCAATTGCATACACGTTACCGTCTACACCCTTTAAAAAAGTTTGTAGTAAAGTACCGCCACGTAAACTGCCTGCACTACCAATAGAAGAAACCGTAATATCTATTGTTTGCCCGGGCTTTCTAAATGCGGGTAATTCTGCATGCACAGCAACAGCGGCAACATTTTTAATTTTAGGACTTTGAGTTGAAGGCAGCGTAATACCAAAGCTGTTCAACATGCCTCTAAAACTTTGTTGTGTATATGAGTTTTGCTCACCAGTGCCCGGTAAACCAACCACTAAGCCATAACCAACTAATTGGTTAGAGCGCACGCCCTCAACCATAGACACATCTTTTATGCGCTCAGCACTGGCAGTAAACTGCCAACCCAATAACGCAACTAAACATAAAGCTTTAAGGCTATTCATGTTGTTACCCTCTAAAATGGAAACAGCGAACTGCTAAAGAAACGTGTAAGCCAACCAGGACTTTGCGCTTCTTGCGTTTGCCCTTTACCTGAGTATTGAATACGTGCATTAGCAATACGATTTGATTCAACCGTATTATCGGCGCTTACGTCTTGAGGGCGTACTAGCCCTTCTAAACGAATAAACTCTTCACCGGTATTAAGCGTTAGCCATTTTTCGCCGCGTATAACTAAGTTACCATTAGGTAAAACGCGCATTACATTAACCGAAATATCACCCACTAAGCTGTTTGACTGGTTTGATTTTGAATCGCCCGTAAACGACGAATCGCTACCAATACCAAACTGAATACTATCGCCACCTATATTTACAGGTAGACCACCTAAGCCAATCACTGGGTCTAAACTTGCGTCGGTTTCTTTGTCTGTTTCTGTTTTAGCGGCTTTTGTTGCTTGAGTAGACTCTTGCAATTTAACCGTAATTATATCGCCAGTACGTAGCGCTTTTTTATCAGAATATAAGTCGTTTGATGTATGAGTATTAAACAATGAACCTGTGGCTACCAGCGGCTCTAAAATAGGCTCGGGGTACATAGGTGCGTAGTAAGGATCGTCCTGTACTACTTCACTATTTTGCGTAGACATACAGCCACTTAAAAATAATGTGCCCGCTGCAAATAAAATAATATTACGCATAATTCCCCCTACTCTATTAAAGCTGTTGATTGATATAACTCATCATTTCGTCAACGGCCGAAATTACTTTTGAGTTCATTTCGTAAATACGCTGAGTTTCTATTAGGTTTACGAGCTCTTCAGTTACATTTACGTTTGAAGTTTCGAGTGAGCCTTGAATAATGCTACCTAACCCTTCAACACCAGGGTTACCTTGTACCGGCGCACCACTTACAGCTGTTTCGGTATAAAGATTTTGACCGATTGGCTCAAGACCCGACGGATTAATAAAATCACTAATAGTCAGCTGACCAATGACCACGTTATCGGCTTGGCCTGCAACACGTACAGATACTTCGCCGTCTTGCGAAACCGTAATTGATTGCGCGTCATCTGGTACATTCATTTCTGGCTGAATCACATAACCTGCGCCCGATGTAACAATTCGTCCATCGCCATCGGTAGTAAACTGGCCGTTGCGCGAGTAAGCAATATTGCCATCTGGTTGCAGTACTTCAAAAAAACCTTCGCCAGAAATCATCCAATCTAGTGAATTTTCGGTGGTCAACATGTTGCCTTGCGTAAACTCTTTTTGGTTAGCTACAACTTTAGCACCCGCACCTAACATTAAGCCCGATGGCATTTCGGTATCTTGCGATGAACGGCCACCTGGTTGATTAATATTTTGATAAAGTAAATCTTCAAATATAGCGCGGCTTTTTTTGTAACCTACGGTACTCGCATTCGCTAAATTATTTGAGATAACCGATATATCGGTTTGTTGAGCGTCTAGCCCAGTTTTACTGATCCACAATGCTGGATTCATAATCGTATCCTCATTTTAAAGTTAAACTATGCGTAATAACTGATCTTGACGCTCGTCAATTTCTTCAGCTGTTTTCATTAATTTCACTTGTAATTCAAATTGGCGCTGGTGGCTTATCATGTCGACCATTTCGTGAACAGGGTTCACATTCGACATTTCAAGCGAACCACTTAAAACTTTTACATTGGCAGAGGTATCTACTGTTACATTGGCTTTTGGCCTAAATAAACCATCGTTACCTTTTTCGAGCTGAGAGCTATTTGCTTCTACCACTCTAAGCGTGTCTATTTCTTCTAAAAAATTAGCGGGAGCGCCTTGTGGTCGAACTTGAATAGCGCCATCTTGACTAAACCCTATTTTTTCAACCGGGACAGGTAAAATAACAGGTCCCCCTTCGCCAATAACTTGACGACCATGGCTGGTTACGAGCATGCCTTGAGCAGTAACGTTTAACGTACCCACTTTTGTGTAAGCTTCATTACCGGAGGCATCTTGCACAGCAAGCCATGCGTTATCGCTCATCGCGATATCTAAGTCTCGCCCGGTTTGAACAATGCCACCCGATACCATGTTTGAACCCGGACGCTCTTGCATTGAAAATACACGTGTAGGCAAACCTTCGCCAAACGCTTGCATAGAACGTGCTTGCGCAAAGTCGGCTTTAAAACCCGTTGTATTTGCATTTGCCAAATTATTGGCTTTTAAAGCAAGCCCTTGTAGGCTTTGCTTAGCGCCAGAGGCCGCAATGTAGACCATTTTGTCCATAGTATCGACTCACATAAAAAATCTCTGAACTTATAAATGCAAAATAGGTGCCAGATTAAATTTGACGCAACATTGAGAGGTATTTAGAAGGGTTTACAAAGAGGACTTATAAAAAAGGCTGCAAAAATGCAGCCTAATATATTTAATGGGGTTTAGCTTATCGAATCTGCAAAATACTTTGCTGAATAGTTGAGTTAACCTCAAGCGCACGTGAGTTTGCTTGGTAATTACGCTGTGCAGTAATTAAGTCTACGAGTTCATTAGTAAGGTTTGTATTTGATTGCTCAAGCGCTGATGAGTTAATTCCACCAAATGTACCCGAACCAGCTTCACCCGCTACAGGTTCACCTGAATCAATACTTTGCTTCCAGCTTGTATCACCCACTTGTGATAACCCTTGTGAATTTGGAAAACGTACCATAGCCACTTGGCCTAGGAATGTTGAGTCACCATTACTGTAAGAAGCGACAATTTTACCGTCTGTTCCTATATCAATTCCGGCTAAACGACCAACCGTTGAGCCATCTTGATCGAGTGCTTTTACTTCAAAACCACTTGAATACTGAGTTGGGATACGTCCTGCCGTGTTATTTTCATCGCGCCAGTTAAGCTCAATACCAGTACCTGGGAAAGTTGCACCATTGTCTAGTAATGTTGATAAACCAGCACCAGAACCCGCTGGTAGTAGTATTTCATCAAAAGTAGTTGTATTTGTATTTGCCACACCACCTGTTGTTGATGGTAAACCACTTGAGTTAAAACCAAGGGTGGTAAGTGGTGTATAAGGCGCGGTTTGTTCTCCACCAGTTGTGCCATCAACTACTTTGCCATCGAGTGTTGCGTATACTTCCCAACTGTTATCTGTACCACCTGCTGCGGCATCATCTTCTTTAGCAAAAAAGTATTGTAAAATATGTGGTTCACCCAGTGAATCATATACCGTTGTTGACGTAGATGAGTTATAAGTACCACTAGAAGCAGGGTCAAAATCTAGACCTGTTGGATCCGCCGTTGCATCTAAGTTAAACGACAAAAATACATTTTCTGTTGCGCGAGGTGAACCAGACGAATCAGGGATTTGAATTGGATCAGTTGTGCTCAAACTTACCGACGTTGTATCACCTGTAGATGAATCAACTGGGAATGCTTGTAAAAAGTTACCTTTTGCGTCAACCATAAAGTTATCTTGGTTAAGCTTAAATGCACCTGCACGTGTATATGTTAAATCTTGCGAAGATAAATCGTCGGTCATCGCAAAATAACCTTCACCAGTGATTGCTAAATCAAGTGAGTTATTTGTAAATTGCAGTGAGCCTTGATGAAACTGCTGCGCAACCATGGTTGTTTGCACACCGTCACCATTTTTAGTCTTACCAGAGCTAAATACTGATGAAGCGTAAACATCGGCAAACTCAGCGCGTGACTCTTTAAAACCTGTGGTATTAACGTTTGCAATATTATTTGCCGTTACGTCTAAATCTTTTTGCGCGGCAGCAAGGCCGGTTAATGCAATATTGAAGCTCATAATTCACCTCTAACCTGTTAGTCTGTGGCCTGCTAGCAGGCGAAAAATACTAAAATTTATTACGCGATTTCTGCTACATCTGTCAGCCTAACCGCACCTTCTTTAGTGTTAATAATAATGCCACTTGAGCCATTAATATTAACGCTTTCAATGTTCTTGAATGTAGCAATGGGCAAGCTTGAAAATTCGCCGTCAGTACTTCCTTCGGCGGTTACTGAGTATTCACCTTCAGGTAAACGCTCACCGGCTTCATTTTTGCCATCCCACGCAAAACGTACTGCACCTGCTGATTGAGAACCCATATCAATAGTTCTCACTAGCTGACCTGATGCATCTGTCACTTTAATTTTTAAGTTATCAACGGCTTCTTCTGCCACTGCAGAGCCTCTGGCATCACCCGTTTCATTTAAATCCAGGGTGTTTGACTCAAGTAAAGCTTGCTTGCCAACAAGTGTTGATGCTTGCAATGCTGAATTTGATGTCATAGAAGACGCTAAGCTATCAAAATTTGAATTTAAATCGCTAATGCCTTGCGCCATTGTGAAACTAGTCATTTGCGCAATCATTTGATCGTTATCCGCAGGGTTACTGGGATCTTGAAACGATAATTGCTGAGTTAACAAAGAGAAAAAGTCTTCTTGTGTTAACGCATCACTCTCATTGTCACTGGTCGCTACTTGCGATTCTTGCCAGCGTATAGAGTCTAAATAGGATGAAGATGTACTAATATCGTTACTCATAACCTACCCTCGGTTACCGCTGCCCTAGCAACAGTGTTTTACTTAGCATTTGCTTTGCTGCATCAGCAACTTGCACGTTTGTTTGGTAAGAACGAGAGGCAGAAATCATATTTGCCATCTCCTCTACAACATTGACGTTGGGTTTATAGATATAGCCATTTTCATCCGCACTTGGATGGTTTGGGTTATATTCAATTTGTAATGGTGCATTACTTTCAACAATGCCCAAAACTTTCACACCAACTGCGGAGCCCTGTTGGTTACTTACTGATGCTGAAGCCTTTGTTAGCTCAGCCGCAAATACAGGTTGGCGCGCTCGGTACGTTTTGTCTTGAGATGAACTAATGGTATTAGCATTAGAAATATTACTAGCTGTAGTATTTAAGCGAACGTTTTGTGCGCTCATACCCGAACCTGCAATATCGAAAACATTATATAAACTCATAATTTTTATCCTTGACTACCGAGAGCTTTATTCAGGCCTTTAAATTTGCCGCTTAAAAATTGCAAGCTGGCCTGATACTCCATAGCATTCTGTGTATACAAGTTTCGTTCCACTTGTATATCAACCGAGTTACCATCACCTGTATCTGATTGATTTGGCAAACGAAATGATTCTGAACTGCCCATACTATGAGTACCTCCACCAATGTGTTTATCATTAGTTCTTACCATAGTATTGCCGCTTTGCTGGGTTGACCTTGCCGCTTTTAATGCAGAGGCAAAATCAATATCTTTTGCTTTATAGCCAGGCGTATCAGCGTTAGCTATATTAGTTGCAATTAATTCAGCTCGCTGTGAACGGATCAACATGGCTTGCGGATGCACACCTAATGCTTTATCAAAACTGATAGCCATAACCTTCTCCAAAAAATTGACTTACCCATGAATAAAGCAAAAAATAAGCCATTAATATTAGGATGTGTTATATTTTTATAAGACTATGTATCTAAATAGAAAAACGACGCTTGGTGCGTCGTTTTAGGGAAATGAATTAACTTAGTTATTTCTTTTGGTAAATGATACCGGGGTTGCATCTAACCATATCAAATTCAGTACTTAGACCAGTTAGGGACTCTGACGCTCCTAAAAATAAGTACCCTTTTGGGTTTAATGCTTGTGCAAACTGATTAATAATTTTAGCTTTTATTTCAGGCGCAAAGTAAATAAGTACATTACGGCAAAAAATAATATCAAACTTGCCCATTAACGCGTAAGAATCAAGCAAATTCAGGTGCCTAAAACTAACTTGTTTTTTTATTGTATCGTTTACTTGTGCCATACCATTGCCGCTGTCTTTAAAAAACTTTTTACGACGCTCTGCAGATAACCCTCTGGCAAGTGCAAGCGCGTCATATTCTGCATTTTTACACATATCAAGCATGGTATTAGATATGTCGGTACCAATAATTTGTGCACCCATACGAAGCACACCAGGTTGCTTAGTATTAAATTCAGCTACTGACATAGCTATTGAATAGGGTTCTTGTCCTGATGAGCTGGCAGCAGACCAAATTTTTAAAGGCCTTCTTAAGTCTTTAAACTCAGGAAAAAGCTTATTTTGGAGCAACTCAAACGGGTATTGATCTCTAAACCACAACGTTTCGTTTGTGGTCATTGCATCAACCACTGCGGCTCTTAATTGCCGCTCGTGAGGCCCGAGAGTTTTACTAACCAACTCCGATAAAGATCCCACATTAAATCGAGTCATTAACGGAGCAAGTCGGCTTTTAACTAAATACTGTTTGTTTTCACCTAAAACAATGCCGCATTGCTGCTCTAAAAACGAACGAAACTGGTCGTATTCACTTTGCTGCAAATCTTTATTATTCAAGTTAGTAGCACCTATTTTTGTTAATCACAATGAACCCACTTTTTAACCGCTGTTGCTAATTCGTCTGGGTTAAATTTAGCAATAAAGTCATCTGCCCCGACTTTTTCAATCATAGCCTGGTTAAAAACACCACTCAAAGAGGTATGCAAAATAACATGCAAAGGTGCAAGTTTGGGATCTGCTTTTATTTCAGCTGTTAAGGTATAACCGTCCATTTCTGGCATTTCAACGTCTGAGATAAGTAACGCTACTCGCTCAGTAATATCGTTTTTACAATCAAGCTCTGCTATTTCTTTTAATCTTATAAGTGCTTCTTTACCATTTTTGGCAAGCTCTGTTTGCACGCCTAACGGCTCTAGGGCACGTTTAACTTGATTACGCGCAACAGCAGAGTCGTCTGCAATAAATACGATACGTTCGCCTAAATCTTTTTGAATATCGCCGCTTTGTGCAACTTCAGCACTTACTTCTGTGTTTACTGGGCAAATTTCGTTGAGAATTTTTTCTACATCGAGAATTTCGACTAATTCATTTTCGATTTCGGTCACTGCTGTTAAATATGAATAACGTCCGGCGCCTGATGGTGGTGGCATTATTTTTTCCCAATTCATATTTACAATACGTTCAACTCCGCCCACTAAAAACCCTTGCACAGAGCGATTGTATTCAGCAATGATTATAAAGCTGTCTTTAATGTTGTCGATTGGGCGCCCACCTACAGCCATTGATAAATCAATTACTGAAATAGTTTGACCACGAATATGTGCAACACCACGAATATACGGATTAGATTTTGGCATGCTTGTTAGTGGAGGGCATTGCAGCACTTCTCTCACTTTAAATACATTAATACCAAAACGCTGACGCCCTCTGAGCTTAAATAAAAGTAATTCTAGGCGGTTCTGCCCAACCAACTGTGTGCGTTGGTTTACTGAGTCTAAAATGCCTGCCATTCAAATCTCCTAAAGAAAACAAATAATACGGAACGATAATTGCTTTCTATTTATAAAGCTACATAACATCGCGGGTGCGTCTACTTTTTGACGCAAAATATTTATACCCTGTTTGAAACCATAAGCATAGTCGAAACATTATGAGTTTGTTAAAAAAAATCAGAAGATACAGTGTTTTTTATTTTGTTACTAGCTTGTGCTTTGTATTCCCTTTGCAAGCTAAAGTGTTTAGTAAAGATTTATTACAAGACATGGCCGTTGCTTATATAGCTAAGCAGATTGGTACATTGCAAAATACTAATACTCAATTAAGTGCACTGCCTTTAGATAGTCGCATTCCTGATCGTGTCTGTAATACTGAGCTTGAATTATCAACATCCGATGAGCCACCATTTAACCGCCAAGTAACCTTACAAGCTAAGTGCAATGATGCGCAAACGTGGGCTCAATACGTTCATGTAAGAGTTGTTGAAATGGCCCCAGTTGTTGTTGCCACCGCTAATTTATCCCGCGGTGAAGTAATAACTAAATCGCATTTAAGTATTGAAATGAAACCAACTCACTTTGTACGAATACAGTACTTAGATGACCCCACAATGCTAATAGGCAGCAGAAGTAAACGAAATATTAGAAGTGGTATGCCAGTATTACTAAACCAAATTTGTATGGTGTGTAAAGGTGACTCTGTTAATATTTACGCTAACCTTAGAGGCCTTAGAATTAAAACCACAGGTATTGCTTTAGAAGACGGTACTTTGGGCGAACAAATACAAATAAAAAACAAAAAATCAGGTAAAGTTTTAAATGCGCGAGTAGATGGTGTAGAGTCTGTTCAGGTGAATATTTAATTTAGATTTATACTAAAGTATCCTACGTATATGCCGATAACATGGCATAAGTTGGGTAATATACGGGTTTATTATTATGGTTAATCAAGTTAATGGCAGTAATCAACAAGCTAATGCGTTAACAAATGCAAAGCAACAACAAGTTGATTTAAAAAAAGATAACGCAAATACACAAGCGACGCAGACTCCTTCGCCTAAAGCAGCAAGTGACTCTGTAAGCTTAACGCCGCAAGCGCAGCAATTAAAAACGCTTCAAGATAAAGCACAGCAATCGTCTGGATTTGACAGCGATAAAGTTGCTGAGCTTAAAAAAGCAATAACCGAAGGTAAATATCAAGTGGACAGTGAAAAGCTTGCTAAAAACTTAGCTGATTTTGAGTTTAATGTGTATGGCTGATCATAATAGTTTAATTAGCGTAAAACTAAACCAACAAGTAAGTTGTTTAGATTCTTTGCATACGCTATTAAACGACGAGCTTACTGCTATTGCTTCACGACGTGGTGCTGGTTTAAAAGAAATTACCCAACAAAAAATGTCTTTTTTAACTAAGCTAAGCACTCTTGATAAAGAGCTAAGTAAGCTTATTGCCAGTAACGATACACAAAATCCTGAAATATCTGAGCTAATAAGCCAAGTTAAAACTCAACTTGCGCAATGCCAAAAACAAAATAATGTTAATGCTCATGCTGCCCGCCAAGCGCAACTTAGTGTTAAACAATTAAAAGAGATATTAATTGGCGCACCAACGTCAATGACCTACGATCAAGCCGGTAAATCTGTAAATACCGAGAGTAAATTGGTTCGTAATTTAAAAGCGTAAGCCCCAAATTTTACATTAAAAAAGCCTTATTGATATATCAATAAGGCTTTTTTAATGTCCTTTGTTCTTAAATTTCGTTATAAATAATATCCATTTGCTTAATAATGTAAGCCCCCTTAATAAATAATTAAGAGGGCTCTATTAATATTAAATATCCGTTTGATTATTACTACTTTCAATTAAGTGTTTAATCATCTCTTCCGATTGATTTTGCACATCAACCGCAGGTGCTGCTGCATCAATGCTTCCCCCACTTTGAGCTGGAGTATAAGCAATTGCAGAGCCTTCGTCCTCAACCAGTGTATTTAGCGCTATAAGCTGCTCTGCATCTTCGCTAATAATAACGTCATCAATATTAAGCGGTTCCGCCGAACTCATTTGGACCGTTTGCTCAGGTGTTGACAGACCACTCAAGTTACCTAAGTCAATTGTTTCAGTGCTTAATACGTTGCTGCTTGAAACTTCATTAGGAATTGTATCGCCTAGAGCCGACTCTTCGCTAAATGATGCAGGGATTGTATCGCCAGAGGCTGAGCCTGATTCAGAGGTGTAAATATTGCCGGACTCGATAAACACATCATTTCCATTTTTAACTTGATAATTACCAGCTTCGTCCACAGTATAGAAATGCGTGTTTTCAAGACCTGTACCCAGTAAACCTAAAAGATTCAGATCTAAATTAGTAGAGTCCCAATTACCTTGAGCATCTACAACTGCATATGGCGCTGAAGTTAATGCTAAATCAATGCCTAAAACTAATGAGTCGAAAATATAGACCTTACTTCCCTCACCGCCATCAGATGTACCTTCGTAACCAACCAATATCCCTATACCCAATAAATTAAGTAAGTACTCAGGTTCTACTGTAAAGTTGATCGGTGTATTATCAATAACCAATCCAGATAAACTACCGCTTGATGTTGCGTTTCCAGAACTATCGGTCGCTACAGCTGTTACTGTATAAGCCCCATCAGCTAAGGTAGTATTAGCTGTTACGCTCCACTCACCAGATGCATCAGCAAATACTGTTTCAGTTGCCTCTGTAGCGCCACTAAAGATCACCGTTACTGACTCACCTGGAGCGGCTGTACCTGTTATAACTGGGTTTTGATCTGTAGTTAGTACCAATCCTGAATCAATTGTAATACCTGAGTCAATTGCGCTACTTGATGATTGCGTACCAGTATTACTTGCACCATCAACAATGCTTACATCAACGCTGTAGTTGCCCTCAGGAAGTACTTCTGCTGATGTCACACTCCACGTCCCATCAGCTCCAACTGTTGTTTGAACATTGTGAGTGGCACCAGCTGAATCAGTAAACATAACTATAACCGCTGCACCTGCAAAGCTTCCAGTAACTGACCCCGTAACAGTAGGCGTTGTATCTTGCCCTACCAATATTGGATCTATGACTACAGTTGGCGCTGTGTAGTCTGTGCTTGACACCATAGTATCGCTAGCAGAATTACCCGCTGTATCGCTTATTGATGCTGTTGCACTAAAGCTACCTTCACTAAGCGCGGTGGTAGCTGTTACTGACCATGTGCCACTTCCTGAAACTTGAGCGGTAATAGTTTGTGAATCATTATTAGCATCGGTAATAACAACACTCACATTTGTACCTGCTGGTGCATCACTTGTACCTGTAATTGTTGGTAACGGGTTATTAGTAACAGGTAACTGGTTAACTTCAACTGTTGGTGGTGTTAAATCAATAATGCCACCTAGGCTTGTAGAACTTGTAAGCCCTAAGTTTTCAACTGTAGCACTTACAGTAAAGGCACCTTCAGCTAATGGTGTTGTAGGTATTAGAGTCCATACACCTGCAATAGCTTGGGTGTTATATGTCGTTGCTGTACCGCTACTATCGGTAATAACTACCTGTACGTCACCTGCTAATATATCTGTGGTACCTGTAATTGTTGGCGTTGTATCGCTTGTATCTACAATTTGATTAATTAACAAACCTGGTAAGGTTGTACTAATAGTGCCCGTTTGCGTAACTGTTGCTATATTCCCAGCATCATCTGTACTTATTGCCTCAATTGTTAAGTCACCTTCAGCAAGTAAAGGAGTAACAATAAGCCATGTTCCGTCTCCTAATACCGAAGTGGTAACTACATATAATGTATCTGTAGAGTCAGTAATATTTACGGTAATTAAACTTCCTACCTCTTCATCGCTTGTCCCTTCAATAGTAGGTGTTAGCGTATTAAGTACACCAAACGCATCAATTCCTAGCGCTGGCGCTATAGTATCTATGGTTACTTGCTCAATGGCCGACTGCCCTGTATTACCTGCGGCGTCAGTTATACTTGCAGAAACAGTATATACACCATCTGATAAGCTAGTAGTTACTAAAGACCACTTGCCATTGGCATCAATTAAAGTATTAAATACCGTTTTTTCACCATTACTACCAATAACAGTTACATCAATATTTGTGCCTTCAGCTTCTGGTGATGTACCTGAAAGCTCTAATATATCTGTATTGCTAATGCTCAGTGGTAAAATTCCAACCACTGGTACTAGCGTATCAACGACGAATTCAAGCGTATCGGTAACTACATTACCTGCATCATCAGTAATACTCACATTCGCAACATGCTGCCCTTCAGTTAGTGCATCTACCTCGAGTGAAAATAACCCAGCTGCATTAACCGTGGTGGTTAAAACTGAACCGCCATCTAGTTGTATTTCAACAACACCATTAATTAAATCACTGGTACCTTGGATTATTGGCGTGGAGTCTGATGTTGTGCCAATAACCTGTAAGCCAAGTGTTGGCGATATTGTATCCACCACTGCGGTAAGTAGTTGCGTGGTAGTAATACCGACCTCACTTAACACGTCAACTGTTACGCTAAATGCCCCCTCAGCTAATGATTGAGGAACCTGCACAGCCCACGTATTATCGGCTTGCACTATAGCCGTAAGCTCTTGTACTACATTTTCGCTATCTACCACTTTAACTAGCACTTCAGTGCCTGATGCTTGGTCGGTCGTACCACTAATTATTGGTAAATCGCCCTCACCAGTAGCAAAGTCAACTACCGCATTTAGTACTGGGGTTGAAGCATCTACATCAGCAGTCGTAATAGTGGTGGTGTTACCCGCATCATCGGTTGCAGAGGCTTCAATAACTGATAAGCCAATAACATTAACGGCTAGGCCTAATAGCTCCCAATCACCATTTGCATCTGTGGTTACATCGTATGTTAAATCGAGTAAATCACCTGCAAGCTCTAGAGTAACCGTAACGGTTTTACCTTCGCCCAAATCAGATGTACCAGATAAAGAAACCAACTGACCTAATAGGAACGAAGGCACAATTGTTAGCTCTGGTCCCACGGTATCAACCTCACCACCGGTTTTATTGTCGACCGAAGTATTGCCCGCAGCATCGCTAATAGTTGCACTAACACTGTAAACACCGTCAGCTAAAATATTATTAGCAGCCGCTTGCCAGTCTCCATTGCCATCGGTTTGAACGGTCATTTGATGAGAAACTCCAGCAGAATCAGTAAAGGTAACTATAACGTTTGTATTTGCTTCGTTAGATGTGCCTGTAATTAATGGAGTGCTATCTTGAGTCAGTATTAATGAACTTTGATTAATACTAATCTCAGGAGCAATTGTATCAATGGTTGCTGTATTTGTTGCGTCCCCGGTATTACCAGCGCTATCAGTAACAGAGACTTCAACTGAATAATCTCCTTGTGATAGAGAGCTAGTTGCCTCTACAGACCATACACCACCAGTTTGAACTGTTGTATTTACAGTATGCTTATTCGCTAGTGCATCGGTAAATACCACAGCAACTGCATCACCTACCATGGCACCTGTCACATTCCCTGAAATACTTGGAGTTAGATCGGTACTTCCAGCAATATCGTTAATGGTCACAACTGGCGCTGTTATGTCAACTTCCCCTGTAATACTTGTGTTTACAGGATTACCGGCAGTATCTGTTGTTGAAGCTAAAACCGTGTAAGTGCCCTCGCTCAACTCTGTACTTGCAGCGACTGACCATGTGCCATTTGCACCAACCGTAGCATTAACCGTTTGCTCTGCACCTAAGCTATCAGTAATTAAAATAATAACTAATGCGCCTTGCGGTGCGGTTGTTGTGCCTGAAATTGTAGGCGTTGTATCATTTAAAGTTACAAGCGGCGTAATACTAAGCGTTGGCGCGGTTAAATCGATAACACCGCTACCTGTTGTATTACTCGTTAAGCTTCCTTCAGTTACACTTGCCGAAACAGTAAATTCACCTTCAGGAAGAATAGTTGTCGCATCAACACTCCAAATCCCGCCTACTACCGTCGTAGTTACAGTATGTGAAACGTTATTAACGTCAGTTATAACGACTGTGATCACCGAGTTATCTATTGCACTACTTGTGCCTGATATTGCTGGTGTTTGATCGTTCGTATCAACAATTGTATTAATATTAATTGTAGGCGCATTGGTATTTAAAGTTGCGGTACTATTTGCAACTGATTCATTCCCTGCGGCATCAGTAACACTTGCAGAAACTGTAACTTCACCATCAGTCAGTACATCTGTAATATCTACAGTCCAAGCACCTCCTGCACCAACAACAGTTGTGTAAGTCTCGGTACTATCTCCATCGGTCACAGTTACTGTAATACTCGTGTTTTCAGGTTCATTGGATGTGCCTGAAATAGTTGGCGTGCTGTTATTAATTGTACCTAATGCATTTATAGTAATACTTGGTGCTTGAGTATCAACAAAACTCGAACCTGTATCAGAGCCTGTATTACCAGCATCATCGGTAATACTTACCTCTACATCATAATTGCCATCTGGCAAGCTTGGCGCTGTAACTTGCCAATCGCCGCTAGCATCAACTATTGCGGTTAAAGTATGTATATCACCGTTGCTATCTGTAATGACTATATCGACCACCGTATTCTGTGGTTCAGTTGAAGTACCACTTACAATTGGTGTATTAGTGTTAAATACAGTTATATCATTAAGTACAATAACAGGTACTTGGGTATCAATTGTTAAATCAATAGTCGTGCTGCTGATATTATTAGCGTCATCGGTAATACTTACTTGCGCCGTATAATCACCATCAACAAGTGCTACGGGGACATCTACTTGCCAATTGCCATCAGTACCCACAGTTGCTGTTAGTGTTTGACCACCAATAATAATGCTTACATCTGCACCTATCTCATTACTTGTGCCTGAAATTGTAGGTGTTGTATCTATTGTCGCGTTAACTTCGTTCACAATTAATGTAGGATCAACACTGTCTATTTCACCTTGAGCCTGCTGCGTTGTTAAGTTACCAACACTGTCTCTAACCTCTGCAACAACGGTATATTGACCTTGCGCTAGCTCTGCAGGTACAGCAACAGACCAGTCGCCACCGGCTTGAACTGTCGCAGTAAACGCTTGGCTTTCTCCTTCACTATCAGTCACGGTTATATTAATTACAGTGCCTTGCCCCATATCGGTGGTGCCGCTAATTACTGGCGTACTGTCATTAGATAAAGCATCGACACTAACGGTTAATTCTGGTGCTACGTTATCAAAATCAAGTGTATTGATTGTTCTGACATTACCAGCTGCATCCGTTGCACTGGCAGTCACATAGGCAAGGTTTAGTAAAGGTACTGTTATGTTTGCAAGCCCCCACGTACCATCAGGATTTGTCGTTGCTGTATAAGTTGCACCAACTAATCCCCCAACTAGGTACTCTGTAATAGTGATTACAGAACCCCCTGGTAGATCAGAATCCCCCGAAAGAGAAACTAAATTACCTAATAAAAACGATGGAATAATTTCAAGATCCGGAGCGGTTATATCGACTTCGCCAGTGTCTGTACCCGTCCCTGTGTTGCCTGCGGCATCGGTGATACTGGCGCTGACGCTGTAATTACCTTCCGCTAAATCGCCGCTTGGCGTTACACTCCAGTTACCACTTGCATCGGTTTGTACATCAATAGTTTGCACTGCATTCGCTGCATCGGTAAACGTAACCGTGATGGTGCTGTTAGGCGCATCACTGGTGCCAGTAACCGTCGGTGTGCTGTCGTTTGTTAATAATGGCGCATCTACACTCACACTTGGTGCTGTGGTATCAATGGTGCCGTTGCCGGTAATATTGGTGCTGTTACCTGCCACATCGCTGATGTTGGCGGTGATCGTGTACGGCCCTTCAGCCAGTGCAGTCGGTACTTCAACTGAGAAGTTGCCATCAGCATCCACAGTGGTGGTGAACGTTTGTGTATTGCCTTGATCGTCCACTACGGTGAAGTTAATAACCGTGCCTTCAACCGCATCGCTTGTGCCGCTGAGTGTCGGGGTGATGTCGCTACTTGAGCCTGGACTGGTAAGCACAAGTGTCGGTGCAATGGTATCTATTTCACCAGTGCCTGTGGCAGTGGTGTCGTTGGCTGCCACATCTTCAACATTCGCGCTAATGCTGTATGCGCCTTCTGCAAGTGCTACCGGTACAGGAATTGACCACGTACCATTAGCAAGCACGGTGGCGCTCATTGTTTGCGCTGCACCGGCACTGTCTGTCACAATAATAGTGACTTCACTGCCTTGTGGCGCATCGCTTGTACCCGAGATAGTCGGTGTCGTGTCATTGCTAACACCATTATCTGCAATAAGAAGGCTTGGTGCGGTTAAGTCAATCTCGCCTGTTTCGGTGGCGCTGCCGATATTACCTAGTCCATCATCTACTTCTGCGGTGACCGTGTATTCGCCTTCAGCTAACTCAACAGGCGCTGCAACGCTCCATAGGCCACCGGTGACCGTGATGGTCGTGGTGGTTTCAGCTCCTGCACTGTCTACAAACGTTAAGCTGATAGTGGTGCCATCGGCTGCATCACTTGTACCATTAATGGTTGGTGTGGTGTCGTTGGTATCAACCAAGGCATTAATGTTAATGCTCGGCGCGATGGTGTTGAGTGTCGCGGTTTCACTTAATGTGGTGGTGTTTCCGGCGTTATCGCTCACGCTGGCTTCAATAGTAAGCTCTCCATCAGCTAATGCTGTCGGCACATCTGCTGACCAACTGCCATCGGCTTGTACTGTCGCGGTGAACGTTTCGGTTGTGGTGCCGTCGCTTACGCTGATGTTTATCACTGTGCCCGCTGGAGCATTGCTGCTTCCGCTGATTGCTGGGGTGCTGTCGTTCGTAGCGCCCACGGTATCCAGTGTTAATGTCGGTGCTAAGGTATCAAGAGTGCCTGATTGAACTGCGCCACCTGTGTTGCCTGCATCATCGGTGATACTGGCTTGTACGGTGTAGCTGCCATCTGGTAATTCAGGGCTGGTTGCTTGCCAATTACCGCTGGCATCAACTGTGGCAGTGATTGGGTGCTCATCACCGTTACTGTCGGTAATAATAATGTTGATAACCGTGCCTTCAGGCTCTGTTGAGGTACCACTAACAACTGGGGTGCTGTCGTTACCTAGACCCAATGCGTCAACAGTGACGATTGGTGTAACCGTATCAACATTGCCACTGCTATTCGCTGTGCTCTCATTGCCTGCGGCATCGGTAATGTTCGCAACAACTGTGAAGTCACCTTGGGCAAGCGCGTTTGATACTTCAATAACCCAGTGGCCATCGCTGTCAACTATTGTATCAATGGTTTGCACAGCACCTGCGCTATCCGTGATAGTGAGTGTGACAGTGCTACCAATTTCATTACTGGTGCCTTGCAGCTCTGGTGTTAAATCACTTATATCGCCCACGTTTTGAATGGTGAGTGTTGGCGCTTTCGTGTCGATGGTGGTGGTGTCACTCACTGTAGTTTCGTTGCCAACACTGTCGCGTACACTTACTTCAATGGTGCTTTGACCTTCACTTAATGGTGTCGCTGGTGTGGCGCTCCAATCACCGTTTGCATCCACAAGGGCGGTGATAGTTTGCGGGTTGCCTGCGCTGTCGGTCACTACAATAGTGACTTGCGCGCCTTCACCCGCATCGCTTGTGCCGCTTATGACTGGCGTGTTGCTGTCGCTTTGTGCTGCAACATCAACAGTGAGTGTCGGCGGTGTATTATCAAAGTCATCTGAGCTAATTGTACGGGTATTACCTGCGGCATCGGTCGCTGTTGCGATCACTGAGCCAACATCAAGTAAAGATACATCCAACCCGACTAATGACCAGTTGCCATCCGCATCGGTTGTAGTGGTATAAGTTGCACCAATACCCCCGTTAACAAGTTGCTCGGTAATAGTAATTTCACTACCTGCTGGCAAGTCAGACGTACCACTTAATGTGACTAATAAGCCAAGCTCAAACGTTGGCGTAAAGGCAAGTGCTGGCGGGGTTACGTCTACTTCGCCACTGTCCGTGCCGGTGCCTGTATTGCCTGCGGCATCGGTGATGCTGGCGCTGACGCTGTAATTACCTTCCGCTAAATCGCCGCTTGGCGTTGCACTCCAGTTACCACTTGCATCGGTTTGTACATCAATGCTTTGAGTGGCATTCGCTGCATCTGTAAACGTAACTGTGATAGTGCTATTAGGTGCATCACTGGTGCCAGTCACTGTGGGTGTGGTGTCATTGGTGAGTACTGGCGCATCCACGGTAATGCTTGGCGCGGTCGTGTCTATTGTGCCGTTACCTGTAATACCGGTGCTGTTACCTGCTGCATCGCTGATGCTGGCGGTGATCGTGTACGGCCCTTCTACCAAGGCAGTCGGTACTTCTATAGAGAAGTTGCCATCGGCATCCACAGTGGTCGTAAAGGTTTGTGTATTGCCTTGATCGTCCACCACGGTGAAGTTAATAACGGTGCCTTCAACGGCATCGCTTGTGCCGCTAAGTGTCGGGGTGATGTCGCTACTTGAGCCTGGACTGGTAAGTACAAGTGTCGGTGCAATGGTATCTATTTCACCAGTGCCTGTGGCAGTGGCTTCGTTGCCTGCGGCATCGCTCACACTGGCGCTCACTGTAAAGGTGCCTTCAGCCAGTACTTGCGTGGCTGCTACGCTCCATGTGCCATTAACCCCTAATGTGGTCGTTACGGTATGAGTAATATTATTACTGTCGGTGATTTCAACGCTCACGGTGCTGCCTTGTGGCGCATTCGCTGTGCCGGTGATCGTAGGTGTTGTGTCATCAGTCACGGTTACATCATTTACGGCAATATTAGGAATGGTCGTATCCACTACACCATTTTCTGTTGCTGTACTTGTATTGCCGCTTCCATCTGTAACACTCGCTTCAACTTCATAACTGCCTTCAGCTAAGTCAACAGGAGCTTCAACACTCCAGATACCGTCTGTAACAGTTGTTTGTACCGTGTTTGTTATGTCATTACTGTCCGTGATACTGACGGTGATAATAGTGCCATTTGCTGCACTGCTGGTACCGCTCACATTCGGCGTTGTATCATTTGTATCCATTAATGCATCGATATTAATACTCGGTGCATTGGTATCCAATGTTGCGCCCTCACTTAACGTGGTGGTGTTGCCTGCACTGTCGCTTACGCTTGCTTCGATAGTGAGTGGACCATCAGTCAGTGCGTTCGGTACATCTGCTGACCAGCTGCCATCGGCTTGCACTGTTGCGATAAACGTTTCTGTATTATCTGCATCCGTGACGTTAATCGTTATAACCGTGCCTACTGGCGCGTTCGATGTCCCGCTAATTGTTGGTGTGCTGTTATTCGTGGCACCGACTGTGTCTAACGTCAGTGTCGGCGCTAAGGTATCTAAGTTGCCTGATTGAACTGCGCCACCTGTGTTGCCTGCATCATCGGTGATACTGGCTTGCACGGTGTAGTTGCCATCCGGTAATTCAGGGCTGGTTGCTTGCCAATCGCCGTTTGCATCCACGGTGGCAGTGATTGGGTGTTCATCACCGTTGCTGTCGGTAATAACAATGTTTATAACCGTGCCTTCAGGCTCTGTTGAGGTACCACTAATCACTGGGGTGCTGTCGTTGCCTAAGCCTAGTGCGTCAACGGTGACGATTGGCGTAATAGTATCCACATTACCACTGCTGTTCGCTGTACTCTCGTTACCTGCCGCATCAGTAATGATGGCAACAACGCTAAAGTCACCTTGTGCAAGGGCACCTGGAATTTCAATATTCCAGTGACCATCGCTGCCTACAACAGTGCTAAGGGTTTGATTGATGCCTTCGCTGTCGGTGATGGTGAGTGTTACAGTGCCACCAATTTCATTACTGGTGCCCTGAAGCTCTGGTGTTAAATCGCTGACATCGCCCACGTTTTGAATGGTGAGTAGTGGCGCTTGCGTGTCGATAGTCGTGGTATCACTCACGGTGGTTTCATTGCCGACACTGTCGCGTACACTTACTTCAATGGTGCTTTGACCTTCACTTAATGGTGTCGCTGGTGTGGCACTCCAATCACCGTTTGCATCCACAAGCGCGGTGATGGTTTGCGGGTTGCCTGCGCTGTCGGTCACTACAATAGTGACTTGCGCGCCTTCACCCGCATCGCTTGTGCCGCTAATAACCGGTGTATTGCTGTCGCTTTGTGCTGCAACATCAACAGTGAGTGTCGGCGGTGTATTATCAAAGTCATCTGAGCTAATTGTACGGGTATTACCTGCGGCATCGGTCGCTGTTGCGATCACTGAGCCAACATCAAGTAAAGATACATCCAACCCGACTAATGACCAGTTGCCATCCGCATCCGTTGTAGTGGTATATGTTGCACCAATACCACCGTTAACAAGTTGCTCGGTAATAATAATTTCACTGCCTGCTGGCAAGTCAGACGTACCACTTAATGTGACTAATAAGCCAAGCTCAAACGTTGGCGTAAAGGCAAGTGCTGGCGGGGTTACGTCTACTTCGCCACTGTCCGTGCCGGTGCCTGTGTTGCCTGCAGCATCAGTGATGCTGGCGCTGACGCTGTAGTCACCTTCAGCTAATGTACCTGTTGGTGTCGCACTCCAGTTACCATTAGCATCGGTTTGTACATCAATGCTTTGAGTGGTATTCGCTGCATCTGTAAACGTAACTGTGATAGTGCTATTAGGTGCATCACTGGTGCCCGTAACCGTGGGTGTGGTGTCGTTGGTGAGTACTGGCGCATCCACACTCACACTTGGTGCTGTGGTATCAATGGTGCCATTGCCTGTAATATCGGTGCTGTTACCTGCCACATCGCTGATATTGGCGGTGATCGTGTACGGCCCTTCTGCCAGTGCAGTCGGTACTTCCACTGAGAAGTTGCCATCAGCATCCACAGTGGTGGTGAACGTTTGTGAGCTACCAAAATCATCCACTACGGTGAAGTTAATAACCGTGCCTTCAACCGCATCGCTTGTGCCGCTAAATGTCGGGGTGATGTCATTACTTGAACCAGGGCTGGTAAGTACAAGGGTCGGTGCAATTGTATCCACCTCTCCTGCGCCTGTGCCGTTGGCTTCGTTGCCAGCGGCATCGCTCACGCTTGCGCTTACGGTGAAGTTACCTTCTGCAAGGGCTGTCGTAACAGGGACTGACCACGCGCCACTTCCGCCAACTGTCGCGGTAATGGTTTGCTGTGCACCGGCACTGTCGGTGACAACAATGGTTACTTCACTGCCTTGCGGTGCATCGCTGGTACCCGAGATAGTCGGTGTCGTGTCATTGCTAACACCATTGTCTACAATAACAAGGCTTGGTGCGGTTAAGTCAATCTCGCCTGCTTCTGTGGCGCTGCCGATATTACCTAGGCCATCGTCTACCTCTGCGGTGACAGTATATTCGCCTTCGGCTAGCACGCTTGGTGCATCGACGCTCCATACACCACCCGTTACGGTCGTATCAACAGTCGTAATATTCCCTGCACTGTCTTCAAACGTTAAGCTAATGGTGGTGTCATCGGCCGCATCGCTTGTACCATTAATGGTTGGGGTGGTGTCGTTGGTATCAACCAATGCATTAATACTGATGCTTGGGGCCGTGGTGTTGAGTGTTGCGGTTTCACTTAACGTGGTGGTGTTGCCTGCACTGTCACTGACGCTTGCTTCAATAGTTAATGGACCATCAGTTAACGCGTTCGGTACATCTGCTGACCAGCTGCCATCGGCTTGCACTGTTGCGGTAAACGTTTCTGTTGTGGTGCCGTCGCTTACACTGATGTTTATCACTGTGCCCACTGGCGCATTGCTGCTTCCGCTGATTGTTGGGGTGCTGTCGTTAGTGGCGCCCACGGTATCCAGTGTTAATGTCGGTGCTAAGGTATCAAGAGTGCCTGATTGAATTGCGCCACCTGTGTTGCCTGCATCATCGGTGATACTGGCTTGCACGCTGTAGCTGCCATCCGGTAATTCAGGGCTGGTTGCTTGCCAATCGCCATTTGCATCCACAGTAGCGGTAATTGGGTGTTCATCACCGTTGCTGTCGGTAATAACAATGTTTACAACAGTGCCTGCAGGCTCTGTTGAGGTACCACTAATCACTGGAGTGCTGTCGTTACCTAAGCCCAGTGCATCAACGGTGACAACCGGTGTAATGGTATCCACATTGCCACTGCTGTTTGCTGTGCTCTCGTTGCCTGCAGCATCAGTAATGCTGGCAACAACGCTAAACTCACCTTGTGCAAGGGCTGTCGATACTTCGATTGCCCAATGTCCATCGCTGCCTATAACGGTCTCAATGGTTTGCACAGCGCCTTGGCTGTCGGTGATGGTGAGTGTAACGGTGCCACCAATTTCATTACTGGTGCCTTGCAGCTCTGGTGTTAAATCGCTGATATCACCTACATTTTGAATGGTGAGTATTGGCGCTTGTGTGTCTAACGTAATTGTATCTGTAACTGTTGTCGTATTTCCTGCTTCATCAGACACACTCACTTCTATGGTGTTATCACCTTCATTTAAATCTGCTTGTGGAATTACTTCCCAGTTACCATTTGTATCAACTGTAGTGGTAAGTGTTTGTTCAACTCCATTTTCATCTGTAATAACAACCGTGATACTGGTACCAACGTCTGCATCACTAGTGCCTGAAATAGTAGGCGTTGAGTCGTTGGTTACAGCTTCAAAGTCAACGGTTAAGCTAGGTCCTGATGTGTCTATATTACCGGTAGCCGTAGTTGAAGCGCTATTTCCTGCAGCATCAGATACTTCAGCTTCTACAGAATAATCGCCCGAGGCCAACTCTTGAGAAAGTTCAACACTCCAATTACCATCGGCATCTGTTGTTGTGCTAAATGTGCGAACAACTCCTTGAGAATCAGTAACCGTTAAATTTATAACTGTGCCTGAAGCTACGTCAGTTGTGTTACCAGAAATAACCGGTGTTGTATCATTACTTGTCTCTAGTTCATTTACTTGTATTGTTGGAGGCGTAATATCAATTACAGCATCAAGCTCTGCATTAGCCGTTCCACCACCTATGTCTGTTACTGTTGCACTAATTAAAATGGTGCCCTCAGCTAAATTTGCAGGCGGAGTAACACTCCAAAGACCGTTTTCATCAACAACTGTGGTTGAAGTAATTATTGCACCCGCTGAGTCAGTGATCTGAACTTCAACTTGAGAGCCAGCTTGTGCATTAAAAGTATCACCATTTATTTGAGGTGTTTGATCGTTAGTTTCGCCAATAATATCAATGGTAATGGTCAATGCGCTTGTATCAATTGTGCCTGAAGCACTTGCTGTACCTTCATTACCAGCGCTATCACTAATACTTGCATCTACAGAGTAACTTCCTTCAGCTAAAGCCGCGGACACTTCTACAGTCCAACTTCCATCTGCAATTACTTCTGCTGTAATTATTTGTACTATACCGTTAGCATCGGTCACTGTTAAAGTTACGGTTGAACCAGCTGGCTCACCGCTAGCTGTGCCTGAAATAGTTGGTGTTGTATCACTCGTATCGCCTAGCGCATTAATAGTAACTATTGGCGCTGTGGTATCAACTTCTCCCGTTGTTGTTACGGTTGTTTCATTCCCTGCTGTATCGGTAACCGATACCTCAACGCTAAATTCACCTTCACTTAATTCATCTGGTACATCCACACTAAAGGTGCCATCGGCTTGTACTTCAGTGGTAATTATTTGTGGATTACCTGCTTCATCAGTTACCGTAATAGTAACAACTGTACCCTCTGGCTCACCCGTTGCAGTGCCTGAAATAGTTGGGGTGGTGTCGTTACTATCAGCCAGTGCATCTATCGTGATCACCGGTGCTGAAGTATCAACTTCTCCAGTCGTAGTTGCTGTGGTTTCATTACCTGCGGTATCGGTAACCGATACTTCAACAGTAAATTCGCCTTCACTTAATTCGTTTGGTACATCAACACTGAAGGTGCCATCGGCTTGTACTTCAGTGGTAATGATTTGTGGATTACCTGCTTCATCAGTTACCGTAATTGTAACTAATGTGCCTTCTGGCTCACCCGTTGCGGTGCCTGAAATTGTTGGGGTGTTATTATTAGTATCACCTACAGGGTCAATAATAACTGTTGGCGCGGCAGTATCAACTTCGCCTGTTGTTGTTGCGGTAGTTTCATTCCCTGCAGTATCTGTAACCGATACTTCAACAGTAAATTCGCCTTCACTTAATTCGTTCGGTACATCAACACTAAAGGTGCCATCAGCTTGTACTTCAGTGGTGATTATTTGTGGGTTACCTGCTTCATCAGTTACTGTAATAGTAACAATCGTGCCTTCTGGCTCACCCGTCGCGGTGCCTGAAATAGTTGGAGTGGTGTCGTTACTATCAGCCAGTGCATCTATCGTGATAACCGGTGCTAAAGTATCAACCTCGCCAGTCGTAGTTGCTGTGGTTTCATTGCCCGCAGTATCTGTAACCGATACCTCAACGGTAAATTCACCTTCACTTAATTCGTTTGGTACATCCACACTAAAGGTGCCATCAGCTAGCACTTCTGTGGTAATAGTTTGTGGGTTACCTGCTTCATCAGTTACCGTAATAGTAACAACTGTACCTTCTGGCTCACCCGTCGCAGTCCCTGAAATTGTTGGGGTGTTGTTATTAGTATCACCTACAGGGTCAATAATCACTGATGGCGCAGCGGTATCAACTTCGCCTGTAGTCGTTGTAGTAGTTTCATTACCTGCGGTATCGGTAACCGATACTTCAACAGTAAACTCACCTTCGCTTAATTCACCTGGTACATCAACAGTGAAAGTGCCGTCAGCGAGTACTTCTGTGGTGATGGTTTGTGGGTTACCTGCTTCATCAGTCACGGTAATAGTAACAACGGTGCCCTCTGGCTCGCCCGTTGCAGTGCCAGAAATTGTCGGTGTTGTATCATTGCTATCAGCGAGTGCATCAATCGTAATAGTTGGTGCGGTATTATCGATAGTTCCTTGTGCTGAGGTTTCACTTTGATTACCTGCTTCATCGCTAACGATGGCATTAACGCTAAAGTCACCTTCAACTAACTCATTAATAGCATCAGCTGTCCAGCTACCATCAGCTAGCGTTTGTGTTGTAATTGTTTGTGTATTACCACCAGCATCCGTCAATATTAATGTAACCGTTGTTCCAGCTGGCACATTTTGTACTGAACCTGAAATTGTTGGAGTAGTATCGGCGCTATCTGGGATTACATTAATTGCTATAATTGGAGCTGATAAATCAATTGTTCCAGTACCGGTATCGCTTGCTTCATTACCTGCAGCGTCTGTTACTGTTGCCGTAATTGTAAAGTCGCCTTCAGCAACAGCTTGAGTTGCACCAACTTGCCAAGTTCCATCTTCTGACACAACCGCCGTCAATGTTTGAGACTCACCATTTGCATCAGTAACTAAAACACTAACAAGGCTACCCGGAGCTACATCACTTGTTGTTCCGCTAAATGTAGGCGTTGTATCGTTTGAATCAGCAAAGTCATTTATTGCAACTAAAGGAGGGGTGGTATCAACTGTGCCTAGTTGTGAATCTTGAGCTGCGTTACCTGCATTATCAGATACATTAGCAGTTACGGTAAAATCCCCCTCACTTAAAGCAGTTGAAATCTCAATATTCCAAGTACCATCAGCACTTATAGTAGTCACTAACTGTTGCTCTGCTCCTAGACTATCGGTAACAATTAAAGTTACTTCACTGCCCGATGCTAAACCTTGAGTAGAGCCGGTAAGAGTAGGTGTTGTATCGTTTGTATCAGCAATATTGTTGATAGTGACACTTGGTGCGGTTAAATCGACCGTACCTGTAACAGTTGCCGTACTGCTATTGCCTGCAGTGTCGCTAACACTTGCTGTTACTGTGAAATCACCTTCACTGAGATCTGCAATAATATCCGCTGTATATGTACCATCTGTATTTGTAGTTGTTGTAAGTGTTTGTTCATTACCTTCACTGTCAGTTATTACTAATGTAACTTCGGTCCCTGCAGGTACATCAATTACATTACCGCTTACAGATGGGGTTACATCATTCGTATCCTCAATAGGATTAATCGTGATTGCAGGATCGGTTAAATCAATCTCTCCAGTTTCACTTGCAGAAGCTGTATTACCTGCAGCATCAGTCACTGTTGCAATTACACTAAACGGACCTTCAACCAATTCATTACTTGCCTCAACAGACCAACTTCCGTCAGCACCTGTAACTACTTGCACGGTTTCTGCTACGCCATCGCTTCCTGTAAATGTAACGGTTACTAACGCACCAGGTTCTACGTCTTGGGTAGAGCCGCTAATTGTTGGTGTTGTATCGTTAGTATCAATAATAAAATTAATGCTTACCGTTAAATCAACATTACCTACTGCACTTGCTTGCGCTTCATTGCCCGAGTCATCTATAACCGCTGCAACTACAGTAAAGTCGCCCTCAGGCAGAGGAGTTGTTACTTGTGCAGTCCATGAACCATCTGCTTGCGTCACTGCTAGTAATGTAAATGTACTGCCATCGCTTGCCGTAATAGTTAAAGTAATGGTAGTACCTGCAGGCACATTACCGGTGTTACCACTTAAAAATGGAGTGGTATCGTTAGTATTAGCAATTGCATCGATTTGAATTGAAATAGGAGCAAACGTTATTTCGCCGTTTGTTTGCGCAGTAGCCTCATTACCCGCTGGATCGGTTACTGACGCAGTTGCTGTAAACTCACCACCTGGCAAGATTTCATTAGCATCAACACTCCATGTGCCATCTTCATTTAATAAAGTAGTTAAAGTTTGTACGCTACCGTTTATATCGGTTACTAATACTGTAATTACAGAGCCTGCTGGGGCGTCTTCTACCCTACCTACAAATGTTGGTGTAGTATCGTTAGTATCAGCAATTGCAGTAACGGTAATATCTGGATTTGTTAAATCAACAACACCTTGGTTATTTGCTTGGGCTTGATTACCCGCAGCATCACTTACACTTGCATCAACCTCAAACTGCCCTTCAGCCAATGGCGTAGTTACGTCAATAGACCAATCACCATCAGCGTTAGTTTGGGTTAATAATGTTTGAGTTTGACCATTAAAATCGGTAATAACCACACTAATAATAGAGCCTGCAGGTACATCTTGCGCGTTACCTGTAATAGTTGGCGTGGTGTCTTGAGTGTCGTTAATATTATTAATTTGTACCGTAGGCGCCGTTAAATCAACTACTCCTGAATCACTTGCTAATGCTAAGTTTCCTACACTGTCGCTTACTTGTGCATCAACAGTAAAATCACCTTCAGGTAAAGGAGTCCCAACTTCTACACTCCAGCTTCCATCGGCTTGAGTAACCGCTGTTAATGTTTGTATTTGTCCTGCACTATCTGTAACAGTAATTGTTACTTGCGTGCCTTCAGGAACCCCATTTGTTGTTCCAACAAGTGGTGGTGTTGCGTTATTTGTTTCATCAGTTACATTTACTGTGATTACCGGAGCAGTTAAATCTACATTAGCTAAAGCTTGGTCTACAGCTTGATTTCCAGCGGCATCAATCGCCACTGCGCTTACGTTAAACTCTCCTTCAGATAAAGGTGAGGTAGTAGTAATAACCCAATTTCCTAGCGCATCAACCTGAGTAACAATTGTTTGTACCGTACCTGCACTATCCGTTAACGTGACTGACACATTATCCCCAGTATTCAACCCAGATACAGTCCCTGTTATTGTCACTGTTTGCGAAGCAGAATCGGCAACAGGATCAATAGCAATAAGCGGAGGTGTTGTATCAATTTCTATAGAAATAGTGTCGTTTATAGGGTTGCCAACAGGATCTGTTGCTTCAACAACAACGGTCACAGGGCCATCCGCAACTGGAGTTGGTAGGGTTATTTCAAAGGTACCATCAGGGCCAATCACAACACTAACTACTTGAGAATTTCCATCAACATCAGTTACCGTCACATTAACCGTTTCGCCAATTAAGTTTTCACTCGTACCGGTAATTGTTGGTTGTGATGAATTAGTAACGCCCAGCTCATTAAGTGAAATAGAAGCCGAAGTTGCGTCAGGCACAATACCATCAGAGGTATCTCTTAAATTAAAAGCTTCAGTAGCGCTTTGATCAAAAGAAGAATCAAAAGTAACACTACTAGGATCAACACTTTCAGAAATTCGGGTTAACTGTACAAACGAACTACCTCCATCTGCACCAGCTGCATTACCGCCACCAGCGGCTGTTGCCTCTAAATTATCTAAAATGTCCTCATCACCCTCTAATGCATCTAAAAAATCTGTTACATCTGAATTAGCCGCCGTTGATGAGTCTTGTTCTGTACCAAAATCTAAGCTTGCGATTGCTTCATCTAAACTTTCATCAAAAACAGTTGTTTCGCTAGAGTCTCTTGCTTCTTTAGCTAATAGGTCTGGTGTTATTTTTACCTTTTGATTTGCGGGTATAGATAAGGTTTCACCTTGCACATCTATTTGTAACGACGACTTAATAGCAGTAACAACTAAATCACCTACGGTAATAATGTCACCAACGTTTAACGCTCTTATTGAGCCATCATCCAACACAACACCCGCCGAACCCTGAATATCAATAACTACAAGTTGATTTGCTTCCATTTAGGTACCCTCAAACTTTTTAAAATAACAATCTAATAAATTAAAGGTAGAACAAAAAAAGCACATAGATACTGGACTCAAGTACAGGTTTAGAAGAAAAATTCAAAAATAAAAAATCAACAAAAAAGTGGTAGAAATTTTTTTTCATGCTACCCGAAAAGATTACTTGCAAAATTAGCACTCCTTTACTAAATATTTAAAAGAGTATTTTCGGTCTTAACAGGATCTAAGAGGAAGAAATGATTATAAAAAACACTTTTAAAAAGCATCAAGGGACTATGTTAATCGGATTAGCGATTACATCCGTAACTTTATCAAACTACGTGCATGCAAACGAACAATCAGCAATGCCACTTACATACGTCTCAAGTAAAGCGATTGAAAACAATCCTGAAGTACAAGAAGCATGGCATGCTTTTAAATCTTCTATTTATGGAGTGGATGCTGCCCGTTCAGGTTATTTACCAAGTGTTGATGTATCAGCAAGTGCAGGATATGAAAGAAGAAATTACGGTATTGAAGAAGAATATAACCGTAATACAGCCGAATTAAGCGTTACTCAAATGCTTTATGACGGTTTTAGAACATCTAATACAGTTGACCGTTTTAAACGTATTCAACTTATTAGGTACTTTGAGCTTATTTCTCAAACAGAACAAACAGCACTTGAAGCCTCGATTGCACTACTTGACGTACAAAAATTCAAAGAGTTAGTACAACTTGCAGAAGCTAATTTACAAGAGCACGAGTCTGTATACCAACAAATAGAGCAAAGCGTAAGCGCCGGTGTAGCGCGCGCAGCAGACCTAGAACAAATTAGTGGCCGTTTATCTCTAGCGCAATCTAATGTATTAACGGAGTACTCAAATTTACATGATGTAAGCGCTCGCTACCTAAGAGTTGTAGGTGAGCTACCTATGAACGATATAAAGCAAGCTGACCTTGATGAAAACAATATACCAATTTCGGTTAACCAAGCGCTAGACGTCGCCTACAAAAACAGCCCTTCATTTTATGCCTCTTTGTATAATATTGAAGCGCAAAAGGCGAACGCCAAAGCACAAAAAGCGGCCTTTCATCCTAACGTAGATTTATCTGCCCGCTACGGTAGCCAAGATAGAGATGAGCTTGGTCAAAATGAAACCAGAACAGAAGCGCGAGTCGGCATAGATATTAGTTATAACTTGTATAACGGTGGTCTTGATAGCGCTAATTTAGAACAAGCTTATCAAGATATAAACATTGCAAAATATCAACGAGATCAAGCCTGTATTGATATTCGTCAAAGTCTGCAAATTGCCTACTACAACGTCACTATACTAGAGCAAAAGTTGCCAGCGCTTAATCAACACCGCGAATCATCAACTAAAGTTAAAATTGCATATAAAGATCAATTTGATATAGGCCAACGAACTCTACTAGACGTGCTTGATGCCGAAAACGAATCGTTCCAATCAACACGTTCATACATAGTTGCGCTATACGACCGCCAATCGGCTATTTTAACTATGCTAAAAGAAATGGGGAAATTATTGCCAGCACTTGACGTAATGTCAGGTAAATACCCTACATTAAAAGAGCTAACTGACGATCCTATTGTGCATAACGCACAAAATATTTGTCCGAGTTACGATGTAGCAACCACCTTTAGCCGCAAGGCATTTCTACAAAAAAAAGCGAAGCAAGATAATGCCTACATGAGTGTAACCGCTATGCCAAGGTACTTAGATATACCGTTGGAAACCGACACTACACCAAGTAACTTTTTAGATGATGATGGTGACGGCGTACCAAACGAGCAAGACACTTGTCCGAGTACGCCGCTGTCAACTAATGTTGATTTATCTGGCTGTACAATTTATAGCGCATCAACCTCAAATATAGAGATTGGTATCCCTTTTTCTGCTGACTCAAGCGATGTAAGGTCTCAATATATTCAAGAAATTAGTCGGCTTGCAGATTTTTTAAAAGAAAACCCAAATAAGCAGGTTGAAATACAAGGTCATGCTTCTCTAGATGGAGATCGAACATATAACCGCAAACTATCTGAAAAACGTGCGTTTGCCGTTGCTGAAATTCTAATTAAACAATTCGATATAAAACCAAAACGTGTTAAATCGTTCGGGTACGGTATTGATCAACCTCGAGTAAACGAAATATCAGTAAGAGCAAATGCTGCGAATCGACGTATCGAAGCTGTAATTACTGATAGCTAAGTCAATTAACGTTATGTAAATAACTAGGGTCTGTTGATCTTTGCGGATTAAAATTTGTTCAAACTAGGGGCTGTTTAATCGCGGCGCGAGATTTGTAACCTAGTGGGCTAAGTAAAAACCGAGCAACAAAGAGTAAATAGCCCCTAGGAAGAACCCTTTGGGCAGCGCCTGTTTGGCATTAATGCTACGTTATCACCCATTTATGGGGAATAACCACACTGCATAGGCTCTGCCTTGCCTAAATACCAAACAGACTGCTGCAAATTTAACCTGGAAGATCAACAGACCCTAAACTCGGCTTGAAATATTTAAGCTAAATTTATTTCTCGAGTTTAGGTTTAGTAGTAACAACCGCATGCAGTTCTACATAACATTGGATGGTTTATGGAATTAAACGATGTACTTGATCATGGTGGCATACTCGTTGACTGCCTAGCAGTTTTATGTCGCCATCATGATAAAGAGTTTTCAAGAGAAGCACTATTAAATGGACTTCCTCTAACTGATGGAAACCTTACTCCATCAGGTTTTTCGCGCGCAGCTAAGCGCATTGGCTTTAAATCGAAAGTAGTTAATAAGCCACTACAAAAAATTAATACAGCACTGCTACCTGCCATCTTAATTTTAAAAGACAATCAAGCCTGTGTTATTAACTCTATTGATTACGATAAGCAGTTGGTGAGTGTAATTTACCCAGAGCTTACCGAATCAGTTATCGAACAAAGCATTGATGAATTAGCAGGCAACAGTGTTGGTTTAATTATTTATGCACAACCAGAATTTGCATTTGATGAGCGAACACCCGTACTTGAAAAACTATCAAAAGACGGATGGTTTTGGGGAGTAATTAAAGAGTGCCGCTCACTTTATAAAGACGTAATTATTTCAGCTATTGCGTTGGGCTTTTTGTCGGTTGCTATGCCTTTATTTGTAATGAACGTATATGACCGCGTAGTGCCTAACCATGCAACAGAAACCCTTTGGGTACTTGCTATTGGTATTTTGATAGCACTCACTGCTGACTTTGTTTTACGCTTAGTAAGAGGCTATTTTGTAGAGCTTGCTGCAAGCAGAATAGATGTAAAAGTATCGGCTGTAATTATGGAGCGGGTATTAGGTATGAAACTAAAAAACCGTCCATCATCAGCTGGCTCCTTTGCTAGCAATATTCAATCATTTGAAGCTGTACGTAACTTTTTTAGTTCCATAACGCTTGTCGCATTAGTCGACTTACCATTCGTAGTTTTATATTTAATTGTTATCGCCATTATTGGCGTACCTCTAAGTTTACCTATTATAGCGGGCGCACTTATATTATTAGCTTACGCTATAGCCGCACACCGCAAACTTGAAGCCCTTTCAGAGCAAACAATGAAAGCAAGCTCAATGCGAAATGCAGTATTAGTAGAAAGTTTAACCAATATTGAAGATGTAAAAAGCTTTCACTCAGAGTGTAAAACACAATCTGTATGGGAAAAGTCGACCATTTACATTGCGCAAGTAAACGCACAAAGCAGACTCGTTTCTAGCTCTATATCAAATACAGCATCTTGGATACAGCAATGTGTAGGCGTGATAATAATGATAATAGGCGTACACCTCGTTATTGAAGGTGAGCTAACTCAAGGCGGATTAATTGCAGCCTACTTATTATCATCTCGTGCTATGGGCCCTATTGGGCAGTCAGCCGCTGTTTTAGCGCAATATCATCATGCCGCAATAGCAATGCAATCACTAAATGAGATTATGGAAAAAGAGGTCGAGCGCCCACCTGGTAAGCATTGGTTAAGCCACCCTATTTTAAAGGGCGATATAGAATTTAAAGATGTATGCTTTAAATACTCTGACGAATCTCATAATGCACTCAACGGCGTTAGCTTTAAAATTAAAGCTGGTGAAAAAGTTGCAATTTTAGGACGTAATGGCTCAGGTAAAAGTACATTAGAAAAGCTTATCTTAGGGCTATATGAACCCTGTTCAGGAGCAATTTTGATGGACAATAACGATATACATCAAATTGACCCTGCAGAGCTTCGCCATAATATTGGTTATGTACCGCAAACCGTTGCCCTGTTTTATGGGACCTTAAAAGACAACCTTACGATAAGCGCTTGGCATGCCAAAGACGAGCAAATTATTGAAGCCTGTGAGCGAAGCCAATTATTTGATTTAATTAATTCGCACCCAGACGGGTTTGATCTACAAGTAGGCGAGCAAGGCCGCCAATTATCAGGAGGGCAACGCCAAGCTGTAGGTATGGCAAGAGCCATAATTAACGACCCACCAATACTATTACTAGATGAACCGACCTCATCGCTAGATCACAACAGTGAAAGTAAAATTATTAACAATTTAAAAAATTATTCTAAAGATAAAACCCTAATTGTAGTGACTCACCGCTCATCATTACTCGAGCTTGTTGACCGTATTATAGTTTTAGATAACGGAAAAGTAGTTGCTGATGGACCAAAACAAAAAGTAATTGCGGCGTTAAATAATAAAACCGTGGAGCAAGCCTCATGAGTGATAACAAAAAACCACTTGAACAACGCTCTTTTGAATCTGTTAGCAAAGCAATAGAAGCAAGAAAACAAGGTAAGCCATCCGTATTTAATAAACTATTTAAAGGATGGATTTCACCGCCAAATACTCAAGACTGGGTAGTCGATGCACAGTGGGAAAAAATGCAGCAGGAACCAGCAAGCGCTAGGTTACTACTTTATCTAATTTGTTTAACGTTTATATGCCTTATTGTGTGGTCTGGCTTTGCTAATTTGGATGAAGTTGCTCGTGGCGAGGGCCGTGTTATTCCCTCTAATAAATTACAGCTTATTCAATCTTATGACGGCGGTATGGTCGAAAAAATAAATGTCCGAGAAGGCCAAATAGTAAACGAGGGGGATGTACTCATTAAAATAGACCCTACCCGCTTTATTTCTAGCTTTAGAGAAAATCAATCCAAGGTTGAATCGTTAAGTGCAAAAGTTGCAAGACTCAGAGCTCTTACTCAAAAAAAAGAACTCATATTTAGCGAAGATGTTATAAAAAACGCACCTCAGGTGGTTCAACACGAACGCTCTCTTTATTTGAGTAACAGCCAAGAGTTGGAGCAACAGGTAAGTATTCACAAACGCCAACTAGAGCAGCGACACCAAGATTATATTGAAGCAAAAGCGGCACTTCAGCAGCATACCAGCGCGCTACGCTTAACAAACAGGGAGCTTAAAGTGACCCGCCCATTGTTACGCACCGGTGCTATTTCGGATATAGATATTATTCGTTTAGAGCGCCAAATAGTTGATTTAAACGGCGAGATAAACAGAACCAAAGCAGTTATAAATAGGAGTCTTTCGGCCATTAACGAAGCTAAAAATAAGGTAACCGAAGTTGAGCTCGTTATGATTAACCGCTGGAACAATGAACTCTCCGAAGCGCTACTGCGACTAGATTCAATTAAAGAAACTGAATCTGGCTTAGCCGATAAAGTAACTCAAACTGAAATACGCTCTCCTGTTAAAGGCACTGTACAACGATTATTAGTTAATACTGTTGGCGGTATTTTACAGCCAGGTAGTGATGTTATGGAAATTGTCCCGCTTGACGATCAACTTGTAGTAGAGGCAAAAATCCCGCCTAAAGACATTGCATTTTTACGCCCTGGGCAATCTGCAATGATAAAATTTAGTGCCTACGACTTTGCCGTATATGGTGGCCTTGAAGCCGAAGTATTACATATAAGTGCCGATACAATTACGGATGACCGCGAAAACACCTTTTATTTGGTGCAGCTAAAAACCACCAAAAATAATTTTTCAAAAGAGCTGACTATTATTCCAGGAATGACCACTCAAGTGGATATTATTACCGGTAAAAAAACCGTACTTGAGTATATTTTAAAACCGGTTCTTAGAGCTACATCGCAAGCAATGACAGAGCGTTAAAACATTTTATAAATGGAGAAGTAATGCGCCAAAGTATTTTTATTACACAGCCTGAATTTGAATCGAAACACTGGCATACAGCGTTTCCTGGTTGTTTGATATTCACAAAAGAACCACACAGAGTCACGGCATCAAGTATTATTTGGGTTTTGGCCGGCACACCTAATTGGCTTGAGCTTGTTAAAAAGTATTCTCAGCAACGTTTACTGGTTATAGTTATGACCAACGAACTAGAAATAAATCAACTAAGAAGTGCGCTTGAAGCAGGAGCTAGGGGGTACGTAGAAGCACTTGCTACTAAAGTAATTATTGAACAAGTACTTGAGACAATTTTTACCGGCGGAATATGGTTACCAGGGCAATTACTATCTAACTTAGTAGGAGCTTTATCAAATACACCGTTTAAATATGCGAGCACATGCGAGCTTGATGTACTCACAAAGCGAGAACGTCAAGTAGTTGATATTGTTGTAACAGGTGCAACTAATAAGCAAGCTGCAGAATCTTTAAATATTACAGAACGCACAATTAAAGAGCATATGAGCTCTATATTTAATAAGCTAAAAGTTCGCGACCGAATTCAATTAATGTTAGTTGTAAAAGGGCATTAACCGCACAGTTAATGCCTATTACTTACTCTTTAATAACCCCATCAAAACCTAAGTTAATAAGCGTATCTATATCATCTTGGCTTGTTACACCTTGAGCCACCACTTTAATACCAATAGAATGCGCTAACGTACACACTCCTCGCAGAAATGTTTGGTTATCTTGGCTGTAACTAATATTGTGTCCGTAAACGCTATCAACCTTAATCATTTCAAGACCAAATTCCTGAATTTTATTAATTTTAGTAAATTCAGGGCCCACACGTTTTAATGCTACCTTAGCGCCCATACATCGAGCCTGCTCACAAAAATCTTTAAATATCTCAATTTCGCTAACGGCAATACTTTCACGAATATCAAAACAAATTTTAGAGGCTAAATCAGGAAACGCCGAAAGGTACGTAAGAATCGAAGCAAGTGCAGCATCATCAAGTAGCGTTTGAGCAGATAATTCAACCGAAATCAGTTCACTTGGTGGCTCAATACTATAATGAGCCACCAACGCCTTAATTAAACCCCAATCTAAACGCGCTAATAACTTTAATCGGTTAGCCCACTGGTAGTAGTAACTAGCACGGTATACTTGCCCACCAAGCTTTAGGCTCAACCCTAATTGATTTTGCATTACCTGCCCTGTAAAGCTAGTTACTGGGTAAGTATTTATTTCTAAATTATTATTATTGAGTGCCTCTTCTATGGCATTTTTCCAGCTAGTTGCATTATCAAACAGCTCACTTTCTTGCTTGATCTGAGCTACTTTTGCTTGTACATCAGATTGTTTACCCGATGATTTTAAAAGTTCATCCGCACGCTTTAATACATCAAATCGCGTGTCGTCTTTTTGAATATAAGTACAGCTGTGAGGTATCGCTAGCTTAACGTTTTTATACTCTTCAACAAACGATTGATGCATCAATAAAATACGTTCACTGATTGCTTGAATATCATCAATATCACTAAATAAAACGGTAAAATCGCTGTGAGAAATACGTGCAATGTAATTTTCAGAAAAGTGTTCTTGGTTGCTCTCTAAGAAGCTAACCAACATCTGTGAAAATCGACGTAGAAAGTTAACCATTTCTACTCGTCCCACTTCCTCACTTACGCGATCGAGGTTTACAACCCTAAATAAAAACAAAGCACCATGGGCATGATCTTTCGATTTTTGTAAGTGAGCCTCAAGCGTTGCACCAAAGTATTCTCTATTTGCTAAACCAGTTAGCTCATCGTGTTGCGATTTAAATCTAAGCTCTTCTAAACGTTTATTATCTTCTTTAATAATACGGCTAAAACGGGTAGATAATTGGTTCATTGATTGCACTAAACGTGCAAACTCAAATGTACGAGGGACGGTGGATTTAATAAAACGTTTTTCACCAAATGCATTAGCCTGATACACAACATCATCTAGTGGTTTTAATATCCTACTTAAAAAGTAAGCGCTAACTATACAAGCAAAAAAAGCGACAATTAAAAAACTAAAAAATAGTTTAAGCGCACTTTCCCATAAGGCTTGCTCAGCATATTGACTATGACTTTCTATAAACAAAGTACCAAACTGCTGCCAACCATCATTTACTTGCCCAACCCCTGGCTGTACATTTAATCCATACATTGCTCTAAACCACTGCGGAGCCGTCGCTTTAAGCTCATCGGTAAACGTGCGTTTAACAATCACCTCACCATTAGGGTTTTGTAGTTCGATTCGCTTATAGTGACCGGTATCAAATGTGGCCGATACTAATAACTCAAGCTCAACGGGGTCTTTGTCTAATTGGCTGATCATTAACGCGAGTGAACTGGCGTTATCTACATTTTTTAAGTACAGCTGGGTCGAAAAATAACTTTTAGCCGAATTAGTGCTAATTAAAACACTACTTATAAAGCCTACAAAAATAACAATTAATAATGCAATCCACAGCTCTTGCCTGAGTGTTATTTTTCGTTTTTTAAGGTACTTAGATAAGGAAAATGATGCCATTACCACATAACTCCTTCTTTGGTTGTCTGCTCCAAAATTTTACGCCAGCGTGAAAGTCTTGCTGTTGGGCTGGCTACACTTTTGGTTGAATTATTAGCCCATAAACCTTGGCTGTTAAAGCTAAAAACAGGGCTTAAATCTACACGTTTTGCAGCAGGTAAAACCTTTGTTATTAAACTGTCTAAAATAAGTGGCTGAGCGTTTGGTGTAGCAAAATAACCTAACACCATATGTGCTTGCGTTTTGTTAGTGCCCGCAATTTTTGCTTTTACATAAATAAGACGTAACTTGTCGTCGCTCACCCCTAGGGCTCTCAAGCTTATATACTTTGCTATTGCGTAATCTTCACAATCACCTAAGCCTCTGCCTAACGTTTCTAAAGGGGTTGCCCAATAATCGTTTTGTTTCCATAGCAAAATATCAGTTTGATAGCGTAAATTACGCGCAAAAAAATCATTAACAATAAGAATTTGTTGTTGCTCTGGTTTGTTTTGAGTTTGTACCAACATACTTTGCCAGTTACGTGCAACAGCCGCTCGCGCAGGTCCATATTTTTGACCCATCAGCTCAATAAAGGTATTAAATTGAATAGTTAGTCGGCTTGCAAGCACACCACTAGAGAGTACAAAAAACAGTAATAGGTAGCGCAAATTGGCTTTGCACCATATAAATAATTTAGGATTTAAATAAGTTGGCTTAAACGCCATTTACAGAGCCACTGTTAATATAAGTGGCAATAAAATACATCTGTTGAGCACTACGCAATCTGCTTAAAAATTAATCCTAACAACAGCATAGCACTCAATATAAGAGGATGAGATATTTTGAATAACTTTTTTAATTAACTGGGCTATTTAGTAATAAGTTACTTTTTTAACTTCGCGTGGTTTTACTTCACCTATGTATAAATCGTGCACACGCTTCATATTAAGCTCAAGCTCGGTCACGTAAGTGTCATCTACTGCGTAAGTTTTAATTATTTGTGCACCTTTAATAAGCCCCTGCACTTTACTTTCTAGGTAATCGTCTTGAGCAATTGAACCTTCCACCGTTGTTCCTGCGGTAATTTTTTGCCCATATACTTGCTCAGTAAGCTCGCGATAAGCCTCAAGCTTAGAAGCCTTAATTGCCATAAGTTGCTTTTGCGACAGGTTAGCGCCTTTTTGCAAGCTAATAGGTGCATACCCTATCGCTTTTAAAACAGGGTAATTATTTGGCTCTACATATTTATATTCAACATGCTTATCAAAAACGCTGCTACAACCACCTAAGGTTAAACACCCAAGTGTAATAAGTAATGAAATTGCTCGCATAGCATTTAGCCCTTGTATAGTAATTAGCAGTACATATGCACGTTTAATGCCATTTATAGCATTACTAATAATTACCAAATAACATTGGTACAGTCCTTGCTCTACCTAGTTAATAGCTAACGTTTAATTGGAGTAAAAGTATGAAGTCGTTTTTATTATTGGCATTTGCAGGGTTAAGTGCAACGGCATTATTAACGTTCTCCCCTTTTACTAAAGCGCAGTGGTATGAATCAACAGGCCATGCGAACGTTCAAAATGGTGATACGAGCGCAGCTAAATCTGCCGCTATAAAAGATGCAATTACACAAGCGTTAGTGTTCTCTGGCGCACGGGTTAGCTCTGTACAAACCCTGGTAGATGGCGTGTTAATGCAAGATCAGCTAAAAATTAGCAGCCACGGCGAAATTCAAAAAATTGAACTGATCAGCGAAAATAAATACGACAATAAATTTGCCGTTACATTACGACTCGATATTTTTTCTCAAACAGAGCAATGCCCACAAAATAGCTTTAATAAGTTTGTGGCCGTTACACAAAGCCAACTTGTTCATCGTGAACACGCCAAAATGGGTCAAATATTTGACGTAAGCAAAGCGATTAGCAAAAATATTTTTACCTCACTGCAAAAATCAAAAATGAGCGCAGTACCTATTGCTTACTATAATAATGCAATAAGCGTTGATAAATACTTTTCGCAGCAGCACGACTATTCAAATGCCCAATTAGAAGAAATATCTTCGCGCAGTAACGCTCAATATGTTCTGCTTAGCCAAATAACCAGCCTTTCGACTAGCGACAAACTCAATAACGATTATGCATTTTGGCAAGACGAGGCGTATGAGCGCAGTTACAACATTGAATTTGTATTATTTGATGGCACTACCTATGAGCAACTTTGGCAAAATAGTTACCATACTCAAGCAATTTGGCCATTTGAAAAAACAACCATAGTTGATGTTAATAGTGATAGATTTTGGCAATCGCCTTATGGGCAAAGCATAACCGATATCAACCAATCAGTAAGTTATGACATTCAAGCAGCTATGGCGTGTTTACCTACTCAAGGTAAAATAATGCATATGGAAAATAGCAAAATCGTTATTAACTTAGGTAAAGCTCATGGGTTAAAAAAAGGCCAAATGCTAAGCATTGCGCACCATAACTATTTAACCGACGCGGCAGGTAATGTTATGCCACACACCATCACAACGCTTAATAAAATTCGCGTAGAGCAGCTTTATCAGCAAACTGCAGTAGCTGTCAGTATTGATGACAAACCACTACCTGGCGTGCAAATTAACGATGTTGTAGAAATAATCAGCCAAAACCTTTAAATATTTAATTAACTTTTTTAGTTAATTTAGCTTTTAAATTAGGGTGAGCCGATAACCACTCGCCCAATTGTTCTACACCAGATAAATGCGGATAATGCTTTCTGCATGCAAACACCACATTACGCTGCTGATTAGGGAATATAGGCAAGTAATCAATCCCTACACGGTCGGTACATGCTAACTTTGGTACAAATGTAATACCGTCATCCATAGCCACTAACGCTAATAATGTTTCTAAACTATTACCTTTATACTGGTTAGATACATCGACTCCTGCAGAAAAACAAAACTTTTGGGCTTGATCTTTAAAGCAATGGCCATCACTTAACATTAATAGGCTGCATCCTTGAAGATCGCTCAGCGCTACTTTTTTATGCTTAGACAGCGCGTTATCGTGTGATACCGCCACTAAAAAATCTTCTTTGTATAAAGCAACCGTATGGTAATTAATAAGCTCTGGCACATCGGCTAAAATAGCAAAGTCGAGTTCACCCTTGTTTAAAGCTTCTAAAATTGTTGCTGTTTGCATCTCAATAAACGAAAACTGGCTATCAATAAATGCCGCTTTCATCGATGTTAGTAACGCAGGCAACAAGTAAGGTGCAATGGTAGGAATAATACCAATAGTTAATTTACCTTGTAGAGGCTCGTTAGAAGTAGCAGCAAGTTCTTTGAGTATTTGCGTTTGCTCTAAAATAATCTCTATTTGCGTCAACAAACGTTCACCTTTTGCTGTTAAGGTAACTTGCTTGGTTGAGCGATCAAACAAAGTAACGCCAAGCTCATTTTCGAGTTTTTTTACTTGACCACTTAATGTAGGCTGGCTTACAAAACATGCATCGGCAGCTTTGCGAAAATGTTTATATTGCGCTATTGCTTTTACATATTCAAAATCTTTTAAGTTCATATTCAGCTCTACGTGATAGTTTATAACTATCAGTTTAATACAAACAAACGATTGGAACTATATTTAATTATTCACCATAATGGCTATCAACAAATCAAGAGGAACAAAAATTATGTTAAACAATATCGAAGGTCAAACAATCCCAAGTGTTACATTTGCAACTCGTCAAAATAACGATTGGAAATCAGTAACAACAGATGACATTTTTAAAGGTAAAACTGTTGTAGTGTTTTCACTACCAGGTGCATTCACACCAACATGTTCATCAACTCACTTACCACGTTACAACGAATTAGCAGGCGTACTTAAGCAAAACGGCGTTGACGAAATTGTATGTTTATCAGTAAACGATACCTTTGTAATGAACGCATGGGCTGAGCATCAAGAAGCGCAAAACATTACTTTATTACCAGACGGCAACGGCGAATTTACTGACGGCATGGGCATGTTAGTAGACAAGAACGACCTAGGCTTTGGTAAGCGCAGCTGGAGATACTCTATGCTTGTTAAAGATGGCGTGATTGACAAAATGTTTATCGAACCAGATTTACCAGGTGACCCGTTTGAGGTATCTGACGCAGACACAATGCTTGATTACATCAACCCTAAGCAAGCTAAACCAGAACCAGTAAGCATCTTTACTAAACCTGGCTGTCCTTTCTGTAAAAAAGCAAAAGAACTTCTTGCAGAAAAAGGCTTCGCATATGAAGAGATTGTTATGGGTGCAGGCGCATCACTAACAAGCCTAAAAGCTGTATCTGGTCGTGACACTGTTCCACAAATATTCATTGGTGGTAAACACATCGGTGGTTCAGACGACTTAGAAAAATACTTTGCTTAATTAATAAGTAAATTAAATACCTAACGTTAGTAGGTAAAAAATAGGGGCTTTTATGCCCCTATTTATTAGAGGAAAAAATACTATGAAAGAATTGCAAACCGATGTTGTTGTTATAGGCGCAGGCACTGCTGGTTTAAGTGCTTATCGTAATGCTAAACAGTTCACACAAAATGTATTAATGATCGAATCAGGCCCATACGGCACCACATGTGCACGTGTTGGTTGTATGCCAAGTAAGTTATTGATTGCAGCCGCTGAAGCTGCACACGCAATTGAAATGGCACCTGCATTTGGTGTTCATAGCTCAAAGCCTATCATTGATGGCAAAGCAGTTATGGCACGCGTTAAAAGTGAACGAGATCGTTTTGCAGGATTCGTAGTAGAAGCCGTAGATGAATTACCAGATGGTGATAAAATTCGTGGTTACGCTAAATTTTTAGACACAAACCGCATACAAATAGACGACCACACAATTATTACAGCAAAACGCTTTGTAATTGCCACCGGTTCACGCCCTTCGTACCCTGGCGTATTTAATAACTTTGGCGACAAACTTATTATAAACGACGACGTATTTGATTGGGATGATCTACCAGAATCAGTCGCTGTATTTGGCCCTGGTGTAATAGGTCTTGAAATTGGCCAAGCACTTAGCCGACTAGGCGTAAATGTAAAACTATTTGGTGTAGGCGGCGCAATTGGCCCACTTACAGATCCAGTCGTAAAAGACTACGCAAATACTGTTTTTGCTGAAGAATTTTTTGTAGATACCGACTCAAACGTATCTGACATGATGCAAGTTGGCGACAAAGCACAGCTAACTTACACCGACAAACAAGGTGAAAAACACACCGAACAGTTTGACTACGTACTTGCAGCCACAGGCCGAGTACCTAACGTAGATAAACTAGGCCTTGAAAACACAGGCATTGAACTTGATGAACGCGGCGTACCGCACGCAGACACACATACAATGCAGTGTGGTGAGTCAAACATATTTATAGCAGGCGATGCGAGTAACATGCTCCCATTGTTACACGAAGCATCAGACCAAGGTGCTATTGCAGGTCAAAATGCAGGGCGCTTCCCAGATGTACGTATAGGTCTGCGCAGAGCTAAAATTGCAGCTGTATTTAGCGACCCACAAATAGCAATGGTAGGCGAAAGCTACAAGCAAATTACTGACCGATTAGGCCCATGCGGTTGTTTTGAAGTAGGCGAAGTCAGCTTTGAAAACCAAGGTCGTAGCCGAGTAATGCTTAAAAACAAAGGTCATATGCGAGTATACGCAGAGCAAGGTACAGGTTTATTTTTAGGTGCAGAATTTATTGGCCCACAAGCCGAACACATCGCTCACTTACTAGCATGGGCTGTACAAAACAAAATGACCGTACCAGAAATGCTTGATATGCCATTTTACCACCCAGTAATTGAAGAAGGGTTACGTACCGCCCTTCGCGACTTAAATGCCAAACTTAAATTTGGCCCAGACATTGTAAATTCATGTATGGAATGTGGCCCAGGCGCATAACCTATTTACTACACATACAAACTTGCTAAGTAAAAGCCAAAACTAACGTTTTGGCTTTTTTTATAATTTTTTTAAGCTGATCTCTCAAAAAAAAATTTAACTGTTACACTTAATTGATAATTCAATTAAAAAGATGGAATAGCTATGCCCAATAATAAATTTAGACTAGTCACTCGCAGCGATTTTGATGGCTTAGTGTGTGCCGTATTGCTTAAAGACTTAGACCTAATTGACGATATTTTATTTGTTCATCCAAAAGACATGCAAGACGGCAAAATAGGCATTACCGAAAATGACATTACGACCAACCTCCCCTACGTTGCAGGCTGTCATATAGCATTTGATCATCACCTTAGCGAAACCGTTCGTAACTCAAGCGACATAAAAAATCATATTATTGACCCAGAAGCCCCATCAGCTGCTCGCGTAGTTTATGACTATTATGGCGGCGCTGAAAAACTTCCAAATATTTCTGTTGAAATGATGGACGCGGTAGATAAAGGCGATGCTGCTCAGTTTTCAAAAGACGAAATATTAAACCCAACCGATTGGGTATTAATGAACTTTATTATGGATGCGCGTACAGGACTTGGCCGTTTTCGCGAGTTTAAAATTTCAAATTACCAATTAATGATGAAACTGATTGATGCGTGTAAAGATCAGAGCATACAAGACATTCTAAAAATGGAAGATGTAGCCGAGCGTGTTGCTTTATATAACGAGCATAACGAAAAAGCAAAAGAGCAAATTTCTCAATGCGCTACCGTGCATAAAAACTTAGTGATCCTTGATTTAACCCAAGAAGAAACTATTTACGCCACAAATCGATTTGTTATTTATGCAATGTACCCCGACTGCAATATCTCGATTCATAAAATGTGGGGCCTTAAAAAGCAAAACGTAGTGTATGCCGTTGGTAAATCTATCACTAACCGCAGTTCGAACACCAATGTTGGCGAGCTGTGCTTAAAATATAATGGTGGTGGCCACTTAAATGCCGGTACTTGCCAAGTAGAAACAAGTAAGGCCGAAGCGGTACTGAGTGAGTTAATCAATACAATTACGAGTGATGGTTAATATTAACTTACAATAACCAGAGTAGTAGCTCTGGTTATTTTATTTTTTGCAGGGTGAGTTTTAATCACTCTCTTTTTCATATAAATTTCTGTAATCATAAAAGAAATAATGACCTCATGTTAGATACTAAAAACTTCGAAAAAACACTTTATCAAGATACCAAAAAAGCATTTAAAGACATCATTCAAAAATATGGTAACGATCTTTATGTAATGGGTTATTACCACACAGGTAGCTACTCATTACTGCCAATGTTTAATACTTTATCAGATTTAAAAGAAGTATTTGAAACAGAGTACAACAACGATGTAAGTAGCTTTTACATGGCTAAATGGAACCCTGAGGACTACCCGACGCTTGAATATTATTCAGAATACTTTGATGAAACAACGCTAGAATGCCAAAAACTAGAAAACAGCATTGATTTGTTTCAATCAGATATAGAGGCGATGGATAATTGGCACCAATGGCTTACAGCAATGGAAAAAGTACTTATGCAATTAGATGCAGAAGGATTATTTTCAAATGGTATTGAACGCGAAAAAATCACTTTAGCCATACTCGCCTATGATGAAGAAGAAAGCATTCAATTTAAAAGAATCAAACGACTTAATCCACCAGCCGTTCTAACGCAAATTCAAGCTGACTTTGAAGCAATGATTACAGAGCGTGAAAAATGTGAGCAAAAAGTGTTAAACGCCTTCAATTAAAAAGTGCAACACTACTACATATACGCTATACACAAAGTATAAGGGAGGGAGGTTAAAATATAACTCATTGATTTAATTGGTAGCCCCTGCAAGAATCGAACTTGCAACTGCCCCTTAGGAGTGCATTTTATAGATGTATTCCTATATACCCCAATGAACAACAAAAAACAAAAAGCAAATATAAACCATTGTTTTAAATAAACTAAAAACAAAACTAAAAATACACCATTGTTCTCCCTTGTTCTTTGCGGCACAATGCACTTGCTACATATGTGCTACACAGTGAGAAACAGTATGCCAGTCAAAGCCAAAATAACATTATCGAGTATTAAAGCTTTAAAACCTGCCGATAAACGATTAAATGATACCGAAGTAACAGGTTTTCATGCTCGAATATCTAGTGTAGGAGCAATATCTTACTTCTTGTTCTATAGGCACAAAGGCAAACAAGTAAATTATCACTTAGGCTATGATGGGCGAATTACCCCAGCGCAAGCCAGAGATTTAGCAAAAAATAAAATTGCCGAGGTAACTCAGGGTACTAATGTTCACGAAGTAAAAAAGCAAGACCGCATTAAAACAAAAGAATCAAAGCTATCTACCTTGCAACACTTTTTAGATGAAAAGTACTTTCCTTGGCTGCAATCTCGTAACCCTAAAACAGCAGATAAAACAAAAAAGGCATTTCAATCAGCATTTAGTAAATTCATGGATTTTCAGCTATCAGCTATTACAGCATGGGAAGTTGAAAAATGGCGTAATAAACGTTTAGAAGATGGAATTAAACCAGCAACTACAAACCGCCAACTAAATTTAATTAAAGGCTGCTTAAGTCGCGCGATCGAATGGGAAGTTATCGATAGCCACGATTTACAAAAAGTAAAAGCTCAAACTGTAGATAACGCAAAGGTTCGCTATTTATCAAAAGATGAAGAATCACGTTTACGTGAAAGTATTGCTAAGTTTGATATTAAGCATCTAACCACTATCGTTATTCTTGCTATAAATACAGGTATGCGTAAAGGCGAAATTTTATCGCTTAATTGGAATGACGTTAACCTAGAAAATAAAGTGCTCACTGTTGATTTTCAAAATGCTAAATCAGGCAATACTCGCCATATCCCTTTAAATACACAAGCATTTAATGTTTTAAGTGATTGGCAAAAACTATCGGGGAATAGTGGCCATGTGTTTAAAGATGGTAACCAGCAACGAATACTAGATTTTAGATATGATTGGGCAGCACTTTTAGAAGATGCAAGTATTACCGACTTTAGGTTTCATGACTTACGCCACCACTTTGCAAGTAAGCTCGTCATGGCAAGTGTAGATTTGAATACAGTTCGAGAGTTGCTAGGTCACAGTGACTTAAAAATGACACTAAGATATGCACACTTGGCGCCAGAACATAAAGCTGCGGCAGTTAATTTAATTGGATAAGTTTTAATTAGCTCCAGTCTTCCCAACGCTTACCTCTCGCATGCCATGGTAGGGCTGGTTGGCTTCTAACTTTTTTGCACCGACCATTCTGGATATGAAATGTTTCAATCAGCTCAAAAACGCGTTTAACTTTGCGGTTATAGCTAATTAATATAAAAAGAAGAGGTTCAGGAGAAGCTCCCCACTGCTCTTTAACTGCATTTAAATTATCTTCGTAGTAACGATTATCTGAATACGAAACAAAGACAGAAAACTCACAGCTTTCTTTTGCAGCTTTAAGTTGTCGCACCTCATTTACCTTTTCAATTTTTCTAGGTTCAGTCCACTCCCATTCTAAATTAGAAATTACTTTCTCGTCATTGTCTTTAATTACAGCATCAGTCCTATTTCCGTGTTCGAAATACATAAAATAACCAAGAAGATCTGAGGCTGTTCTAGCACAAATACCGATATGTGTTGTCCACTCAGCTCTTGACGCTATTTCTTTGTGCTCTTTTGTTAAAGGGAAATCCCTATACCATAGAACATTAAATAATGTAGTGAAATCTTTTGTTATACGTTTCAACTTTTTATCCCATGATAACTAATCAAATTACTTTCATATTTCTAAATAGTCATATTCTAGTGTAAACAATTTCTCTTCTGATATTGTAGCTTTTCTTAAGTAGATTTTAGGTTCAGCTTGATTTCTATTTTTATTAAGATCAATAATTATTTTTTTAATGAAATCAAGCTTAGAGAGCGGGAAGTTGCATCCTAGTGTAATACCTAAAACTCTTGCGTTTATTTTACTTCTGTCGGGATTTGGAAAGCTATACCTTTCGTAATAAACCTTGCTTGCCTGATAAGATATCAAGCGAACTTCTTCTTCATACTCCCACTCCTTATTTTTTGTTAGCAAATATTGGTCAAAGATAAATTTGTCTTTCTCGACTTGCCTCTTCTGACCGTAAGTATACTTTACTTCACTAATACCAAACCCTGTAGGTAAACCATACCCAAACTCATATTCCACCATAATACCTTGATGATCACCTGTATAATGTGACCACATCAGCATAGATTTATCATTTTTAGAAAAGGAACAAATTCTATAATCTTTATCAATAAAATGCTCTTCTCCGATATCAGAAATGCTAGGCATCTCAATAGGATCGTTTAACTGTTGTTTTTCTGGAAGATAAAAATATTGATTAATCAGTGAATCAAGATAGTTCAGATTTAACGGTGAATATTTAAACAGCGATGTATTTTTAAGAGAAAGATTGTTATTAAATTGAAAACTATTAACCAGAGCAATATTAAACTTACGTCTCCAGTAATAATATGTTTCGTTTTTCAAGTCTTTACTTACTTTACTGACAGAGGAAAGAAAGTTACCTATGACTATATAATCATATTCTTTGCACTTTTCCATGATTTGCAGAGCCATTAAATATGATTCGCAAGCCTTAACATGATCTCCCATTCGATCAAAACCAACCCCAAGCAAATTATAAGTGACGATAGTAGGTTTATTAGTTTGATGGTAATTCTGAATACTATAAATTAATTCTTTAAACAGCTGATTGCTCAAATAAGATTTACACTGGCCTACAAAAGTATCAAATGTGGAAATATCATTGGAAGAATCCTGCTTCCGCATATCTAGCTCATCTTGATAAAACTTTTTATTCCACTGCTTCTCTATAGCTGATAACTCATGGTATAAATCGCTATATAAATAATGATCTATGAGCTCGGGATCTTCAAGTAGCTTCTCCGCCGCTTGATATGTACTCCAGATTGCTATACGAAACTTTAAATCCCCCCCTTTAACTAGCTTATACATAAGCTTCATGAAGAGAAGTTTAACTTCAACTGCTTTTTTTAAAGCACCATCATAGTTACTTCGCTTTACTTCATCATAAATAGTTTGATCTAAATGAACACCTAGAAATATTTGTGACATCAAGTAATAACACTTTGTTTCTGAATTATTTATAATATGTTCATCCCAGTTTTCGTTATAAATTTTTATAACCTCCTTGTACAGCTCAGCTTTAAAAGCGGTTTCAATAATTGACGCTTTGTTTAGGAACATGGCACCTGAATTCTTCCTCTTAATGAGTTCTTCAAATAGGCGAGCAAAGTTGTAATCTAAAAATTCATCTAAATCATAATCTATAACTTTTGACATTGCTGATTCATATGACAAAGTATTAGAGCTAATATAGCTTTTCAATACACCTACTTTAGAGTAGGAAACATCATCAAATAGGTAAATGCCTTCGTTGTGCCTTCCTGTTTTACTGAAAGCTGTAAAAAGAATATTACTTACAGACTCACTTTTATCTACACGTTCGTCATTTAAAGTTTCAATTAAAAAGTTCCATACATCTTTTTTGAAGTCGAAATTTTCAATTAAAACCTCACTCAAGCGCTTGTTTAAGTTTAAAAAATCACCTTGCTCATAATCAATCATGATTGACCTAAGGAAAGCATTTTCATCATTAGTGTTTGTGAATATTGCCCACCATGCATTTGCATTTTTATCATTTTTTGAAATAGCCATTTTAAAAAATGAATCCGAAATATAACGTTCGTTTCCATAATAAAATACTCTCTTAGCTATTTGACCTAAATACTCGTAAGCAAGATCAATACTACCTTCAACCTCACATATTTTAGATAAAATCTCTGCTGTAGGCTCAGATTTAAGATCTCTCATAAAATAGAGATAGCCCAAATAGTTTTCATTTTTTCCTAAAACATCATCCTCCTCGAAGAAGTCTAAGATTGAGAATCGACCATTGCGTATCAAATCTATTACTTTTTTGTCATCCATGATTTTCTCCTACTTCAATTAATTTATAACTCACAAGGCCTAATCCGAAGTTTGTAGTTACCAGCCACTCAACTAACAGATGTAAACATAACCTTATAATAAAAAGTAATACACCCTCTATGGTAAATTTGTGTCTTGAGATAAAATATCCAAAATCTATATAGTTAAAAAAGGATTTCACTGTGAAGAAGTACTACAGACTGACCGAGCTAGATAAGGCTTTTGACATATCGGTTGATGATACTCATTACCTTAATTCAGAAACTGACATTTCTTTTTGCTTATATTGTAAAACTTCAGACATAATTTTAGGTGGCTACAAAGAATCTAAGTTTTTTGGCTTTGGTAAAGCTACTTATTCAGGTTTAATAAAACTAACTAAACCACAGCAAACAACAATTTTTGAAAGTAAAAAGCTTAGTTTAGTTAAGTCTACCATCCTACAAAAAGATAAATTAACTGGCTATGATAGTGAGTACCCCTTCACCGTAGAGCTACCAAACAAAATATTTGAAGGTTGGCTCTCAGCGGCTTTTGAAAAAGTACCGCTAGCAACTATTCCCTTCTATTTTCAGCCTGAACAACGACAAAGTATGTTAAAGCAGTTTTGCAAAGGGATTTTTGACATATCTGATAATAAAGAAAAGCTAATAGAAAAAGCATCCGCTGTTTTTGATCCATCACAACCCGTTCCCGATGAACTATTCCCAACGTCAAAAATATTCACATTCGATGATATTTGTATTGAGCCTGATGAACTCGAAAGGGCTAAACATTACCTATTTGGCAATAAAGAAGAATCAGCAAGTAATACTAAACTTCGGCCTATTGATACCATGCTGATTAATATGCTTATTGAATTCCCTAATGATAGACCTAGTAAGATATGGGAAAGGTTAAAAGACGATTTACGTAATGAGCCGCGCAAGTTCGATACTGATGAGATAGTAGATGAAGTGGGTAAAGATACGCTTTATTGGTTTGACGATAGCGCTGAAATTCAACAAATAAAAAGAAAGAGCTTTTATAACTTAGTCAGTAGATTGAAAAAATGATTAAAGTCATAACTCCTCAAAGGACTCCTAGGACTTAACACCACACTTAAAGTCCTCCATGAACTTAAACGTACATGGAGGCTATCATGCCAACCACCACAAACAAACGCGCACTATCAGAAATAGAAACAGCCGAATATATCGGTATGAGTCGCTCTTTCTTACGTCAATCACGTATGGAAGGAAACCGCACAAATAGAACCCCAGCCCCGCCATTTATTAAAATTGGTCGCACTGTTCGTTATTTAAAAGATGATTTAGATAACTGGTTAAATAACTTTTGTCGCTTAGAGCATTTGGGTCAAAACCCTAACGGGGGTGATCATGCCTAAGTTAACTAGAGAACAAACACGCCTGTTAATTTGGTTATCGTTAGAAAATACGTATTTCGAAATTTGCCGTGAGATTGGTTATTCATATCGGCAAAAGAATGGGCTACATACCTATGTTAATAAGCATGGCCAGCCGTTTAAATTTGATACGCGTACACTTGATAAACTCGTTGATGAAGAGCTTGTAACAAGTGAAATAATTTATCATTTTGGCGTTAAATATGAACATTACTTTTTGACCAAAAAAGGTCGTGGTTTTGTATTTGCTTACGCTAACCCCAAATAGCCAATGGGTACTTTTAGAGAAACATTAATTGCAAAAGCGATTAATGAACAAGACGATATTTTAACGCCGTATTTAGCATTAGTTGATAGATACGATGCGGCGTTTTTAACTAAAAAATTAGCGCCATTTTCCAATAAAATTAAAAGTACAATTTTAACTGATGCTTTTAAAAAGCCTAATAACTTTGAGCGCAATCGCCATGTTTTAGATACCACGAATAAGCTTTATAAACTCTTACCTAAAAAACTCGCTCACCTATTCTTTTGCTTTGATGATGATATTAATAACATAGCGAAAGAGTGTGCAAACTATTGCCGCCAAATTGCTATAAACCCCGAAAAAGTTAACTTTCTTTACTATCAAGCTAAACACAAACAGCAAAATGATAACGAACTAGAGCGAACCGTTTCGCATGAGTTTCGTAGTAATGAAATGATTCATAGCGAAACTAATAGCGTAAATTCCGCTGTGTTTCGCTCTACTAATACCGAAATTAATAGCGAATTCACTGATGCCAAGCAAAAAGCCCTTTTTGATTTTTTATCAAACTATGCAATTAAGTTTGGTGTTTCGCCTATAGAGCCAAATAACAACATTAAAATATCAGGTTGTATAAAGCGCTATATCGATAACCGTTGGTGGCTACGAAAGTTTCGTAAACTCATTACCCAAGCAAACGAAAAAGCAGCCCTACATTTAAATTTCGTAAACAGAAAAAGAGAAATATATGCGAGCAATATAACAACTCAAAACCGCATTACTCAGCGCCAACGAAATGACGAATTACTTAGCTCAACCTATATACTTAACGAGCAAGGGCAACGCTATTCGTTAAAAGAAATATCAGACCTAAATGTATCAAACCCTAAGATACGAAAAGATGAATTACTATGTAGAGCAAGAGGCTTTGAAGACCTAGCGAAAGAGCTAGGACATGAAGCACTTTTTATTACGGTTACGTGCCCTTCTAAGTACCATCGTGCTTTTTCTAAATCAGGCGCTGCTAACCCGAAATGGGAAGGTTTTATGCCTGATGAAGCCAATAGCTATTTAAACCACCAATGGCAAAAAGCCCGTGCAGAGTTTAAACGTCAAAATATAGCGCCTTATGGTTTTCGCGTAGCAGAACCACAGCATGACGGCACACCGCATTGGCATATGCTGTTTTTTATTGAGAGCGAAAAACTAGACGCATTAAAAGCAATTATTCGCCATTACGCGTTAGAAGTTGATGGTGACGAAAAAGGCGCAGCGGAAAACCGTTGCGACTTTAAACAAATAGACCCAAACAAAGGCTCTGCAACTGGCTATATTTTAAAATACATAGCGAAGAATATAGATGGTGAAGGTGTAGGCGAAGATAAATTCGGTAACGATTCGCTACTTGTAGCCCAGCGTATTGATGCGTGGGCATCGTGTTGGTGTATTCGCCAGTTTCAGCAAATTGGCGGTGCTAGCGTTTCTGTATGGCGCGAACTTAGACGTTTACGCTCTATATTTAATGATAAAAAAGATAATCTATTAGAACAAGCGCGCTTTGCTGCTGATAACAGCGATTGGAAAGGCTACATACTTGCTATGGGCGGTTTACACACAAAGCTAAAAGATAGACCCATCAAATTACATTACGATTTAAACATCGTTGAAGAAACTGGCGAGTGCTTACAAAGCTATTACGATGGTGAACTCATACTCAAAGTAAAAGGCTTGTGGTTCGCTGGTAAAGCTATAATCACAAGGCACTATTCATGGAAGGTAGAAAAAGCATAACCTAAAGCTATAACGTATCAGCTAAAGCTCAGTATTATCTAAAAAGAGCTAAAGCTATCACTGTTAAATAAAATTGCAGTTAAATACAACATTTCAAATAGCTAAAGCTCTTAATTAAGCTTTAGCTCATATCAAACACCCATACAAAGCCAAAAATTACCTTTAACTTACCATTTGCCAGAATGGCAAAAAAGATCTTACTTGGAGTTCTGTAAATAACTGTACTGATCTACATAGCTTGATTTTTAAAAACATTCGTATTAACAGCTCACTAAAGCTAACTCTAAATTGACGTATGGGTTAGAAGGTAAGGTATTTGATATACTTACAATGATTATTTCTGTTGTTATTGTTCCAATTTAACGCCGTAGTCTTCGGCTATTTTCTGAGTAAGTAAAAGAATATTTAAATGATTAAATAATCGACATTCAATATTCGAAATAAACTCACAAGACATTAAATTACTAATTTCTTTCTCAGTTGCTGAAATACTATTAGATAGCTCTTTTATTTTATATTTTTTTTGAAGATATTTTAGGATAGGTTTAGGGTTTTTCTTTAAATAAGATTGCTTCAAACCCGATGCTAAATGGTCACAATCAGAAATTAAATCTTTAGGAGTGCGACTCACATTTTGTAGGTTGAATAAAGCAGGGTATTCAATTTTTTTTATCCATTTAGAAGGTATTCCTCCAACTCTAACCAAGCATCCTGTTTGCCAGTTTTTCCAAACCTTTTCAGCCTCAGTAACTAATCTATCTTTGGGTATTTTTTTGTCTAAAGGAGCCCTTCCATCATCAACAAAATCTTCATCAGCATAAAGTATGCAATCTTCAGCTAATCGAATATTTAATATTATTGGTAATGTTGCGGGAAGGTGCACAGGTATCTCAAGCGATTCGAACCCTTTAGGGTTATTCTCATGTAACCTAAGTGCTTTTTGATAATCACTGAAATTTAATTCTGAACAAATTTTAGATGAATAAGCAGAATAAGCTGCAAAATATGCAATTACATTACCAACATAAACACCTGAAATTTCAGGTATGAGCTCTCGCCTAACTCTATTCTCATCTCGGTATTCCCCCCCTCCTTTGATACCTAACTTCATAATACTAGGTAGTTGGCATAGAGTAGTACCGTGCTTAACCAAAGTTCCTTTTGGTAAAATATATTCTTTCATCTATTTAGGGTCTTATAGTCCGATAAGGTTATATGATGATGGTACTTCATTAGATACCAAGTTTCGACAATAAAGGTCGGCTCGCGCATACTTAAAATTCAATCTACGCTGCTACATATGTGCTACACGGAAATGAAACATCAACACTGAAAAAATGTAACCCATTGATTTAATTGGTAGCCCCTGCAAGAATCGAACTTGCAACTGCCCCTTAGGAGGGGGCCGTTATATCCATTTAACTAAGAGGCCACAAATAAGCTGTGTGCTTAGAAGTGTGAATTATAACGGCATCTGGTTTTTTATATCAAGCGACAACTGAACTTAATTGCTTGATAAGTATATATCTTCTTTATTTAGTACATAAATTGGGATTAGTTTTTGACTACTCGCGACAATTTTTTTTGTATGCGCGTTAATTACACGTGTATTTACAACAACAGCATCACTGCGATAAATTAATGTACCCGCTAATACATGGCTCGCCATTTGATCTTCGCTAAGCTTTTCAATATCGCGCGAAAAAGCAAAATCACCACGGCTATTTACATCTATTGTTTGGGTTGTTTTAAAATCAACCACGCCATAACCAAACTTTTGTAACTGATGAATTAACGTCTCAGATATTTGATTACCCAATTGATTGCTTTTAGTAAGCGATGAATCAAGATCGACCAAGGTAGTAACAGCAATATTAATATTGGCGTCGGTATCACTTTCAAACTCAAGCGTATCAACCAAATCTAGTGCCATTTGTTCTACATAGTTAGCAAGTGTTTTATGGTGCTTAAGTGGTGTAAATTGATTGCCGTTAACATCACCTTGAGTTGATTGTTGCTCGGCTGTTTTAAGCATGCTTGCTAGGTCATAATTTACTTGTGTGGTTGAAGATGCATTCATTTCAGCACTTTCACTATTTTGAGTAAAGGCACAACCAGTTAAGTTAGCTAAAGCAAAAAAAACGATAAAGCGGTTAAATAATTTACTATACATAATTATCTCACTTGCTTGCTTGTTTTAACATTATGCCATCAGTGCGATAGCTACTATTAAGCGCATCAACAACCGACTGTGGAATAAACCCTTGTGCAGAACCTACTACGGCCTTACTTTCTAGCCCAACAATACGTGCATTGACAAGTACACCACCTTGATGGTTTACAAGCGTACCGGCTAGTACATATTTAAAGTTTTGATCTTGATTTAGCTCTAAATAGTCGCGACTAAATACAAAGTCGCCTGTTGGGGTAACACGCATATAATCAGTTGTTTTAAAGTCAATAACGGGTACACCAAAGCTGTGTAATTCATGCATGAAGCTTTCTGCAATTTGGTTCCCTAGTAAGCTACCATCATTGTAGTCTTCATCTAAAAAAACAAAACTAGAAACAGCTAACGGTGTTTGTTCACTTACGTACTGTAAGTTTTCAACCATGTCTTGCATTATGCCGCGCACATAATGGTTAATATTTTTGCGCATTGGCGGTGTTGCTTTTGTGTAGTTATCTTGTGGAGCCATTCCTGACTGAAATAAGTTATCGTCAGAAACAGGCGCTGCAACGTCGCGTTGGTTACTCACCAGTTGGTTGCTTTGCTCACTTTGTGGTGTTGCGGTGTCTGTATTCATTGTGCCTAGTATTTGAGAGCAACCAAAGCCCAGTGGTAAGCATAATGTAATTAATAGGTTTTTCATTTTGTGCTCCAAATTAGTATTCGCTTCGGTATAAAAGTCCGTCACGCTGCTGAATTTTCTCATTGCCCCACATTACATTAATTGGGATCTCGGTACTTCCCGCAGAGAGCACCTGTTTATTTTCTATATTCACAAGTCGTGCATTAACTATGTATGCATGCTGCTGACGAGTCACTGTTCCTGTGATAACTAAGTCAATATTTTGGCGATTACGTAATTTACTTAAATCGCGACTTAAAATACTGTCTGAGTTTTCTGATAAAGAGAGGTTATTCCCAAGTCTGTACTCAACGGTGTGATAACCCAGTTGAGTAAATTGTGTAAGCAGACTTTCTTGGATCTGCTGACTTAAGCCTGAGGCTTGCCCTGTCACTAATTTTGTATCTAGTGCATCTGCATAAAAGAAGCTACTAACGCCAACACGTGCATTAGCATTTAATGCTCCGTTTAGGTGGTTAAGTTGCGACGTTAAATTAACTACATAGTCATTAACCGTAAAAGGAGCCATGGCTGCTTTAGGTGCATCTGTAGGCACACTTGGTTCTGGCGGCGGCACCAAGTTACAAGCAGCTAAATTTAAAAATAATAAAGGCAGTAAAAGGCGCATAATTGCCATCCTCTTCAAAACATACTGAGGATGAAGCAATTTTTATGCCGACTTAGCTATTGTGCGGTAAAGGGCTGATCTACGTAATAACTAACTAAACAATTTATATTTTGGCTCTTTAATTTTTGACAGTCACCCATAGCGTTTTTTTTGTCTATGTATGCGCCTAGCTTTAAGCGGTTATACATAACTCCTTTTACATTTATTGTTTCAACATTCATCACAAAATTATCGCCTAGTAAGCTAGGAAGCTTTTTTTGAAGTTGCCTAAAAGCTAAAGAGAGTTGTTCTTTTTGCGTTATTGAAAGCACTTGTAAAGCAAATTTAGGATCAACTGGTTTTGTTACTTGTAAATTGGAGCGATTAATTGTGTTGGTATTAACGATTTCTGCTTTTATTACTGGTGCATTTTTCTGCTCATTTTCTTTTGCAATTGTATTGAGTTGCGATATTAGTAAGCTTAAGTCGTCTTCAATAAGTAATAAACGCGCAAGTTCTGGCTTCATATTTTGCCACTGCTGGGAGCTTATTTTTAAAGTTTCAAGTTCTTGCTTTGTTATTTTTACGTAGCTTTTTTCGTCAGTTACGTTGGTCTGAGTAGCACTACCATCAATTGCTTTATTATTCGCACAACCATAACTTAGCAACATTGCACTGATTAAAAATATACATTGAACTCTTTTCATCCTAATTCCTTTAATGGAGTATTTTATGTGTTTCAACAACACACTTTAATCCTTGCGCTTTTACTGAGTCGCATACAGAAATAAGCTCTGGCGAACTGTTTGTTGCGTACGCTAAGGCTAAAATAAATTTATTTTTAGCTTTATCATGCATATAAAAAGCTTCTTGCTGCTCTATTCGTGGTGCTATTAAACGGTAATAAATTTTTAAGATATTTAACGAACTAAAACTTCCTGCATTGGCAATGCTTCCAGTTGTTGCACTGAGCGCCTTTAATGTTAAATCAACGCCCATTACTCCATCTCCTTGAGGCGATAAATTAACTGTTATATTTTGAGTGTTTTTTAGCTGCTTGCGTTGTTTATATTCATCATCAATTACTGCTTTATACTGCCCCGGTTTAAGGTCTGTAAATAAGTAATAGCCATCATATGCTGCTTGAGTTTGTGCAACTTGATCCCCTTTCTCATTCAACAGCGCTATATTTGCAAAGGGTTGGATCTGTGTTGTATCACCTTTTTGTTGATAAACAACTCCCTCTACTTCACTGGCATTATTTAATGCGAAGTCCATATACTCTACAAAACCAGCCCTTGGTGTAATAGAAAAACCCTCATTAGCTGGTATTAAAAACGGATCTTCAAAACTATTTCTATCAAGTATTATATCTGTTGTACGATTTGCTGGCATTGAAGTTAATAGCGCAACGCCGTGTTCGTCTGTAATTGCTTGACGATAATTGTGAACGCCTTTTACTTTTACGCCGGCAACGCCGTGCTCATCATCATCCATAATACCGTTATTATTTTGATCTAAAAATACGCGTAACATTAAGCTACCCGTGTTAGTTAAGGTGCGCTTAGAGACAAAATATGTATTATGTTCAACATCAAAACCTAAGCTAAAACGGCTATAAATGCCGAGCCGCCAATCATCGTTACTGTTGTAGTTTAAGTTACTCGTTAAACTAAACTTGTCGCTTTGCCAATTGAGCCCTAATTCGGCCGATTGAATATTATTACGAAGTGAATCAGTTAAAGTAAGTTCCGCTTGTAAATCTCGGCCCAAGTTGCGGCTAAACTCAGCCTCGTAACTAACAAGCTCACTTACTGGCGATATACTATAATCTATACCAAACCTTGTGTAGGTTCTCCCAAAGCGCTTTTGAAAACGTGTTGTTCCAAAAGTACTCTTAGAGCTATCGTCTTGTTGCCACAGCAATTGGTTACTTAGTGCAAATCCTGAGTATGAGTAGTTGAACTGGTTGCGTACTTGTTTAAAGCGCCCTCTAGTATCACTATCGTCATATAGGATGTTATTTTGATAAGAAAGGCGTCCATAGGTATTATTCATTAGCCCACCAGCTAAATTTATTTGGTAGCTGTTAAAATCTTGCTGCTGTTCGTCTGTACGATTTGTAGCGCTAAAAAGTAGTGATTGTTCGGCAATTTGAGTTCGGGCTGTAAATTCAAATTCTTGTTCATTGTTATTATTTTTTTCAACATTCGCATTTAATAATAATCGGTCAAATAAGCTTATGTTGGTACCAAATGCATACTTAAGTAAATCGTCATCTGTGTTTTTTTGACCTGATGTAGCAGTGTATACAGATATATTATCTGTAAGCCCTTGCTCATATCTACCCGCAATTTGCCAACCCTGCCCCTGCGAGCTTGAAACATTGTTATTTAGTAATTGCTTGCCTTGTTCAGTAACCGACAATTCATAGTTACCTTGTCCCTGCTTAAGTTGATTTCCGTCCACAAAGTAATAATCACTTTTACGCTCAACTTGACCTTGAGGCCCATAAAAAATAAGCTCAAAATTATTAGCTCCGAATAATAGGTTTATATTATCAAAAATATAACGCCCATCTGCGAGGCTAAGCTGCTGGTCTATTAATATTTCATTACGATACAGCTCTACATCCCAACCTGGCTGTATAGCACCGCTTAAGTTAATTTGATTATTGACTATTTTTCTATTGGTTACATTATTAGAAACTTTAACACCTCGGGCATACTGACTACTGTAGCTATTGCCAACTTGCGTGGCGATAACATCACCAAAAGATATTTCAGTAGGCATGAAGCTGTTTTTTATTTCTTTGTCTAAGTTTTGCTTTGTAAACGTTAACCTAGAGTTGGTAAGTAAGTCAGTACTTCGTCCAGACAAAAAATACTCTGCAGATAAATACGCAAAGTCTTGAGTGCCTAAAAGTGAATAGTTCGTAGAATGTCTATCATCGCTCGCGGTAAAATTTAGTTGTAAGTCGGCAACCGGAGAAGATAGCGCTTTATATGGGCTAGCTTTCCATGGCAGCGTAGGTGGCGATCTTTTGTTAGGTGATTTAAGGTTGCGCGACTGTCTGTATCTTTGTTGTTCAACCGGTAAGGGGCTATCTGAGCTTATAAGTAATTCTAAATCTGGGTAATCAATATTAAACTCTAGATTTAAAGCATTATGTAAACTTTGAATATCTACATAAATATCATCTTCAATGGTAATTTGATTTTTTGCTAATAAGTAGCTCTGTGTAGGACTAGTAAATACAGCGGGTGTAACCGCTGCATTTAGAAAAAGAGGTTGTTGATTTGCTCCAACACCTTGAGCAATTCGATTGCTAGCATCAACATTCATTGCAAATTGTAGAATATCAAATAAGTCGCTTAAACTAACTTGTACACTTTGCTCGCTTTTAATTGCTGCAACTTCACCTAAGTAGTATGAGTTTAAATAAAGCGAAAGTATTAATAACTCGCCTGTGGCGATTCGCTGTTGCTGATTTTCTTTGTTTTTATAATCAATTACTTCAACGGGCTTAGTTAGCTTTAGTTCAATTGCGCGTAGTGTTGTTAAAGCATCCTCCACGGAAGGATTAGCTATTACACTATTACTAAGCAAACTACTTATGCTTAGTAATAGTGCATACAATAAATTATTTAGCGTCATTCACTGTTAAAACATTAAGTGATTGTGAGGTTAAAGGCAGAGTGTATTGTGCAAATGTAAGGTCTTTATATTCTTGACTGCCTTCATATTTAAAAATGACTTTTCCTGCTTTATCTAAATTTTTGTCACTAAATAAACTAAGGGTTACAAACGCATTATCTACTTCTGGATAAATACTTAAATTACCAATTTCTGCAATTTTAACTTGCTCGTTATTACTATCAACAAAGTAAGCACTTAATTTACCGTAGCTACTAAACTTACCTTCTCGTTTTATATTCAATAAAAACTGAGGACGTTGATTGCTTTCATTTAGCACTAGCTTAGCTTGTTCTATGGCAACTACTGGCTGTTTAATGTCTTTACGTAACAAAATAGGTATACTGTAGCTCATAATCATATTAACTTTTATTGAGCTTGTTTTATTAGTATTTTCACCAGGCAATGCTTGAAATAGAAGATGAGAGCGGTACTCACCAGAAGCTAGGCCTTTAGGTTTACGTATTGCTATTTTTACTGTTTGTTTTTCACCAGGTGCTAAACGCATTTGTTTTGGTGACAAACGTGCCATTGAACTTAAACTTTCGCTTGTAGCCTCTGCCAACTGTATGTAGCCACCGCTAGGTTGCGCTTGCTTCTCACTCCATAAAACACGATATGTTTGATATTCATCACCCGCATTAATTACGGTAACTTTAGCGGTTCGTTGACGTTCATCAAAACTAATACGGGTTGGAGAGATAAGTAAATTTGCGTATGCATTTTTTCCTAAAATACATACACTCAGTGCGAGCAGCACTACAACTTTATAAAGCATGTTTTTCCTTTAGTAATCAATCGTAATTTCTAATTGGGTGTCAGTAATAAAACTACCATCTAAGTAACTTTGGCTAGTCCCTGTCGTTATTAAACGGCCACCTACTTTGAGTAAAAGCTCTCCAAATTCATCGCTAGTTTGCGTTCTTGGTAAATCCACTAATACAACCGAAAACTTGGCACTATTAGCTCCTAGCGCTTCACTTTGCAATGTAGAGTCACTCGTTTTGTTAAACGATATTTGAGTAAGGGGAGGTAAATCAGTAAATAAAAGTTCTGCGGGATTACCCTCAGTTAATACGTAAATACTACCAAATGTGATTATTTCACCTTCATGGCTAATGGTTATAGAGCTTAAAGTATTATTTTGAGGGATAACTAAAGTGCCAAAATTAAGCGCTTCTTGTTGTATGCTTGCGCTATAGGCTTGCTCGCTAAACATTAACGAAAGCCAAGCAGAAACATACAAAAAGCGCATTGTTTGTTTAAACACTAATTAATATGACACTTCAATATTAAAGCTACCAGAATACTCACCATCAGGGTAATCCACACTTGATGCGTTTGATGAAGTAGAAAGAGTCGCGCCTATATTAAATGATACAGCGCCATCAACGCCAGCTTGTAGGTTGGGCGTAGCACTTGTATATAATCCACCAGCATTAGTGCCGCTCGTTATAAAGTAAGTCCAAGCACCTACAGTAAAATCAGGTTCATTCAACCCTTGACCAGCTAAAGGTTGTACTAAAGTATTTAATGGGTCGCTAATGGTTAAAATAGAATTTGGTACTACATCTGAAACACTAAAAGCGCCCGCTTCACCACCTTCAATTATTGAGATACTCGCAGCGTTACCAGTTGGATTATCTTGTGAAGTAACATTGCTAGCAGCTGGATCAGGATTAACTGTCAGCGTTGCTTGTTCGGCGCCTAATGGATCTGAAATAGCACGAATAGTACCAAAATTTAAATCGTTATCTTTTGTGAGTACTACAGCATTTTGTACTGTTACTTTCGCTTCAAATGACTCTGTAGCAGCATAAGTGCTAAACGAGCTGACCACGGTGGCTACAGCTAATGCAGATAAATAAAACTTCATGCTAAATCCTTATAAGAAAATGGGCTTTATCAAATATTTGCCCAACTATAGTTAGTATCGACTATTAGTACAAATACTTTAATACTATATAAGTTTAAAAGGCCTAATTTATTAATTATATTGGTTTTCCGACAAAAGCAGCAATATTACATACTTGATCAAGCTGATTAGCTAAATAACAAAACGCACTTACTTGAGCATCGTTTTTAAATGGACCTACACGTAATCCATACAAAGTCATATTATTATTTTTACGTTCAAACATAGTAAAATTAAATTGAGTAAATGCACTGGGGTATAATTGCTTAAGCCTTTCGACTCTTGCTTTAACAAGCTCTGGCTTTAAATACCAACCAAGCTGTGCTCCAATTTTAGTTTCATCTGTTAAGGTGAGTTCTGAATTTTGTAAGTTTGGTGTTTTTACTTCGGGAGTGTTATTTAGTGCCGTCGGTTCCAAATTCTGTGAAGGCTGATTACCATAGGTGATATCGGTTTTACTTTGCATGAGTAAAGGAGGGTTTTCAGTTAATTCACTTCGAGACGATAACGCCATAATTAACAGCTGTAAATCATCTTCCATAGCAGTTAAACGACCAATGCTTTCTTGCTGTAAGTGCCACTGCGAAACATACTCTTTTACTTGTTTATCAGTAATTAAAGAATGCTGCACGCTCTCGTTATTTACAGTTGCGCTGCTACATCCATATAAATAAAAAGATAAGAATAAAACTGATATTAAATGACAAGACTTAAAATACCGCATTGCAAAATGCACTCTACTAACCAAGATAATAAATCAAAGCAAATTTTGCGCCACTTTATAGCAACTTTTTAATTAAGTAGTTTATTTTGAGGTAAGAAAAGCCATATCGATAACAAGGCAAAATTTCATCATTTAGTTGGTATCACTAATTGTTGCTGCATTGCTCTAACTCCGGCATACATGCCGTCGTATATCAAAAATTATTAGCGAAGTTAGCGTCAGGTCTAATCCTTCAAATTGATTAGGTATTATTGTAGATTGATATTACATGCTGTGCGCTAAAGCTTTACTGGCTTATCAGTGTAGTTACTTACTATGCAATCGAGTTTGTACAGTTTGAATACGTCACAGTCTGCTTTTGCATTTTTAAAGTTTTGGTAAGAGCCAAGTTTCAGCCTGTAAAACATTTTGTCGTTTATTTTGGCGGTTTCTACGTTAGTCAATATTTTGTCTCTAAACAACGGTGCTGCTTTAGTATTTAGCTCTTGCCATGCTTTAGCCACACCTTGCTCTGAGTCAACCGAAGCTACCTGTAAAGCAAATACATGTTTAGGTTTATTTAATTTTACAGTTTGTTTTTTATTACTGTAATTTTGTTTAACTTGTTGGCGTGACTTAACATTGCGTGTGTTACGTGGTGAGCGTACAGACTTGCTGCTATACCCTTGATTAGACTGTGCAATAGCTTTACTGTTTATAATATCGATATGATTTACGAGGTAAGTTATTTCTTTTTCTAATCTTAAAATTCGCTCTATGCCTTCACGAGCTTGTTGCCACTGCATTGCGGCATCTTTTAGCTGTGCAAGTTCAAGGGCTGTAATTGATACGTAGTCAGGCGAGTTACTTTGAGGTTGTTCATCAATGGTTTTTATTTCAGGCGAGACGCTGCATGCTGTACCAAATAAAAGCATTAGCAAGCTAAGTAAAAGCCCAATGTTATTTTTTTTATATATAAACATGTATTAGTTGTCCTGAAAGCAGTGTTTTTACACTACATTTCAGTTAAACATTCTCACAAGAAAGCGTTTAACTTTATTTAAGCTGTGAGCTATAAAACTTAGCTCTTCGCATGCTTGTCAGTATTTCGTAAAACACAACGTTGCATACTCCATCCCTTCCTTGAGAGCATTATTTAATACAAATTCAATGCCAATTAACACAAACTTTACAACATAAATAACAATATGTCTGTAATGACTTAAAAACTTTTATTTTAGAGCTATTCCTTTTCTTATTTTATTCTAGGGCCTGTTGACCTTTCAGGATTAAAATTTGTTCAATCTAGGGGCCATTTAATCGCGGCGCGAGGTTTGTAACCTAGTGGGCTCGATAACTGCTCCTGCGTTATTCTACTGGCTTACATCCATGTAAGAATAAGTAAAAACCGAGTAAAGCTTCCGCGTCCTGCTCACGCCCCTTACCTACATCCATGTAGGCAACAAAGAGTAAATTGCCCCGAGGCAGAACCCTTCGGGCAGCGCATGTTTGGCATTTATGCTACGTTATCGCCTATTTATGGGGAATAACCACACTACATAGGCTCTGCCTTGCTTAAATACCAAACAGCCTGCTGCAAATTTAACCTCGAAAGATAAACAGGCCCTGATAAAACTCATAAAAAAAGGCGCCGATATAGGCGCCTTTCATGTTTTACGTTAACTGTTAAATCAGTTTTTTGATAAATGATTTTAATTCATCGGCAAATTCGTCGCGACGAAGTGCAAATTCAATCGTTGCTTTTAAGTAACCAATTTTACTTCCACAATCGTGGCTACGGCCTTTTATAGCGTATGCATCTACTTTTTCGTGTTCCATTAACATCGCAATTGCGTCAGTTAATTGAATTTCGTCGCCTGCACCTTGCGGAGTTTTTGCAAGTAACGGCCAGATATTTTCGCTTAATACGTATCGACCCACTACAGCTAAGTTTGATGGAGCTTCATCTACTGGCGGCTTTTCTACCATATTAAGAATTGGCGAGCTTTCACCTTGCTTTAAGTCAACATCACCTAAATCAACCACACCAAACTGGTTCACTTGTGCCATTGGTACTGGTTCTACCATAATTTGGCTGTGCTTGGTTTTCTCAAAATTAGCGATCATTTCTGCTAAGTTATCTTTTTTAAGATCGCTCTCTACATCATCAATAATTACATCTGGTAAAATAACTACAAACGGTTCGTTACCAATAATAGGCGCTGCACAACTAATAGCATGGCCTAAGCCTTTTGCTTCACCTTGGCGTACGTGAATAATGGTTACGTCTTTAGGGCAGATTGCTTGCACTTCGGCAAGTAGTTGCCGCTTAACACGCTTTTCTAAAGTAGCTTCTAGTTCAAAACTTGTATCGAAGTGATTTTCGATTGAATTTTTACTTGAGTGCGTTACTAACACTATTTCTTTAATTCCTGCAGCAACGGCTTCGTTTACTACATATTGAATTAAAGGACGGTCTACCACTGGAAGCATTTCTTTAGGAATTGCTTTAGTGGCTGGTAACATACGAGTACCAAGGCCCGCTACTGGGATCACTGCTTTCATTTTATGTTTTCCTTAATCTTTTATTATACTGAAAATGGATATTGAATCGCTTCATGGCATTGATAGCCTATTACTTCAAAGTCGTCTCGTGTTACCCACGTTTCTATGTCTTCTAATGATTTAATTTTTGGATTAATTTTTAACTGAGGTGATTCAAATGGCTCACGCGTTAACTGCACGTCTCGCATCAGTTCAAGTTGGTTTTCGTAAATGTGTGCATTAGCAATTTTATGATACGCCTTACCCGCTTTGTGGCCGGTAATTTGAGCCACTAACGCAAGCAACACAAAACACTGAATTTGATTGAAATTAAGGCCGAGCGGTACATCACAGCTTCGCTGGTATGACGTTAAATATAGCGTATCGCCAAGTAGCGAAAAAGTGTGCGTATGCATACACGGCCGCAAACAACCAAGCTCAAACTCACCTGGATTATAAAACGTGATTATTTCACCACGGTCATCAATGCCATTTTTTAAGTTATTAATAACTTTGGAAAGCTGATCAAGCGTTGAGCCATCTGGACGTTGCCAACCACGGCCTTGTACGCCATAAACACGGCCCATATCGTCCTCGCCTTTACGGTAAGGATTATTAAGCCATGCGTTGTTATCGTTCGCGTTGGCATCCCATGTTTTACAGCCAATTTCACGAAACTGCTCAGCGCTGTCGTAACCACGTAAATATCCTAGTAACTCAGCAATCGCTGCTTTGTAGTAACTTTTTCGCGTCGTGATCATTGGAAACTTATTATTAGCCACATCGTATTCTAAATCGGCATTAATAACGGTTAAACAACGCGTACCTGTACGTTTGTTTTCGACCCACTGACCTTCGTCAACAATACGCTGACATAATTTTAAATATTGTTTCATGTTGTTTTTATTATGCCTTAGCTGTTTTAACGTGTTGTGGTTGCTTATATGCCCAAATTAATAAACCTAAGCCGCCTACAATCATAGGAAGTGACAATATTTGTCCCATTGAAATAAAGTCGGCAAATAAACCGAGTTGTGCATCGGGTTGGCGGAAATATTCAATACAGAATCTAAATACGCCGTAACCTAATAAAAACACACCGGCTACGCTGCCTGCTGGACGTGGTTTTTTAATAAACCATTGTAGGATTAAAAACAGCACTAAACCTTCAAAAAATGCTTCGTATAATTGCGATGGGTGACGCGCAAGCGGACCGCCCGTTGGAAATACCATTGCCCATGGCACGTCGGTAACTCGGCCCCATAACTCACCGTTTATAAAGTTACCAATACGCCCTGCTAATAAGCCAACAGGCACAAGCGGAGCAACAAAGTCGCCCACTTGAAGCAGTGACTTTTTACGCGTCCACGAAAAAATTGCGACGGCGGTTATAACGCCCAGCGTTCCACCATGAAACGACATACCACCCTGATCTATTCTAAATAAATATAATGGGTTTTCTATAAAGTAACTAAACTGGTAAAACAATACGTAGCCAATACGCCCGCCTAATATTACCCCTAACATGCCGTAAAACAGTAAATCGCTTACTTGGTCTTTAGTCCAACCTGAATTTGGTTTTGATGCTTGACGATTAGCAAACCACATTGCAAATGCAAAACCAATTAAATACATTAATCCGTACCAACGTACGCTTAGCGGTCCAACAGAAAAAATAATTGGATCAATTTGAGGGAATTCAAGTGCCATAAAAAATAAACCTTTAGCTAAAAACCATTTTAATTGCGATAACTACAAGCAGCACCGCGAAAACTTTCTTAATTGTATTAACAGGTAAATAGTGAGTTGCTTTGGCGCCAATAGGCGCAACAAACCACGAAGTAATAACAATTCCAAATAATGCAGGTAAATAAACAAACCCAGCAAAACCATGTTCTAAATCGGTAACCTGCCAGCCTGCGCTGATGTAACCAATAGAACCAAATAATGCGATAACAATTCCGCATGCGGCTGCGCAGCCAATTGCTTTTTTTATATCAACCGAAAAATAATTAAGCATCGGTACTATTAAAGCTCCGCCGCCAATCCCTATTAAACCTGATAACCCGCCCATTATTGCAGAAACGCCCCCTAAAATAGGACCTGCCGGCAACGGTTTTTCTGACATCGGTTTATTACGCGCGGAGAGCACCATTCTTGCTGCAATAAATACAACACTTATAGCAAACACTGTACGTAATATTTGTTCAGGGATTAAACTTGCTGCAAAGCCACTAATAAGTGCGCCTAAAGCCACACCCGACATAACCCACGGGGCGATTGCCCAAGGCACGTTATCATTTTTATGATGAGCCAGCGCTGAAGACGTTGAAGTAAATAAAATAGAAGCGAGTGAGGTTGCAATAGCAATTACTAATACATGTTCAGCCGACGTTACATTAAATGAGAGTAACAGAGTGCTTAGTACTGGAACGATAATTAAACCGCCGCCAATGCCTAGTAACCCAGCTAAAAACCCAACAATACAGCCTAGTAGTGCGCAGCTTGCGACTAACAAACCTAAGTCATACATAGTAATCTCAAGTACCCTTTGAAGGTTTATATATTAAAGGATTATAAAACTAATAGCATCTGTGTATGCAAATTAATTAGGTGTACAGTATTATTTGGGGGTGTAAAACAAATCACCTAATTTATGCTCTAGCATAAAGCTTCGCGTTAAACGTAGTACTTGTTTAGCTGTCGATTGCGCTAAACATTCACTTAGTAGTTGTTCCATGTCACTGACATTTAAACGCCTAAGTACCCACTTTACTTTATTAAGCGATGATAAGTTCATACTAAGGCGCCTGTAACCCATGGCAATAAGTAAAATAGCCCCTTCAGGATCGCCGCCTAGTTCACCACACAAACTAAATGGCAGTTCATATTGCTCACATTCGTGCGCCACTTTATTTAGTACTCTTAGTACACCAGGGTGATAAGGGTTAAAAAGTTCGGCTACACGTGCGTTAGCCCTGTCTACTGCTAATAAATACTGTGTTAAATCGTTACTACCTACTGAGCAAAAATCGACTTTTTTTGACCACTCTGGAAGCATAAATACACTTGAAGGTACTTCTAGCATTATTCCTATATCAGGTCTTTCTATGGTTTGCTCTGGGTATTTTTCACTTAACTCAAAATAAGCCTGCTCAAATAACGCAAGTGACTCATCAACTTCTTCAGTGCCACTGATCATAGGGAGCATTATTTTTAAATTACCCAAACCAATATTTGCTTTAAGCATCGCTTTTAGTTGGTCTAAAAATAACTCTGGATGATCAAGACTAATACGAATACCACGCCAACCTAAAAATGGGTTTTCTTCGGTAATATTAAAGTAATCAAGTACCTTATCGCCCCCAATATCCAATGTACGCATAACCACAGGATTAGGATGATAGCTAGTTAGTACTTCTCGGTACCAGTTTTCTTGCTCTGCTTGCGAAGGAAACTGACCCTTTTGCATAAACCACGCTTCGGTTCGATAAAGCCCCACACCGTCACAAATATGCGCGCTACTTTGCTCAGTATTAAGCTCAAGGCCTGCGTTTAATAATAAGCTAACATGCTCACCGTCAAGCGTAATTGATTCTGAATCTTGCTCTGCTAAAAAGCGGTTATTTAGTAGGTTATCTTGATGCTGTAACTCTGTGTATTCGTCCATCAGCATTTGTGAAGGCGATATATATAAACGCCCAGCAAATGCATCTAAAATCATCGGCTTGCCATTAAACTGCAGTAAGGGTAAATCCTCTATACCCCAAATAGCAGGAATGCCCATCGCACGCGTTAATATAGACGCATGGCTATTTGCAGAGCCATTTACACTAACAACGCCAGTTAAGTGACCTTTTGGCACTTCAGCAAGCATGGCGGGTGTTAAAGTGTTAGCAATTAAAATTGTATTGGGTGGATAGTTTTTAACAGCGTGCTCGGTATTTACAAGATGATGCAATACACGAAGGCCAATGTCTTTAACATCAACAGCACGCTCTTTTATATATGGGTCTTGCATGGCATTAAATTGAGATATTAAACGCTCTATTACAATTTTTAAGGCGCTTTTAGCACACCAGCCTTCCTGTAATTGCATTTCAACATTATGACCTAAGCTTTTAGCATCAAGTAATTGTTGATACACATCAAATACCGCAAGAGCTTCGTGCGGAATAGAATCGCTTAGCGTCATCGATAGGGTATTAAATTCTTTGCGCGTTGCAGCTACAGCCTGAGTAAACAAACGACGCTGCTCAGTGACGTCACTGTCTTTTAAAAGCTCAATAGATTTAAAATCAAGTTTTGGTAATACAACAAATGCTTGTCCTATACCTATTCCTGGCGCGCTCGATACACCTTTTAAAACAGATGTTTGATGAGATGATTCATCTTGGCGTAGTATTTCTTTAATTTCAGCATGCGCTAACTGTGAAGCAAGTTGGGCAGAAAGCGTTATTAAAAACGACTCTTCGTCTTGGCTAAATACACGTGCCATTTTTTGTTGGACAACAATAACGCCCAGTACTTTTTTTTGATGAACAACAGGTACAGATAAAAAAGCGTTATAGCCTTCTTCGTTTACTTCGGGGGAGAGCTTAAAACGAGGATGCGATTTAGCAAATGCAATATTAATAGGTTCTTCGCGTTGCGCTACTAGGCCAACTAAACCTTCGGTAAAACCAATTCTAAACTTACCTACCGCATCGGGGTTTAGCCCTTCGGTTGCCATAAGTACAAAATTGTCCTGGCTGTAATCTGCAAAATAAATGGAGCAGCACTGGGTTTTCATGGCATCTTTAACCATTTGCACAAAGCACACTAATGCACTGTCTAAATTCGCTTGTCGCGATACAGACTCCGCAATAGATCTCAGTGTAGCCAGCATGTCCTGCTCCTTTACTTATTCTAAATTAACTACCTTTTGCTTCGCCAATGATCTTTATGTTGTTCTCTCTTATTAAAAGGCATCGCGAAAGGAGCAAACTCTTTCATTACACGTCGATAAACATCCCGTTTAAACGATACAACCTGTCTTACAGGATACCAATAACTTACCCAGCGCCAATCATCAAATTCAGGGTGATGGGTTTTGAGTAAATTTACATCTTCGTCTTTACAGCGTAACTTTAGTAAAAACCATTTTTGTTTTTGCCCAATACACACCGGACTAGAGTCTCGGCGGATTAATCGTTTGGGTAATTTATAGCGTAACCAATGTTTTGAGCTTGCGACTATTTCTACATCTTCTGGTCGCAACCCTACTTCTTCGTGTAATTCACGGTACATGGTTTGTTCTGCAGTTTCGCCATCATCAACACCACCTTGGGGAAATTGCCAAGAGTGTTGACCATAACGTCTGGCCCAAAAAACCTGTCCCTGATTATTGCAAATCACAATTCCGACATTGGCACGAAAACCTTCGGCATCAATCACCTTAGTGCCTCATTTGTAAGTCGATTTTTTATGATTGTTCCACATTAGCCGCAATACGGCAAATACTATTATACCCAACCCGATTAGTAAGCTAAGTTTGAGCTTTTAGTACATTGATAAATTATGGAGAGTGGGTAAATATTTGGAAAATAACTTAACAAGGCTATTGCGGTTCTTGTTTTCCTCTAGTTACTCACAGTTTGTGCATAACTTTTGTAAAACACGCTCATTTTGCAAACAAATCCACAATATTAGATCTAAAAACTTGGCTTCTCCACAGATTCTGTGGATAAACATGTTCATATAGTTGTATTTATCCTTACAACTTTTAAATTGCTTAATCAAAACTGAATGTACAACATTAAAAAAACCAACTGAGTCAGTAACTTAAAGTAAAGCAGCTTAATTTCGATATGTTCAAAATTAACTCAAACAACAAGTGAGCAAAAAACATACAGCTCTAGTGATATCCACGGCTTAGCCTATTTGCTATCATGGCTATGATATTTATACAACCGAAATTAAGAATACTAATTACGTTGAATTGATATTTATAATCGCAATAAAAAGTAGCTCAATAACAAAAAACTATCATATGCAGTTTCTCCGCATAAGTAATTTCAACGTAGTTAGTGAGTTGTTAAACCTCTATAATATTCATATTTTAATAAAATTGGCATGACATGCGACCTACAAAACCACACTCAATAAACGATTTAATGCAACGCGTTAATAATATTGCCGGATTAACTCTAGGGCAGCTTGCTAACAAGTATAATTTTAAAACGCCAGATGATTTACTGCGCGAAAAAGGTTGGACTGGTCAGTTAATTGAATATGTACTAGGTGCTACTGCGGGCTCAAAACCACTTCCTGATTTTGAAGATTTAGGAATTGAGCTAAAAACACTCCCTATTTCCTATAAAGGTAGGCCACTAGAAACGACCTTTGTATCGGTTACACCCTTAATGAACGTTACAGGAATGACGTGGCATACCAGCTCTGTACGTAAAAAACTAAATCATGTTTTATGGCTGCCAATTTTAAGCGAACGTGATATTGCCCCGTTTGATAGAACCATTGGCAGCGGCTTTTTGTGGCAACCCTCACCTGAACAGGACGCTTTATTACAGCGCGACTGGGAAGAGCAAATGGAGCTAATTGCGCTAGGTAGAGTCGACGAAATATCAGGCCATTTAGGCGATGCGATGCAAATACGCCCTAAAGCAGCTCATAGCAAAATAGTGACTGATGCTATTGGTCCAAATGGGCAAATAATTAAAACCCTACCCCGTGGCTTTTACTTAAAAACCAGTTTTACAGGTGATATTTTAAAGCAGCAGTTTCAGCTTTAACTGTGTTATAAAATATTAAAACTTAAGTAACCTTTAATATTATTGCCGCCACCCTCTTTCGCTCTGTGCGCGCGCCAGCAAGCTTAACCCTACAACTTATTCTCATATCTTTGAAAAAGTATCAGGCATAAAAAATCCCCGCTTATGCGAGGATTTTATCATCTAAAATTAAAAATTAGATTCTATATAAAATAGAATTACTGACCTTTAACTTCTTTAAGACCGTTGTACGGTGCTTTATCACCTAATTGCTCTTCAATACGTAGTAATTGATTGTACTTTGCAACACGGTCAGAACGGCTCAATGAACCTGTTTTAATTTGACCTGCAGCAGTACCAACCGCTAAATCAGCAATTGTTGAATCTTCAGTTTCACCAGAACGGTGAGAAATAACAACAGTAAAACCAGCATCTTTAGCCATTTTGATTGCAGCTAAAGTTTCAGTTAAAGAACCGATTTGGTTAAACTTAATTAAGATTGAGTTAGCAATACCGTTGTCGATACCACGTTTTAAAATCTTAGTATTTGTTACAAATAAATCATCACCTACTAATTGGATTTTATCACCCATTAGTTTAGTTTGATGTGCAAAGCCATCCCAATCAGACTCATCAAGACCATCTTCAATAGAAACGATTGGGTACTGATTAGTAAGATCTTGTAAGAAGAAGTTAAATTCTTCAGAAGTGAATTTTTTGCCTTCACCCTTAAGGTCGTAGATGTTTGCTTCTTTGTCGTAGAACTCAGATGCAGCACAATCCATCGCTAAAGTAATATCTTTACCTAGCTCGTAACCTGCGTTTGCTACAGCTACTTTAATTGCAGCAAGAGCCGCTTCGTTAGATGCAAGGTTTGGTGCAAAACCACCTTCATCGCCAACCGCTGTTGAATGACCATCAGCTTTAAGTACTTTAGCAAGGCTATGGAATACTTCAGCACCCATGCGTAGGCCTTCGCGGAAGTTTTTAGCGCCAACAGGTTGGATCATGAATTCTTGAATATCTACAGAGTTATCTGCATGCTCACCACCATTGATGATGTTCATCATTGGAAGTGGCATAGAGTAAACACCTGGCGTGCCGTTTAAGTCAGCGATATGTTCATAAAGCTCAACTTTTTTAGACTGTGCAGCTGCTTTCGCGGTTGCTAGTGATACAGCTAAGATTGCGTTTGCACCTAATTTTTCTTTATTTTCGGTACCGTCTAAATCTAGCATCACTTTATCTACAGCGCTTTGATCTAATGCACTTTGGCCTTTTAAAGCATCAGCAATTTCGTTATTGATATAACCAACTGCTTTTAATACACCTTTACCTAAGTAACGTGATTTATCACCGTCGCGTAACTCTAATGCTTCACGAGTACCAGTAGATGCGCCTGAAGGTGCTGCTGCACGACCCCAAGAGCCATCTGCTAAATGTACGTCTGCTTCAACAGTTGGGTTACCACGCGAGTCCATAATTTCGCGACCGATTACTTTTACGATTTCTGACATCTTGATTCCTCTATATTCCCAAAATGGTGAGTTCAGCTAACTTTACTACGTTTTATATAGCTTAGTCAGCCCTTAAAACAAAAAAGCCGTGCAATATGCACGGCTTTTAAAATTACGAATTCGCTTTTTGGTGGATATGCGCGGCTGCTACAAACCCTTCAAACAACGGATGACCATCACGTGGAGTTGACGTGAATTCCGGGTGGAACTGCGCGGCAATAAACCATGGGTGATCTTTATTTTCGATAATTTCTACCAGTTTTTTATCTTCTGATAAACCAGTAAAGCTTAAGCCTGCTTTTTCAAGTATTTCTACAAAGTTATTATTTACTTCGTAGCGATGACGATGACGTTCAACAATTTCGTCGCTGCCATATACTTCGCGTACTTTAGAACCTGGTGTTAAATGACATTTTTGTGCGCCTAAACGCATAGTGCCACCTAAATCAGATTTTTCGCTACGTGTTTCAACATTACCTTCAGCATCTAGCCATTCAGTAATTAAGCCAACTACTGGCGCTTCTGAATTTGCATTAAACTCTGTAGAGTTTGCATCCGTTAAGCCTGCAACATTACGTGCATATTCAATTAATGCTACTTGCATACCTAAACAAATACCTAGGTATGGTACTTTATTTTCACGTGCGTATTTAGCCGCTAAGATTTTACCCTCAACACCACGTCCGCCAAATCCACCTGGTACTAAAATAGCATCTAAGTGTGAAAGTAATTCAACACCTTTGTTTTCTAAATCTTGTGAATCTACGTATTGAATATTAATTGTTAAACGGTTTTTAAGGCCCGCATGCTTTAATGCTTCATTAACCGATTTGTACGCATCTGGTAATTCAGTGTATTTACCAACCATACCAATTGTCACTTCACCCGTTGGGTTAGACTCTTGATAAAGTACTTGTTCCCACTCAGCTAAATCAGCTTCTGGTGGATCTAAGTGAAAACGACGACATACGAAGTTATCTAATTCTTGCGTTTTTAATAGCGCTGGAATTTTATAAATGCTGTCTACGTCAGGTAATGAAATAACCGCTTTTTCTTCTACGTTTGTGAATAATGAGATTTTTGCACGCTCATTATTAGGTAGTTTACGGTCTGAACGACAAATAAGAATATCTGGCTGAATACCTACTGAGCGTAACTCTTTAACAGAGTGCTGAGTTGGTTTTGTTTTAACTTCACCTGCAGGGCCTAAAAATGGCACTAACGTTAAGTGAATAAATAGCGCGCGTTCGCGGCCAATTTCAGTTCCCATCTGACGAATTGCTTCAATAAACGGTTGTGATTCTATATCACCTACAGTGCCGCCAATTTCTACAATAGCAATATCATAACCTTCAGCACCGTCGTATACACGTTGCTTAATATCGTTAGTGATATGTGGAATAACCTGAATAGTAGCGCCTAAGTATTCACCACGGCGCTCACGACGTAATACGTCTTCATATACACGGCCTTGTGTGAAGTTATTACGACTAGTCATTTTGGTACGAATAAAACGCTCGTAGTGACCTAAATCAAGGTCAGTTTCTGCGCCGTCTTCTGTAACGTAAACTTCACCGTGTTGAATTGGGCTCATTGTGCCTGGGTCAACGTTGATGTAAGGATCCAGCTTTAAAATGGTAACATTTAAACCACGGGCTTCTAAAATAGCGGCCAGTGAAGCTGCGGCAATACCTTTACCCAACGAAGAAACAACTCCGCCAGTAACGAAGATAAATTTTGTACTCATGCGAACCCTAGAATATCAGGAATTAAAAGGAATATAACACCCAAAGAAGAGCCTAAGGGTATATCATCAAGACGGGGCGAAATTGTACCAAAACACTGCTTATCAATCCAGCTAAAATTAGCTAATGCGCGCACAAAAAATGTGCACTATTTAACATTAAGCCTATTTTACTTTTTTAATCGCATCCCATGCGCTGTCCATTTCTTCAAAGGTGGCTGTATCTAAGCTTTTACCTTGCGCATGCAAATAGGCGTTTACCTTTTCAAAACGCGCTGAAAACTTATCATTAGCGCTACGAAGCAGTTGTTCGGGATCTCGTTTAACATGGCGTACAACATTAACAGTGGCAAAAAGTAAGTCGCCGAGCTCTTCCGCTGTATGATCAGATAACGGGTCTTGCTCAATCGCTTCTTTTACTTCAAGCACTTCTTCGCTCACTTTATCAAGTGCACCATGATACGTTGGCCAATCGAAACCAAGTGCGGCAACCCGTTGTTGAATTTTTTTGGCTTTACTTAAGCTTGGCATATTGGCAGGAATATCTTGCCAAAAAGAAGGTGATTCTGTTTGCGCTTTAGCACTGCGCTCTTGTGCTTTGATTGTTTGCCACTGGTGCGATAGCTGCTTATCTGTTAGCTCTTTTTTATCGCCAAATACATGCGGGTGACGACGTGTAAGCTTATCGTTTAATTGCTCCACTACATCATTAAAATCAAATAGATTTTGCTCTTGTGCAAGCTGCGCATAAAAAATAATTTGAAATAACAAATCACCCAATTCACCTTTATGCTCATCTAAGTTGCCTGACTCAATACAGTCGGCAACTTCGTATGCTTCTTCTAGTGTATGCGGCACAATAGATTTAAAATCTTGTTTGAGATCCCACGGGCAACCGCCCTTGGGATCTCGCAGTGTTTTCATTATGCTAAGAAGTTGTGTAAGCGCTGCATTATCATTCATGATTAATGACCACGCTTGGCATCGTGTACACCTTCAATTTGGTGTAACTTAGAAAGAACACGGTTAGTACCCGATAAGTCATGTACTTCTATTTGCATCGTAAATATAGCTAACTGATTATCTTCAACCGTATTTACGTTCATATTTAAAACATTTACTTTTTCGTTAGCAAGTACTGAGCTTATATCGCGTATTAGGCCTGAACGATCGGTTGCTTCTATTTTAATACTTAGTGCGTACGAGCCGTTGATATCATCAGACCAACTTACCGAAATAACACGCTCTGGATGCTGATTTTTTAAGTTATTAAACGAATCACAGTCTTCCTTATGAACACCTATTCCTCGACCTTGCGTTATATAACCTATTATCTCATCGCCAGGGACAGGACGACAGCATTTGGCTACATGGCTCATTAAGCTACCAACGCCATCAACCACTATGCCGTTTTTGTCACCGGTTACTTTGCTAGGCGCTTTAATACGAATAACCGGTTCATCTTCTGTCCGATCACTTACAAAGTTAAGCATTTGATTGAGGCGTACATCGCCCGCACCAATTGCAACCATTAAGTCATCAAGTTCTTTAAAGTTAAAACGCTTGATGGCTGGCTCTAAATCTTTGTATGTTAAATTAAGCTTTTGTAATTCACTGTCGAGAATTTCTTTCCCCGCACTTAAGTTTTTGTCGCGGTCGAGCTGTTTAAACCAGTGATGAATTTTAGCTCTAGCACGCGATGACTTAATATACCCTAATGATGGGTTTAACCAATCACGACTTGGATTTGGTTGTTTTTGGGTCAGTATTTCTACCTGATCCCCAGTTGTAAGTTGATGCGTGAACGGCACTATTTTGCCGAATATTTTTGCACCAATACAACGATGCCCCACATTTGAGTGAATGTAGTAAGCAAAATCAAGCGGTGTAGCGCCAAGTGGTAAATCAATAATATCGCCGCTTGGGGTAAATATGTATACGCGATCTTCTACTACTTGGTTTTTAAGCTCTTCAGCTAAATCACCACCATCGACTACTTCTTCTTGCCATTGAAGTAACTTACGCAACCAGCTAATTTTTTGCTCATAACCCGAGCCGCGTCCCGGTAATGCACCTTCTTTGTACATCCAGTGTGCAGCCACACCCAACTCAGCATCTTGATGCATATCGCTGGTACGAATTTGTATTTCTACTGTTTTACCTTCAGGCCCAAATACTACGGTATGGATTGACTGATAGCCGTTTTGTTTTGGGGTTGCTACATAGTCGTCAAACTCTTTATTAAGATGACGCCAATTGGTGTGCACAATACCCAGCGCTCCATAACAATCTTGTAGGCGTTCAACAACGATACGCATTGCACGAATATCAAAAAGCTGATCAAACTCGTAGTTTTTTTGCTGCATTTTTTTATAAATGCTGTAAATGTGCTTGGGGCGGCCATAAACTTGGGCCTCTATGCCCGCTTCACTTAAACGGTTTTTTACTTGCTCAACCATATCTTCCATATAGGCTTCGCGCGTAAGACGTTTGTCGTCAAGTTGTTTGGCTATGCTTTTATAGGTGCCTGGGTGCAAATATCTAAACGATAAATCTTCCAGTTCCCACTTTAATTGCCCTATTCCTAATCTGTTTGCCAATGGTGCAAAAATATCAGCCGTTTCTTTAGCGGCAATGACGCGGTCTTCTTCATCCGCATTTTTTACATTACGTAAATGACATACCTGCTCGGCAAGCTTAATGACCACGGCGCGCACATCTTCAACCATGGTTAATAACATTTTTCGAATATTATCAACTTGCATAGTTCCTTTACCTTGATGCGATAAAGTACTAATAGTGGCCATTTGTGCAACCCCAGTTAACAGCATGGCTATATTACTACCAAGCTGCTCTTCTATGGTTTCAAGTGATATTAAATCGTTTAAAAAATACGGGGTTAAATACGCAGTAGCTAACGATTCGGGGTCGAGATTTAGCTCAGCTAAAATTTCAACCATTTCGATTGCAGTAGTTTGCCTGCTTTCATTATCACATTTTACGCAGAGCGCTTGCGCTTTAGTAAGTAGCTCTGTTTTTTCTTCAGACAAGGCAAGAAATGAAAGCCGAGTGCTAAAATCTGTTGTCTCATCTTGTTGATGTGATTGTCGTGTAGCTACCATAATGCGTTCTACCTCCGTTGAAATAACGCCATAGTTTCAATATGCCCTGTATGAGGAAACATATTCATTAGCCCAATTTTATTAAGATCAAAGCCAGCTTGTGAAATAATTGCGCTGTCACGGGCTAAAGTAACAGGGTCACAAGAGACATATAAAATAGTTTTAAACTGCTTTAAAGATAATTGCTCTAATACAGCCATTGCACCAGTCCTAGAAGGATCGAGTACAAGCACATGTAAGTTTTTACTAAACCATGGGGCGCTCTGTATGCTTTGCGTTAAATCAAAGCAATGAAACTGCGCATTGGTAATAGAGTTAGTTTGCGCATTTTGAGCAGCCATTGCAACCGCTGAAGTCACACCTTCTACGCCAATTACAGATTTTGCTTGTTTTGCCAACACTAATGAGAAATTACCAATGCCACAAAATAAATCCAATAAATTTTCATCACCTTTTAAATCAAGCCAATTTGCGGCTTGCTTTAACATAGCTTCGTTAACTTGCGCATTTACCTGAATAAAATTACCTAAACCAAATTCAAATTTTAGATCAAACTCTTTAAGATAATAAAACGGCATGGCTAAGTGTGAATGCTCAATTACATCGCTCTCGCTTTGCCATACAACTTCAAACTGTTGGCTTTTTGTTATGTGCTCAACCAAAGCCTTTGTATCATCGTTAATTGCTTTAGTGTGACGAATAACAACAAAGTTTTTCTCATCACTTTGGCATAACTGTAAATGGCTTATACTGTGCAGCGCTTTGTGTTGATTAATTAAACCATCAAAAAGTGTAAAAACATCTGCAAATACTTCATCAAGTACTGTACATTTATTAATACTGACAATATTTTTTGAACCACTGGCTCTGTAACCCACACGCATTTTTTTTGCTGCTTTATCAAACATAACGGCTATGCGAGCGCTGCGCCTGTAATGCACAGACTTACTTAATAATGGAGCTTGCCAGTTTAAGCTGTTTAATTTAGCAAACTTACTAAATAGCTGAGTAACTGCAGTTTGTTTTTCTACAACTTGTTGGCTTACTTCTAAATGCTGTAATTGGCAGCCACCACACTGATTATAGTGCTCACAAAAAGCGTCTACTCTTGATTCACTCGCTTTAATAACTTTAATTACTTTTGCACTGCTGTATTTAGCTTTATCTTCGACGAGCATTGCTTTAACTGTTTCATTTGGTAATGCACCGCTTACAAAGCATACTTTATTATTATGCTTAGCAATGCCACGCCCTTGATGATCCATTCCCGTTATATTTAATTCTAATGTTTGTTGCTTAAGCGGTTTTTTTTTCGCTTTAAAAATTTGCGCCATTAGGCATTACCTTCAGTTTATTTATGAAGCACCTATATTTAGATGCTTTAGAATGCGTGTTGAACCGTATATACTCAAATCATACTAATAACGATAAAACGCTCCCATTATGACCAAATTAGGCTTACGCGATTCTGTTTTAACACTGACCCTGATCCCAACGGTGATCATAGGATTACTACTTGGTGGCTATTTTACAATAAATCGTTACATTGAGCTTGATGAAATTTTATATCAGCAAGGTACTACTATTTCTGAGCCCCTTGCTATTGCGCTTGAGCAACCCATGCTCGAAAAAAACAAACAGCTATTGAATCGCCTTATAAGCTACACACATAACAAGCACTCCCCTACAATTAAGTCGATTGCAATTTTTGATAAAAATAATGCGCTATTAATGACGAGTAATTATCACCGCTCATTTGAAAAGTTAATTAATCAAAAGACGCTCATAAATTTAAAAACGACCCACGTGCAAAAGTCAGATGAGCTTGTTACATTCTTCACGCCCATTATTAACCATACAAGTCACGACTCTAAATGGGACCCATCTGCTTTTCAGTCATCTTTGGGCACCGTTATTATACAGCTAAACAAAGACCAAGCGGTTATAGGGCAGCAACGTGCTTTATTAATTAGCGGTATTGTAATTATTTTATCATTGGTGTTTGCAGCAATTTTAGCTTTAAGGTTAAGCCGCATGTTTATGACGCCGCTTAATAAGTTAGTACTTGCAACCGACAAGTTAGTCGAAGGTAAAAGAAGTACTGGCCTTAACGACAACATGATAGGTGAATTTGAGCTATTGCGAGAAGGCTTAAATACCATTGCTCACACTATGGTGATGCAAAAAGATGAAATGCAAAAAAATATTGATCAAGCAACTAGCGACTACCGTGAAACACTAGAGCAATACGAAACTTCAAATATAGAACTCTCGTTTGCAAAAAAAGAAGCTCAAGATGCTAACCGCGTAAAATCAGACTTTTTAGCTAAAATGAGTCACGAACTTCGTACTCCGTTAAATGGTGTTATTGGATTTACACGCCAGCTTTATAAAACACCACTAAACAAGCATCAAAAAGATTATCTCGACACTATTATGCTATCAGCAAATAGTTTAATGACTATTATTAGCGACATTCTAGATTTCTCCAAACTAGAAGCGGGTGCAATGGAACTTGAGTCGATTCAGTTTCAACTTCGTGATGCTGTAAATGAAGTGATGACGCTACTCGCTCCTAGCGCACACGATAAGCAATTAGAGCTATCCATTTACATTAACCAACAAGTACCAGATGACTTAACGGGCGATCCCACTCGCTTTAAACAAGTGCTGATAAACCTATTAAGTAATGCGATTAAATTTACTGAAAAAGGCTCCATTAAGGTCGACATAAGCCATCGGTTACTCGACGACGAACGCACCTCTTTACTTGTGTCAGTAACAGATACTGGCGTGGGTATACCTATGGATAAGCAAGACTCTTTATTTACTCCATTTGGGCAAGCAGACTCAAGCATTACACGTAAGTTTGGTGGTACAGGTCTTGGCCTCATTATTACTAAGCATATTGTTGAAGCGATGAATGGCCGCATAACATTAAACTCTGCACCAGGTAACGGTACCTGTTTTACATTCAATAGTGTGTTTAGTTTGCCCAATCATGTATTTACTAACGACTTACCGACTAAATCGCTCATTGGTAAGCGTATTTTGTATTTAGAGCCACACGAGCATACACATCACGCTGTACTTTCGTTATTGACTCAATGGGAATCAAGCGTAACGGCATGTTTTAACGAGACTAGCTTTTTAGACGCTATAAAAAATACTGAACATAAATATGATGTTTGCTTAATTGGCCATATGGCATCAGTTGATGATATGCAGCAACTAAAAAGCTATGTGAAAGCCGTGCGTGAATCTACTGATTACTTATATTTAATGCTTAATACTGTATCGCACAATATGCGAGAAGCCTTTATAGGCAGCGGTGCTGATGCGTGTTTAAGTAAACCACTTAATCACCGTAAGTTATGTGAAGTACTTGCTGCACCTTACAGGCTTGACCACCCTACTCATAATATTGAACAAAACGATCAAGCTTTGCTGCCGTTAAAAGTATTAGTTGTTGATGATAACGATGCCAACTTAAAACTTCTCCATACTTTATTAAGTGAACAGATTGAAGTAATAGAAACGGCACATAATGGTTCACAAGCATACAGCTTAAGTAAAAGTCATAAATACGACATAATTTTTATGGATATTCAGATGCCAATTATGGACGGTATAACCGCATGCAAGCTTATACAAGAATCATCACTTAATGAAGATACACCCATTATCGCTGTAACGGCACACGCCCTTCAAAGCGAAAAAGAGCAACTACTAAAAGATGGCTTTAAAGGCTATTTAACTAAGCCTATTGATGAAGATATGCTTAAACAAATTATTAGCGACCATAGTCCACAGACCCCGGTTAATCGCGATAAAGCTAAAACAGATACACCACAAAGCCCGGCTCCATTTCAAAGTAGTCGAATTGATTGGGCACAAGCCCTGCAGCGTGCTGGAGGAAAGAGCGAGTTAGCGCTAGAGATGCTTAATATGCTACTTCTAAGCGTCCCTGAAACTCTTAAATTGCTTGCTAAAGCGATAGAGAGTAATGATTGTCAGCAAGTCTTAAGTATTGTCCACAAGTTTCATGGTGCATGTTGCTACACTGGTGTACCAAAACTTAAATCACTCGCAGAAACAATTGAAACATCACTTAAAAATAAATGCTTGTTAGAGAATATTGAACCTGAATTATTTGAGCTACAGGACGAGCTTGAAAACTTACTTGCTGATGCAAGCGTAACTGAGTTACAAAGATAAGCTTTGAATTTTAGATACAAAAAAACGCGGCATTAACCGCGTTTTTTTAATTAAGCTTTTTAAATACTTATGTAGAATCGTATTACATTCTTGCTTCAATCATTAATCGTTTCATATCGCGTACGGCTTTATCGAGTCCATCTATCGCTGCACGAGCAATAATAGCGTGGCCAATATTTAGCTCATAAATCTCAGGCATCGCGGCAATAGGTTTAACGTTATGGTAATGAAGACCATGGCCAGCGTTAACAATCAAACCTAAGCTTGCTGCGTATTTAACACCTTCACGAATATGCTCTAACTCTTTGTGTAAATCAGTATCATTTGTTGCATCAGCATACGCGCCTGTGTGTATTTCTACATAAGGAGCACCACATTCTTTGGCTGCATCTAGTTGTGCTTTATCTGCATCAATAAATAGCGATACTTTAATACCCGCGTCGGTAAGCGTTTTTGTTGCGGCTTTAATTTTATCTATATTACCCGCTACATCTAAGCCGCCCTCGGTGGTTAACTCTTCGCGCTTTTCAGGTACTAAACACACGTACTCGGGTTTTACTTCAAGCGCTATTTGTATCATTTCATCGGTAACAGCGGTTTCAAGATTCATGCGAGTTTGGATAGTTTTAGCCATCACATAAACGTCGCGATCTTGAATATGGCGTCTGTCTTCACGTAAGTGAATCGTAATACCGTCTGCGCCTGCATGCTCTGCTACACTGGCTGCATGGGCTGGATCTGGGTAACTTGTTCCACGCGCTTGACGAAGTGTTGCAATATGATCTACGTTTACACCCAAAAGAATATCTTTCATTTTCTTACCTGTAAAATTACGTTTATTGAGAGGCCATAAATAGCTCACGGCTTTTTAATGGTTTACTACCTAATAAGGGTTTTAATAAATAGCGACTTAATTGCTTTGCCATATATAGCACATCACTTTGGCTAAAGTCATGATTTGCTATGGCGTTGAGTTGTTTGCCACTAAATCCAGAACGCGTATCTTCTTGTATTAAAAAACCAAGTTCGGGGAAATAACTATACGTCTGCTTTTCATCTATTGGTTCACCACTGGCATCAAAACTAAAATCCACGCCATAACCGAGTAATTCCAATAATTGAAATTCGTACGAGCGAAGCACTTCTTGTAAATTGGCTCCGCTGTTTAGGTTTCCTAGGTGGGATTTATATAGCTCAAATACTTGTTCAATTGGCTCATTAACAGGAACGATGCGATTAGTTAGCTCATTCAAATAAAAACCACAATAAAGCTCATCACCTTTTAAAAAGTGCGGGTTACCATGCAGTTCAAACTTATTGATATATTTTAAATCGTACTTGCCACTGTAATTAACAAGGAGTGCCTGGAACGGCTGAAGTTGTGCTTTATGTTTAGTGGCCTGGCGACCACTAATTCGGGCCAGCATTCTTAACTGACCAACGCCTTCTACAAGCATATCTAACATTACCTGGGAGTCACTATAAGGACGCCGATGTAATAAATACGCGGTGTAGAAGTCGCTATCCATTCACTAAGCTACTGCTTGGTTTAGTCTTCACTGTAACCTAAGCTTCTTAGTGCACGTTCATCATCAGCCCAACCCGACTTAACTTTAACCCAAAGCTCTAAAAATACTTTGTTATCAAGCATTTCTTCTATGTCTTTACGGGCTTCACGGCCAATGGTTTTTAGCTTTTCGCCTTTATTACCAATAACCATGCGTTTTTGTGTTTCGCGCTCAACAAGAATCAACCCATTGATGTGCCAAATACCGTTGTCTTGCCATTTAAACTGCTCAATTTCAACAGTCACAGAATACGGTAGTTCTTCACCCATAAAACGCATTAGCTTTTCACGAATAACTTCAGCTGCCATAAAGCGCATCGAACGGTCAGTTACATAATCTTCAGGAAAGTAAAATTCGCAAGGAGGTAAGCGTTTAGTTACTTCTGCTTTGATTAAATCAACGTTTTTACCTTGCGTTGCTGATACTGGCATAATTCCAACAAAATCAAACTTGTCACTTAACCATTTCATATGAGGCAATACAAGATCACGGTCTTTAACTTGGTCAATTTTATTAATAACCAATAATACAGGCTTACCACTTTGCGATACTTTATTAAGTACCATATCGTCATCTGCATTCCAATGAGTGCCTTCAACGACAAAAATAATAAGCTCTACATCGCCGATAGAACTAGACGCTGCTCGATTCATTAGACGGTTAATAGCACGCTTTTCTTCAACGTGTAGACCCGGTGTATCTATGTATACCGCTTGGTGTTTATCTACGGTATGAATACCCATAATACGATGACGTGTAGTTTGTGGTTTACGTGAGGTAATACTCACTTTTTGCTCAATGATTTCATTAAGCAAAGTCGATTTACCTACGTTTGGTCGACCGACAATCGCCACCATTCCACAAAATGTATCTACATCACGTTCATGAGGCTGTATTAAGGTATCAAGGTTCATTTTTAAGTATCTTCAATGCTTTTTCGGCAGCTTTTTGTTCGGCCTTACGGCGCGAGCTACCAACAGAAATTATGCTATCCATTCCATCAACAATACATTCAACCGTGAATGTTTGATTGTGTGCTTGGCCTTGTGTATCAACTACTGTGTAGCCCGGTAACGATAATTTACGGGCTTGTAAATACTCTTGCAGCAGGGTTTTAGGATCTTTCTGGTTAAGCCCTGGTGAAATAGCATCCAAACGTGATTGGTACCACGCCAATATAAGATCGCCACAACTGTCGATACCTGAATCTAAAAATGCAGCGCCTATAATAGCTTCTACTGCATCAGCAAGCGTTGACTCGCGACGAAAACCGCCACTTTTAAGCTCGCCCGGCCCTAAGCGTAAATAATCGCCTAGACCAAATTCAAGACCAAACTCAGCAAGTGTTTGACCACGCACAAGTGTTGAACGCATGCGGCTTAAATCGCCTTCACGCGCTTTAGGAAATTTGGCATAAAGTGCATTGGCAATCACAAAGCTTAAAATCGAGTCGCCTAAAAATTCTAGTCGCTCATTATGTTGACCTTTGTGGCTGCGGTGCGTCATTGCTTGTTCAAGTAAACCTTGATCAGCGAATTCATAGCCAATTTTTTTATATAATTCTGTTACATTTTTTTTCATCGTTACTGAATATTACCTAGGCGTTCAAAGCGAACACCAGTTGGAACCCATCCTGGTAAAATATCATCAGGGCCATTCTCAAATTCAAAACTCATCCATATAAAGACAGCTTTACCCACCAAGTTTTCTTTTGGTACAAAGCCCCAAAAGCGACCATCTTGGCTGTTGTCGCGGTTATCACCCATCATAAAATAATGATCAGCAGGAACAGTCCATTCATCAGAAGGCGTGCCCGGTTGCTGATAGTAACGCCCTTTTCTTTCAGGCGCTTGTGGGTTGATTAATATATCATGCGTAACTGTTGTTAAATTTTCATTCACACGAGCTAGAGGCATTGGGCCTTGTTTAAATTCGTTATCATTAATTAGTTTAAAATCAATTTTATTGAATTCATTACATAAAAGCTCACCCTGTTGGGTTTCGCCTTCTTTACAGTTTGGCTGAATATATAAACGTTTATCACGATAAACAATTTTATCGCCAGGTAAACCAATCGTACGTTTAATATAGTCAACACTTTCATCTAAAGGGTATTTAAAAACAACAATATCACCACGTTCAGGCTCACCGACATCAACTAACTGAGTGCGCCAAACTGGGTCTTTTATTCCATATGAATACTTTTGTACTAAAATAAAGTCACCCACTAACAGTGTAGGCATCATTGAACCAGATGGAATTTGAAACGGTTCAAAAATAAATGATCTAAAAATAGTAATTGCTGCAATCATCGGGAAAATCGACTTTGCTGTTTCTGTTAGTACTGGTTCTGGTGCAATTAATGCCGCAGTTTCTTCATCTAACGGAGCTCCAGCAGACGTTTGCGCTATCGCTAAGCGCTCCTGTCTTTTAGGTGCATACATTAAGTGATCTATTAACCATATTAAGCCTGAGCCTAAGGTTAATAGCACCAATAAAACTGAAAAATAACCAGCCATTTATAATCCTTTGTTTTTATTTACCAACTTTTAAAATAGCTAAAAACGCTTCTTGAGGCACTTCAACATTACCTACTTGCTTCATACGTTTTTTACCATCTTTTTGCTTTTTAAGTAGCTTTTTCTTACGACTCACATCGCCACCGTAACACTTAGCAATTACGTTTTTACGTAACTGTTTTACCGTAGTACGTGCAATAACGTGTTGTCCAATAGCTGCTTGAATCGCAATATCAAACATTTGACGAGGAATAAGCTCTTTTAATGCATCAGCTAATTGGCGACCACGAGACTGAGCACCATCACGGTGAACAATAATCGCAAGTGCGTCAACACGCTCACTATTGATTAAAATATCAACACGCACCATATCTGATGTTTGAAAGTGTTTAAAGTTATAATCAAGCGATGCAAAACCACGGCTTGTTGATTTTAATTTATCAAAAAAGTCCATTACCACTTCAGCCATAGGTAGCTCATACGTAACAGCTACTTGCTTTCCGTGATAGGTCATTTTTGTTTGGCTACCGCGTTTTTCAATACACAAAGTAATAACATTACCTAAGTATTCTTGTGGTACCAAAATATTAGCTTCAACAATCGGCTCACGAATTTCTAAAATATCGTTTACTGCAGGTAAATCAGACGGGTTATCAATCTGGAATGTACCTTCTTTAGTAACTATCTCATAGATCACCGTAGGTGCCGTTGTAATTAAATCAATATCGTATTCACGCTCTAAACGCTCTTGAATGATTTCCATGTGCAGCATACCTAAAAAGCCACAGCGGAAACCAAAACCTAGTGCAGTTGAATTCTCTGGTTCAAAGAATAACGACGCATCGTTTAAGCTTAATTTGTTAAGTGCATCACGAAATGATTCATATTCATCAGATGCAATTGGGAACATACCCGCATAAACCTGAGGTTTTATTTTTTGAAAGCCTGGTAAGCGAAGCGGCGCCGCATTTTTTTGATGAGTAATAGTATCACCCACTGGCGCACCATGTATCTCTTTAATACCGGCAATAACAAACCCTACTTCACCGGTTCTTAAAATACCGGTGTTAGTTTGCTTAGGTGTAAACACACCCACTTGGTCAGCTGTATGTATATGCTCGTTCGACATTATTTTTATTTTGTCGCCCGTGCGTAATTCACCGTGCTTAATACGCACTAGTGATACAACGCCTTGGTACGGGTCAAACCAAGAATCAATAATAAGTGCTTGTAGAGGCCCATCTTTTTCGCCTACTGGCGGCGGAACATCCCTAACAATCATTTCAAGTACTTCGGCAATACCTACACCCGTTTTAGCGCTACATTGCACTGCATCAAGGGCATCAATACCAATAATTTCTTCAATTTCTTCTGCAACACGTAAGGGATCCGCTTGCGGTAAATCGATTTTATTAAGTACTGGAATTACTTCTAAATCCATTTCCATCGCGGTGTAACAGTTAGCTAATGTTTGTGCTTCAACGCCTTGGCCTGCATCAACAACGAGTAGTGCACCTTCACATGCAGCTAAAGAACGCGATACTTCATACGTAAAATCAACGTGTCCTGGAGTATCAATGAAATTAAGTTGATAAGTTTCGCCATCGTTCGCTTTATAATTCAACGTTACACTTTGCGCTTTAATGGTAATACCACGTTCGCGCTCAATATCCATTGAATCCAAAACTTGTTTTTGCATTTCACGGTCGGTTAAACCGCCACAAACTTGGATCAAACGATCTGAAAGGGTCGATTTACCATGATCAATATGGGCGATGATCGAAAAATTACGGATATGCTTCATAAACTGGATTCTATACTTCTATTTTAATGGACTAAATATGAATACCTAAGTGACTTGAAAATACTTGCTATAGGATGCCATAAGCTAAATTTGTATATAACAAACATCACGAATGCTTTTTAAGATGGGTTATAACCATTTTATTTATTGAATAACAACAAGTTATGTTTACTTAACTTAAATAATTCAGTCAGATAAAATAATTTAAAAAACCACGGTTCCCTGTATTTCCAAGTTACTTTGGTATAAAACGGCAATTTTACATTTAATTGGCGTCAATCACCATCTATTTGAGTTAAAGGGATACTAATTGGATGTATTTTTATAACTTTTATATCGTGCTTTAGCGATTTCACACGAGTTTTAGCTATAAAAAAGCCAGTAACACCACCTAAAGCTGCGGCTAAAATCTGCCAACCTTCGGGAGCCATAAATAATTGCGCCGCAATAAATGCAAAAACCAAGCTTAAAAGGAGCGGTAACATGTAAACAGCAAAAGCATGCCTAACTACATGACTATCATCAAGTGATAAGGTAACTTTTTGACCCACTTCGACCGGGGATTCAAATTTATAGGGGAAGGTTTTTTTTGCAGTGCCAAACAGCTTACCAAACACTTGTGAGCCGCAACGACCATTGCAGCCTTCACAAGCTTGTTTTTGTTGTGCTTCTAAATGAGCAATGTGGCCATCGAGGGCCACAACAGTGAGGGTTTGTTCAATCATAACAATCCTTACGAATCGTTTATAATGCGCGGGTAACTGACTCAGCAATCGCTTTTGCGGTCATACTCGGTACATTACCAACAACCGATACATCAAAATTACCGCCATTATGCACATATACTGTCGTTGCACCAGAGGTTAGTGCACCACTTAAACGCTTACCCGGTAATGGACGCTGAATAAATACCGAAATTTCAACAAAACCATCGGAGAACAAGTAATAGTCTGTTAATTCGTTATTTAAATCGAGCTTATGTCTGTCTGATTTTAGTAATTCAAAGCCATCCGGTAACCAACTAATCTGCCAGTTAGTCGCTGTACTGTCTTCGTTTATAAGTGCATCGTTTGGTAAAGGCGTTGGAAAGTTTCGATTGAGCACTTCAAGTAACATACCTGCTGGCTGCTCTGTCACACTAATATGGGTAAGCTGTAACTGTTCTAAGGCCTCACCTTCATGGTTAACGTACGCGGCTTTTAGTAACAACGACGATTCCATATCCAGCCAAATCCAATAATTATATTTATACTCGTCTTTAGATTCTATGCGAACTAGTTGAGCAGCACGCCCTGCAATACGACCTTTCCCGCCTAATACAAAATCATAGTGCGCGCTTAAGCGATCTATATCTTTAAAAAGCACTTCAGGGATTGGACCCGCTATTGAATCTGTTTTTAGGGAGTATGGTTCAGACTGAGGTTCAAAATAAGTAACTTGGTTGTCAATACGGACCATTTCAAGCCCAGCACCGTTAAGTAAACTTAAATGCTCAAGTTCTGTATCACCTTGTAAAGCATGCACCCATCGGTAGGGTTCCATTGTTTTACCTTTGACAACCACAAACGAAGCGTCAAAATTACGGGTGTGAACGGCATTAGCCATTTTTAGTAATAAATCTTTGGCAGGATTTGTGTCGTTGGCAAATGCATTAAAGCTTACTACCAACGACAGAACAAAAGTGATTACTTTCATTTAATTAGTTTTTTTCCTCAGACGCTTTGGTATTAGTTTGCGCTGTTTCTAAAGAATTCGCAACTCGTGCTTGGCGTTGATGCTCAAGAACTAATGCACCAATACGTTGTTGCTGTAATTCACGTAAACCTTGCTCTGCATTTTCAAGCGCAGGTTCAGATGAGTAACTTACTGGCGACGCCATACCTGTCAGCGGTGTGGTTTGTAGTAATGGAATTTCGCTTTGTTGCTCGTTGTTACTTTGAGGAAGCGTATTAACTCCCACAATAGCAAACATTGCCACACTGGCTGCAATTGCTAGTTGAGCAACTGGCTTGCGCCAATTAAAAGCCACTACTTTATTATCTTGTACCGTCTCAGTGATTGCTTGATGCTGTGTTTTTGACTGACTAAAGTCAGCATAAACAGGCTCGCTTTCAAGTGCTAATGCAACGCGATCGCTAATATCAATATGTATGTCGTTATTATTTTTTTGAGCACGCATCGCATCACCAATTAACGCATAACGGCCAAACGTAGTTACATCTTGCTCTGCAATTTTTGCATCAGTCAGATGTTGCTCGCCATCAAGTAATGCCGATAACGCTTCGTTATCTAACTTGTTAAGGTGTGCTTTTGTCATACTAAGACTCGCCTATTAATGGGTTTAATTTGTTATCTATTGCTTCACGGGCACGAAATATACGCGAACGCACAGTCCCGACCGGGCAATCCATTACCACTGCTATTTCTTCATAGCTCATCCCTTCGATTTCTCTAAGGGTGATTGCGGTTTTAAGATCTTCAGGCAAACTATCAATCGTATTAAAAATAACAGCGCGTACTTCTTCGCTTAAAAGTAGGTTTTCAGGAGATGCATTAGATCGCATTGAATCTGCACAATCATAAAACTCGGCATCTTCAGCGTCTATATCATTTGCTGGCGGCTTACGCCCCTGGGCTACTAAGTAATTTTTAGCACAATTAACGGCAATACGGTATAACCACGTGTAAAAGGCGCTGTCACCTCTAAAGTTTGGAAGTGCACGGTAAGCTTTAATAAAAGCCTCTTGTGCTACATCAGCAATATCGCCTTGGTTTGATACATAACGTGAGATCAAACCTGCAATTTTGTTTTGATACTTCTTTACTAATAGGTTGAAGGCGTTTTTATCTCCTTGCTGGACCCTTTTTACTAGCACTAAATCTAATTCCTGCTCGCTCATTCGAGCCGGTACTCCTATGTCTGATTTTTGCTTGTTATTCATATTGTCGTCATTGTTCACAAATACTCTGACCTCTTTATGAATAAAAAGTTCTGCTTAATATTATTTTTTTATAAAATAGATGATAAATAACGGCGCTAAGCCTTTAAAATCACTACGTAGTAGTATGACAAATATGGTACAACTACAGATATTAAAAACAAATATTGCTCTATATGAGCATTGTAACCGCAAAGTACCTCTGACATGAACCAAAATAAACATCACATTGCAGATGTCGCTATTATAGGTAGCGGCGCAGCAGGCTTATCACTTGCATTATCTCTAGCTAATTATTGTAACGTTACCGTGATCAGTAAAGGAGCGCTTACAGAAGGTTCTACTTTATATGCTCAAGGTGGTATAGCAGCTGTATTTGATAAACAAAACGACAGCATAGAATCTCATGTTGAAGATACACTCGATGCGGGCGGCGGTTTATGCGATAGAGACGCTGTTCATTATACTGCCAGCAATGCTCACGATTGCCTACAGTGGTTAATCGACCAAGGTGTTCCCTTTGATATGGAGTTTGATAGCAAAGGAAAAGAGCGTTTTCATTTAACACGTGAAGGCGGTCACAGCCATCGTCGTATTTTGCATGCAGCCGATGCTACTGGCAAAGCTGTGCAAACCACGCTTATTAGCCAAGTTAAAATTCATAAGAATATAACGCTCTTAGAGCAATACAATGCTATTGATTTAATTACAGATAAAAGCGCCGGAAAAACAGGCTCACACATTGAAGGTATGTATGTGTGGAACAAAAAAGCTAAAAAGGTAGAAACCATTTCAGCTAAATTTGTTGCTCTTGCCACTGGTGGCGCAAGCAAAGTGTATTTGTATACATCTAATCCAGATGTATCAAGTGGTGATGGCATTGCAATGGCATGGCGCGCAGGCTGTAAAGTTGCCAATATGGAATTTAATCAATTTCATCCAACGAGCCTTTATCATCCAGAGCTACAAAACTTTTTAATTACAGAAGCTATGCGCGGTGAAGGGGCTTATTTAAAACGACCTGATGGCACTCGTTTTATGAAAGATTTTGACAGTCGTGAAGAACTTGCTCCACGCGATATAGTGGCACGCGCAATCGATTTTGAAATGAAGCGTTTAGGTGCTAATTGTGTTTATTTAGATATTAGCCACAAAGATAAAGACTTTATTATTGAGCACTTTCCTACTATTTACGCAAAATGCCTAAGTGTAGGGCTTGATATAACAAAAGAAGCAATCCCAGTTGTACCTGCTGCGCATTACACTTGTGGTGGCGTAATGACCGACTTTAACGGTAAAACAGATCTCGATAACTTGTATGCTGTTGGCGAAGTCGCTTACACAGGCCTACATGGTGCAAACCGTATGGCAAGTAATTCATTATTGGAATGTATTGTATTTGCCCACGCTGCAGCTAAAGACATTTTAAGTAAAATTGAACATGCACCAGAGCCAATGGCTCTACCTCATTGGGATGAAAGCCGTGTTAGTAACTCTGATGAAGAAATTGTTATTACCCATAACTGGCATGAACTACGTTTATTTATGTGGGATTATGTAGGTATTGTACGCTCTACTAAACGCTTAGAACGTGCACTGCATAGGGTTGAGTTGCTGCAGCAAGAAATACATGATTATTATGCAAACTTTAGAGTAAGTAATAACTTGCTTGAGCTTCGTAACTTAGTACAAGTGTCAGAACTCATTATTAGAAGTGCAATGGAGCGAAAAGAAAGCAGAGGCCTACATTATACTATTGATTACCCTGAACAAAATGAAAATCCAACACCGACTATTTTGACTCCAAAACGCAATTAATCGCGCTTAAAGTAGCACGTTTTAGACGCGCATAGCTTTGTTCATTAACACCATTGGCTGAAATTATAAGCCAATGGTTGTTACTAAAACCTTTAATATGTAGCCATATATTATTGCCATAAAAACGGCTTTTTTTACTAATTTCACCCTGAATTTTTAAACCTTCACCCTCAAACCTAAATAGCTTGGGTTCTAGAATTATAACGCCATGGTTTGGATGAATTGCCAACACTTTTTGCCACACTAAAAAGCCAGCTAATATATTAATTATCAAACAAAAAAGCATAGCTAGTAGCGAATCTAAAAATAAACATAATATTAAAATGAGCATGCAAAAAAAGACCACAATAGGTTTGTGGTCAGCGTTATTATTAGTAACTGTAAACCTATACACGAACTCGGTCTAAGATCAGCGAAACCATACCGTTTAACTGCTCATCTTTACATTCTTGATGACCCATAAACCATGCAAATAAGTCAGGGTCTTCTTCTGTTAGCAAACGCTGAAAAATAGCCTGTTGCTCTGCGCTCAAAGAGTCGTATGCTTCTTCAACAAACGGCATAAACAAAACATCAAGCTCTAACATGCCACGACGGCAAGCCCAACGAATACGTGCTTTACTATGAATTTCAACCATTTTAAACCTCATACTTAATTGACTCGAGTTTAACAAACACAAGCCTATTTAGCAGCTATTAATCTCTCATTAAAGAATAAACCCGCACCAATAAGCGCTTGTCTGTACCATACGTAACAACTGCGTTATTATGTCACTTCATTTATATTGCAAAGAAGGTTTTTATGTCGAGCGTTTATGCATGTCCGTTATCTCATCAACTTATTAGCCTCTGCGGTGCTGATAAATTATCTTATTTACACGGGCAAATCACTCAAGATCTAAATAAATTAACCAGCAGTAATTATTTGTGGGCTGGCCATTGCAGCGCTAAAGGTAAACTTTGGGGCGTATTTAAATTATTTTCTTATCAAGACAGCTACTACCTTACAGGCAGCGAAAACGAAGTAGAAAAATCGTTAGCTGAGCTAAAAAAGTATGCCGTATTTGCAAAAGTTGACATTAGTGCATGTTCAAAGCGATTAATTGGTCTCATTGGTGATGATTTATCGGATGTACTCGCACAACTTGATATTAACTTTGAAGGTGATGCGAGCGCGTGTGACTTTGAAAGCGGTAAAGCACTAAAATTAGCTGATAACCGTGTTTTATTGATGGTCGATAGCCAGTTTAGTATGCCTGATGACGTATCTACACTTGATAACGAAGCTCCTTGGCAACAAGCATCTATGCTTGCAGGTGAACCTCAGTTAAGTGCAGATGCAATTGGCGAGTATGTTCCTCAAATGGTAAACCTACATGCTATTGGCGGTATAAGCTTTAAAAAAGGGTGTTATACCGGTCAAGAAACTGTGGCTCGCATGAAGTACCTAGGTAAAAATAAGCGTGCAATGTATATAGTTTCAGGTCAAAGCGAAGGGATACTTTCAGAGCCCGATTTAGAAACCCAATTAGGCGAAAATTGGCGCCGTGCGGGTAAACTTATTGCACAAAGCTTTAATGAACAAACAAATAAATTAACAGGCCTCGTTGTGTTGCCAAACGATACTGATGTAACTCAGGTACTTCGTGCAAAACACACACCTCAGGTGGAGCTAAGCATTCTGCCTCTACCCTACTCTCTTGAAGATGAATAAATAGGAATGACTATGATCGTTGCGGCAAACAAAGTGGTAAAAATGCATTATTCGGTAATGGATAATGATGGCAATAGCATTGATAATTCGTTCGGTGGTGAGCCACTACACTTTATCATTGGCACAGGCTACTTAATTTCAGGCCTAGAAAATGCTTTGCAAGGCAAACAACCAGGCGACACACTTAGCGTAAAAGTTGAACCTGATGATGGTTATGGCGAACGCCACGATAACCTAATGCAAGCTGTACCTAAGTCGATGTTTGAAGGTATGGAAATTGAAGTCGGCATGCAATTTCGTGCATCAACAGATGATGGTGACCAATCAGTAATGATCATCGATATCCAAGATGAAGAAGTGATTGTAGATGGCAATAACCCACTTGCAGGCATAACACTTAACTTTGATGTAGAGATACTAGAAGTACGTGATGCAACCGAAGAAGAACTCACTCATGGTCATGTACATGGTGAAGGTGGATGTGGTCACGACCACTAATACACTGTTAAACCAAGTAAAAAAGCGCCTAGGGCGCTTTTTTTATATCATATTGTTGCGCTTAACCGTTTCAGTTTTTGCCTTACTAGGCAGCGCGATTGATACATTCTTTTCTTTTAGAGCGGCGAGTAAACCTTTTTGATCGTTTGTGCCAACTCGATACAAAGTGCCATCTTTAAGCGTTAGCTGTATTGCACTAAAGCCAGATACTGTATACACCCAACCATCGTGAGTAATTCGCATACCAATACCGTGTCTGTAAGAGTTTTGAACTGCCTTAGCTTCTACTACTTCGCCAAGCTCAATGCTTTGCCCTGCAACGCCTGGGCCAAACGCCCAGCTAATTTTTTTATCATCTACTTTTACTGTTAGACCATGGAACAAAAAGCCCACCAGCACTAAAATCCCAGCAAATATCATTAAAGGTCCATCAGCGCCTAACAAGTTCCATGCAAGCGCTACAAAACCGCCTATCCACGCTAATACAAAAAAGATAAACACCGCATACTGTTTATGCTGATACATAATATTCTCTAAATTAAATAAATACTTAAAAGCTGTACACCAATGTAGCACTCAGCTCTGAGTCAAACTTGAGTTTATCATCTTCGGGTTTTGAATTATAACGATACATGTAGGTAAATTTGAGTGATACCGCACCAATCACTTGGCTTATTAGTGCGGTTTCCGATTTTAAGCGAGAATTAAGACCTGAGAGCGACTGCTCTATACTCACATCTTGATTAAAACGAGTACGCTTAGAAACCAAACGTTCCCACTGCATTGCAACACGTACTAAATAACCGGTTTTATTAATTTCATCTTCGCTCACATCCGAATCTTCATCCGCTACTGAACGGTATAAACCAGGTCCTATATCAATATCTACTTTGTTTTTAGAGCCTTGATATACACGTGCACCATAGCCTGTCGCCACCGTACTTTTAAAATCAAGTCCACTAAACTCATCTTCTTCGTAATCACCGTAAATAAAAAATGAGGAGTTTTTAACACCTACTTTATAGTTACCTTGCGCTGATACAAAAACACGATTAGCTGTAACATCAGTGCCACCGCTTTCATCGTTCTCATCACGCTTATAAAGAGAGTCTATTTTAAATTGGTTACGCCACTTTTCAAAGTCTTGGTATAAATTACCTTTGAGCTTAAAACTGGTCGAATTGGTGTTACCTTTACTTAGAATAAAGCCAAATTCAGTATCACCATAGAACATGTCACCTTTGTGTAACTCATGAATTTCTTCATCAGAGAGCTTGCCATATTCATGAAAATCTTCAAATGGATCAACGGCCCAACTTGGGCTGCTAATTATTAAAAAAATTAAAAATAAATACTTACGCACAATACTCTCTCTGCACACAATTATAAAAATAAGCAGTATTGCTTATTCAGTTTCTTTCCATAAAATATGACAAAACGGAGCATCTTTATCACGACTAATCAAAATTTTAGCAAACAAAACATCATCATTTTCAAATTCTAAACCAACCAACACCTGAATAAAGTGCTCTGGCTCTATTTCAAGGGCTACAAAGTCTTGCCACTGGTCATCTGGCTCGTCTTCTTCAATAAAGCCTAGGTCTTCTCTAAACTCATTAAAGTCTTCAACATCTTTTTCACTCAAGTTATTTGGCGCTAACTCTAAAAAAATATCATAAGCTTGGTGAGTAGCTTCTTCTACCGTATATAAACGTGGACCCGACATATGTGCTTACCTTAAGCTTTTAAGTTGCGCTATATTATCAAATCTCATCATCATTTTGATAAAAAAAAACGTAAAACACTGACTTTTTTGTAACCGAGTCATGCTTTATTCAGCATACAACTAAATCGACAAATAACAATTCACCTAAACTATTGAATATAAAGATTACTTTTATTATTTTAGTTAAAATAACAACGTAAAATATTTTTATTATCTTAGGTTCGAATTGTTTAGCTTTTTCTCATCTAAAACCAATCCTTTAAGACTACGGCTTTAGCAATAAATTCCATTTATTTAAAAAATACCGTCACTTTACTTAATTCCTATAACAACATAAGCTCAAGCAACAGGTCAGAGGAGTGTGTAATGATAAAACTAGAAAAACAAAATGGCATTGCAACCGTCACGCTTAGCAGAGCAAAAAAACAAAATGCATTAAGCTTTGAAATGTTTGTAGAGCTAAACAAAGCCATTAAAAATATAAAAAGAGATCGTAGTATTCGTGCTGTGGTAATAAAAGGTGATGGCGAGCATTTTTGTGCAGGCCTTGATATATCTGCAGTAATGGCTACACCAATGAACATAGTGAAATTATTGCTTAAATGGTTACCAGGCAATCAAAATTTAGCGCAAAAAGTAGTATTAGGCTGGCAGTCACTTAGTGTGCCCGTTATTGCACAAATTGATGGCAACTGTTTAGGGGGTGGTTTGCAAATAGCTTTGGGGGCAGATTACAGAGTTGTTCATATTGATGCCAAACTTGCCATTATGGAAGCGCGTTGGGGATTGTGCCCCGATATGGGCGCAAATGTAATGATGAGCGGTTTAGTTAAGCGCGACCAAGCACTTTGGCTTGCAAGCCACGCAAACCCAATCACTGCACAACAAGCAAATGAGCTAGGTTTGGTTACTAAACTTACCGATGATACTCAGCAAGCAACGCAAAACATGCTCGATACATTACTTGAGCGTTCACCCGATACGCTTGCTGCTATTAAACGTGTTACACAACTTAGCTATAAACCAAACCAACGAAAAATACTCGCTAAAGAAACCTTAAGCCAAATTCGCTTACTGCTAAACCCAAACACTAAAAAAGCAATTGCTAAAGCTAAAGGAAAAGCAGATATAACCTACGCAAATACAAAGCACTGGTAGACTATTGCACAATGCATAAAAGAGTTTGATTTGTTAAAGTTAAGCTCTTATCTTTTCTGTGAGCCACTTTGATGAAATATCTGCTCAGTAGCGCTATTATTTTACTATGTTTAGCCTGTGCTAAACTCATTATGCACTTTATTGGTGGAAGCTTTCCTGCACCGTTACTCGCTATGGTTATTTTATTAGTTTTACTCTTATCGGGTATTGTAAAAGAGCAACATGTAAAACCATGCGCCTCCCCTATTTTAAATATTATGCCTATATTTTTCATTCCTGCGGGTGTGGGATTTATTGAACACCTCGGCCTTATAAAGTCGCACTGGGCATTTTTAGCCTCAGTTATGGTGCTAGTCCCTATAACTACCTTGTTGCTTGTTAGCAGTGTAATTGCGTACTTTAAGGGAAGAGAAAATAATGACTAATTTTACTTTTTCCGCTATTTCAGAGCTACAGCCTAATTTATGGTGGCTAAGTATTCCTTTTATTATTGTATTGTTTTTAGCACTAAGGGCCGTAAACCAAAGTATAAAAAACAGCGTATTTAAATCGCTCACTAACCCCGTATTTTTAAGTATTAGTATTATCGCTTTATTACTAGTTAATCTAAATTTGCCTTATACGCAATTTGCCTCGCACAGCAAATTACTAAGCTGGTTATTAGAGCCCGCGATTGTGGCTTTAGCGCTTCCTTTATATCAGCAGTTTACACACGTACGAAAAAATCTATTACTCATAGTCGCAACATGTAGCTTAGGTATTGTTAACGCAACCGTTGTGGCATTTTTGCTAAGCATATTATTTAATGCGCCTGCGCAGCTAAGTGCATCTGTTGCCGCACTCAGTGTCACAACCCCAATATCTTTAATTGTTACTGACTCATTAGGGGGGATTAGCTCTCTTGCTGCGGCTTTAGTTATTTTTATTGGTTTACTAGGCGCTTTATTTGGTTTTATGCTTTTTAAACTTATTAATATTTTTAATCACGAATCTCAAGGTGTTGCAATGGGCACAGCTTGTCATGCAATTGGGACTGCTGCTGCTATTGCTGAACATCCAAAAGTAGGCGCTTACTCCTCAGTTGCAATGGCGCTAAGTGCTTTATTAACAGCAATTATAGTGCCGCTGTTATATCCATTTTTAGTCAACATTTTGCTATAGTTGGAAAAATACAACATAGCCCTAACATAGAGCGCTTTATGATCAGTTCTGAAATCGAACAGTTTGAAAAATATTACACCATGCTTACTGAGTATATGGTTACCTACAGTATGCAAATTGTTGGCGCTATTTTTATCGTCCTCATTGGTTTGTGGATAGCACAAAAGCTTGCCAAATTTGTAGCCGCGTTAATGACCCGTCATAACGTTGACATTACGCTTACTAGCTTTGTCAGTAGCGTGGTAAAAGTACTGCTAATTGTAATGGTTATAATTATTGCACTTGGCAAAATAGGTATCAGCGTTACGCCATTTGTAGCAGCCATTGGTGCTGCATCTTTAGGTGCTGGTTTAGCGCTGCAAGGAATGCTCTCTAACTATGGTGCGGGCCTTGCCATTATAGCCACTCGACCTTTTGTTGTTGGTGATACTATTGAAGTTAAAAATGTAAGCGGCCAAGTTAAAACAATTGAGCTTGGCTACACTATTTTAATCAATGAAGAAAAAGTAGAAATCACCATTCCAAATAAGCATATAGTAGGTGAAATACTTCATAACTCATTTAGTTACTCATTGGTCAAAGGTGAAATAGATATAGCCTATAGTGCTTGCTCTGATAATGCGATTAGCCTTATTGAAGACGTACTTAAAGCACACGAATTAGTCGCACAAAATCCGTTATCACAAGTGGGTATTGAACGCTTTGCCGATAGCGGTGTTACAATAAGCTACCGATATTGGGTGCCTACTACTAAAATTATTGAAACCAAACTGGCTATTAATGGCGGTGTTTATAAAGCAATTAATAACGCTGATATTGAAATCCCATTCCCTCAACGCGTAGTTACTATAAATAAAAGCGATATATAGTCATAAAATCCAGTGGGTAATTCAATATTGAATTACCCACATCAATAAACCTCTTTTACTGCGTAAAAACTCCTTATCTGTTTGTTATTTTATCTGTAATATAAAGACTTGGTTAAAAAAGTCGGCTAATCACTCGCTTTAATTACATAATAACAATAATGAGCAATTATGAATCGCAGCCCTTTTTATTTAGGTGATTGGCAAGTCAATCCCCAGTCAAATACTCTTCAGCGTGCAGAAAAAACTAAACAGTTAGAACCAAAAGCCATGGATGTGTTAGTTCATCTTTGCTTCCAAAAAGGCGAAATTGTTACTAGTGACGAGCTATTAGATCAATGCTGGAAAAATGTTGAGGTAGGCGATAACCCGCTGCATAAAACAATTACCCAGTTACGAAAAGCCCTCGGTGATAAAGCAAGTGAACCCACCTACATAGAAACTATTCGAAAGCGTGGTTACCGCGTTATTGCAAAACTTGAGTTTCCTCTAGCTGAAGACATAAAAACAACTGAAAACACATGGCAAGGTGGCTCACCTTTTTTAGGATTAAGCGCCTACAACCCAAGCGATACACACCTATTTTTTGGCCGCAATCAATCTATAGAAACGTTACTCAATAGAATATCGAGCCAAGTTAAATTTGGTCGTGCTTTTTGCTTAATACTCGGTCCAAGTGGCACGGGTAAGTCATCACTTGTTAATGCGGGTATATTGCCTAAATTACTTGATGAGCGAGGTTATAATGGCATTGGGGTGGTTTCCTACGCTCAGCTCGACTTTGCAGACGTCCATCAAAATAGGCTTTTTCTAGATTTAGCTTCCGCACTGCTTGATTGGGATATAAACAACCTACCTGTGTTTGAAGGATTAAGCGCGCAAACACTTGCAGAACAACTAGAGTTGGCAATAGATGACGTAATTAACGCCATACAAGCTGCACTAAGCAAAACCTCTACACAACTTAAAACACCGCAGTTATTTTTATTTATTGACCGCTTAGAAGTACTGCTTTCTTCTCCTTTATTTAGTAGCGAAACACGCAGCCATTTTTTATCGGTTATTGAGCGCTTAGCAACCTCTAAAACAGTGATTCTATTTAGTGCATGTCGTAACGACTTTTATCCTTTAGTGGTTGAACAACCCAGCCTAATGGCAGGTAAAGCTCATGGTGCGCATTACGATTTAACACCACCAAACAGGCACGAACTACAACAAATTATTCGCCTGCCAGCGTTAACCGCTAATTTAACATTTTCACTCGACCCGCAAACCCAAACGCCACTGGATGAAATTCTGTGCGCCGATACAGCTAATAACCCCGACGCACTGCCCATGCTGCAATACACACTGCAAGAACTGTATTTACAACGCAGTGATAGTAACGAGCTACTGCACAGTGTTTACACAAAACTCGGGGGTATTGAGGGAGCCATAGGCAAAAAAGCAGAAGATATATTTATTGACCTCAGCAACGAGCAACAACAGCAACTAAAAAGCGTGTTATCACAACTGATCACTTTAAATCCAGATGGTAAAACCATTACGAGCCGCGCTGCCCGCTGGCAAACATTAACGAACACAAGCCAAAAAGAGCTTGTGCAAGCCATGGTCGATAGCCGTTTATTTGTATCGCATTTACAAAATCAAGAAGCCTGTTTTAGCCTTGCTCACGAGGCATTATTACGTCAATGGCCGCGAGCAAAACAATGGATTAATGATCATAAAGATGCCTTAGCAATAAAAAGTCGCTTACAGCATCAAGCGCAAAATTGGGTAGATGAAGGTAAAAGTAGTGCTTACCTCCTAGCGCCAGGTAAACCTCTACAAGAAGCGCAGCTATTACTTAGCGACAAACTGTTTAAATTAGATGATAACGAGCACGCTCTTATCAAAAGCTCTGTAAAAAAAACAAAAGCAAAAATAAGAGTAAAACGAGTGACCGTTGCTTTATTGTGTTTGCTTACATTTACCGCGTTATTAATGAGCTTTACTAGTTTTAAGGCCCAGCAAAACGCACAAAAAAAGCAGCTTGAGGCAGAGAGCCTGCTTGGTTTTATGGTCGGTGATTTTGCCGATAAATTACGTAGCGTAAAGCGTATGGATTTACTTGATGGTATTAGTAATAAAGCACTTGAGTATTTTACTAATCAAACTGACGAATCAGGTTCACTTTTTAGCTTTAGCGATGATAAAGCACAATTTAACAACCGTTTTCAGTACGCACAAACTCTTGAGGCAATGGGGGAAGTGGCCTATTCGCGCGGTAAAACCATTGAGGCCTTCACCGCCTTTGAAAACGCCCGCACCCGCCTTGAGGCATTATTAAAAATCCAGCCCGATAATTTAGAGCTACTCACGCTTGCGGGTGCCAATGCCTTTTGGTTAGGGCAGCTTAGTTACGATAAAAGTGATTACGCCGCCACTGAGCCATTATTTAAAAAGTACCATTCATATAGCAAAACCATGTATTCGTTAGCACCGAATGATTTTAATTCCATTATGGAGTTGTCGTATTCACATAACTCATTGGGTTCTTTATACACAGAGAAATTTGACTATATAGCCGCGAAAAAAAGCTTTACAGAGTCACTTATACTTAAGAATAGGGCCATTGAACTAAAACCGAATAGTAAAAATTTATTACGTGATAAAGCAGATACAATCAGTTGGCTTGCAAAAACTGAAGGTAACTTAGGTAACTTTAATGTCGCAATGAATATGCTGGAAAATGCAGTTTCTGTGGTGAAAAAAATGACTAATCACTACCCTGATGACGCCAGTCTTTTTTATATGTCAGCAAATATACATATGCAACAAAGTTATTTACTAAGTTATTTACCTGATAAAAAAATGGCCTATTTAAAAGCTCGCTTTGCGAATGAAATTATAAATGAGGCTTTAAAGCAAGATCCGGAAAATAATGAATTTCAACATATGTATTATCGCTCATTAGCGCAATTGATAATGTTGTCTTATGACAAAAAGATTGATTCAAGGACAGAAAAAATTATTAGCTTCTTAAAATCACAAGGTCTTAATAGTATCAATTCTATCAATACACAAATTAGTCTAATTCACTATTTTATTGACAGAAACTTCCCCCTTAAAGCGCAAGAGTTATTAACGACCCTTGAGAATGATGGCGAATATAAACGGTACATAACCAATAAAATGAAAAATAGAGATAACTTAGCCCCCATAAATATAAACCTACTCAAAGCTAAATTAGCTGCGACCAGCGAACAACGAGAGCAATTTTGCTTAAATGTGCTTAAAGCTATTACTAAAACAGTAAAAATAAACCAAAGTATTCACGTAAAGTACCCGCAGGTACAAGCATATACCTGCTTAAACCGAGCAAACGAAATACCAACAATAACAGCAAGCCTGTTAAAACTAGGCATTACTGACTTTAAACTATAAAACTAAACACAAAGGAAATTACATGACGACCACTATAAACAAAGTCGACATTCAAGTGCATATTGAGTTTAACGATAAAAAAGAGGCTATTTTTAGCTACACAGAAAATGGCAAAGCCGTTGATGGCGGCGGTACAGTAAGAACCGAAACTGCAGGTACTTACACTTTAACTCCTGCTGCAGTTGGGCTAGGCTTTTTTTTCACAGGAGCTACAGTTACTGATAAAATAGGAACATGTGCCCAAGACTTCAGTTATGCACTTAGTGATAACCACCAAGCAATCACTATCACCGATACAGCAAAAAACTCAGGCACTGCGTGTTTAATATTTAACGTTGAATGTAATGATAAACCTTATTCAAGCCCTGACCCACAAGTTATAAATAAAAAAAAATTAATCAACAACGATTAATTATTGATTTTAAATTGCATGGGGCTGATTTATTCCTACGCAATTTATTTATAAACTAACTACCTTTTAGTTAAACACTGACACACTTCAATAAAAACAAGTAAAATCAAACAATTAAAAAAGAAGGTTACCGAAAGGTTTAAAAATATAAATTAAATAAACTACTAGACATAAAGTTTCATTAACAATAAAAATGAGCAACACCATGTCTAACAATAATGAAAATAGCAGAGCAAACAACGCCGACAATGCTGTATCTGCATTAATGAGCAGCATTTCTAACACCGTTAACAATGAAAAAATAAGCGCTATTATTAATGTCACGAATGTCATGGCCGATGCTATTTTTATTGTTAATGCAGATGGCGTGTTTGAATCAGTAAACCCCGTCGCAGCACGTTTTTTTAACGTGACGTCAGATTTATTAATAGGTAGAAAATGGCATGATTGCTTACAAGAGCAATATCGCGATGACTATGCTTACATGTTTGAAAGTTGGAAAAATAATTATCAAACACCACTCAATCATGGTCCCAAAGAAGTTAAAATAATAAAAAATAACGGCAACTGTTTAGATATAGAACTTTCAATTTCTTGTATGCCTGCATCAACCACAAACAATACACCTTTATTTATTTGTATTATGCATGACATTTCAAAGCATGTTAAAAAGTATAAAGTACTCGAGAACATAGCCAAAATAGATCACCTCACTGGCGTCGCTAATCGCTGCACCCTAGAGAAAACGATTATTAAAAATTGGCAAGAGTGCATCGTAAACAAACAACCTTTGAGTTTTATTTTAATCGATATTGATTTTTTCAAACTGTTTAATGATAGTTTTGGTCATGTTAAAGGTGATAAATGCTTACAAAAGGTAGCGCAAACTATTGAAGCATGCCTACCCTCCAAGGATAGCTTAGTAGCTCGCTATGGTGGTGAAGAGTTTGCTGTTGTATTACCCCGCTCACATATCTCAAATGCAGAAATGATCGCAAAACGTATTCAAGAAAAAATACTCAACATTAATTTTAGAGATATTGGGCTGCCACCAAATGTAAAAATTAGTGTAAGCCAAGGCATTGCGTGTGAATACGATAATCAGTACAGAACATCTGAAGCATTAATATGCGCGGCTGATACGGCGTTATACAGAGCGAAGTCGGAAGGTCGTAATAAATTATGTATAAGGTAATGTACGACCTATATTGATAGAATCTTTATGTACTGAAATAAAAACCGCACTTGGCGGTTTTTATTATTTAAGGGACGCCTAAATGTCGATTAACAACCCTTCGTCTTTTTTAATTTTTTCGATCACCATATAAGTATGATGAGTGCCCACACCAGGTATATCGACTAAGTCACCTAGCACTTGTCTGTACTCTTCCATATTAGAAACACGGATTTTTAATAAATAATCATAGCCGCCTGCCACCATGTCACATTCAACGACTTGTTGTATTCTTAGTATATGCTCTCTAAATACCTTAAATACTGCTGTATTTGAAGCAACAAGCGACACTTGAACATGTGCTACTAAGCTTTGATTAAGCTTTGCTTCGCTAAGCTTAGCGTAGTAGCCTTCGATATAGCCTTCTTGCTCTAATCGTTTTACACGATCAAGACACGGGCTTGCACTCAAATTAACCTGTTTTGCGAGGTTAACATTTGAAATTCTGCCGTTCTTTTGTAGAACGTCTAGTATGGCTAAATCAATACGATCTAGCATGCGTAATCTATTTGGAATTGTCATAACAGAATTTTATGCGGATAAGTTAAATTTATGCCCTGTAAATTATCGTAAAACGCGAAATTTAACCAGCATATTCTGCTGAAATTTAATTAGAATGCACTCACAATATCACTGGTAATTTATTGGTAATTAATTTTACTTTAATTCTTAACACTCCTGAGGGTTGCTTATGTTATTCAACGGCGATTTAACAACGATTTGTCCTATTAGACAAAGAATCCGTGACTTCTACCGCATAGATGAAAATGCGGTTATTGATCATATTTTACCGCTTGCAGAAGTAGGCGTAAAAGCACGAAGTCGTGCCTGGGAAAGAGCCCGCCAGATTGTTTTAAACATTCGTAAAGAGCAAGATGGGCAAGGCGGTGTTGATGCGCTTTTAAATGAATTTTCACTCTCTAGTGAAGAAGGCGTTGTATTAATGTGTTTGGCCGAAGCGCTGCTTCGCGTACCAGACAAAGCAACTCAAGATGTACTGATTCGTGACAAGTTAGCGAAAGGTGATTGGAGCTCTCATTTAGGCAGCAGCGATTCTTTATTCGTAAACGCGTCTTCTTGGGGGTTATTAGTTACCGGTAAAATGGTTAACTACACAGACAAAACGAAAGAACAACAGTTCGGCATGCTTAAAAAGACCATTGGTCGTTTAGGTGAGCCAGTTATTCGTAAGTCTGTAAATTTTGCTATGAAAATTATGGGTAAGCAATTCGTTATGGGTCGTACCATTGACGAAGCAATTGAACGTGCTGCCGATACAGAGCAAAAAGGTTATGTATATTCTTACGATATGCTAGGCGAAGGCGCGCGCACAATGAAAGATGCGAAGCGTTACTTTGACAGCTACATGAATGCTATACACTCGATTGGTAAAGCGGCAAATGGTCGTGGTCCAATTAAGAGCCCTGGTATTTCAGTTAAGCTTTCTGCTATTCATCCGCGCTATGAGTTCACTCATAAAGACCGTGTGATGGAAGAAATTGTACCAAAGTTAAAAGAGCTTGCGCTTGCTGCTAAGAAATACGATATCGGCTTTACCGTTGATGCTGAAGAAGCTGACCGTTTAGATATTTCATTAGATGTCATTGAAGCAGTATTTAGTGATGAAGATCTTGGTGATTGGCAAGGATTTGGCTTAGCGGTTCAAGCGTATCAAAAACGCGCTATTTTTGTAATTGAATGGCTAACAGACCTTGCAACCCGTGTTGGTCGTAAAATGATGGTACGTTTAGTTAAGGGCGCGTACTGGGATACTGAAATCAAAACCACACAACAAGATGGTTTAGAGCATTTCCCTGTATTTACTCGTAAAGCAACAACCGATGTTTCTTACAAAGCATGTGCAATTAAAATGCTTGAAGCGCGCGACGTACTTTATCCACAATTTGCAACGCACAACGCTTACACTGCCGCGACTATTTTAGAAGTAGCGAAAGGCGACAACACCGGTTTTGAATTTCAACGTTTGCACGGTATGGGTGAATCATTATTCGACCAAATCGTAAACGAGGAAAAAATCCAGTGCCGTGTATATGCCCCTGTTGGTCAACACGAAGACCTACTTGCTTACCTTGTTCGTCGTTTATTAGAAAATGGCGCTAACTCATCATTTGTAAACGCGATTGTAGATACAACAAAACCTGTTGAATCATTACTACCAGACCCTGTGGAAACATTGCAAGGCTTGCGTAACAAGTACAATACGCAAATCAAAATGCCAATTGATTTATACGGTGAAGAACGTGCTAACTCTAAAGGCATGGATTTAACCGATATTAACGTTATTACCCCTTTCAAAGAGAATCTTGAAACATGGTTTAACGAGCACCTAATTGAGCAAAGCCAAGTACCAGAGGGCTCATTGGCTGTTAAAAACCCAGCGAACCACAAAGAAATCATCGGCCACGTTAAGTTACAAACTGGCGAAGAGATGAAAGTATTACTGGCCAACGCTGAAGCCGCACTTGAATCATGGTCACAAACACCAGTAAAAGAGCGCGCTAATTTACTGCGTCGCGTTGCTGACATTTTAGAGCGTCATCATGATGAACTAGTCGCTATCTGTATTAAAGAAGCAGGTAAAGTAGCGCAAGATGGTATTGATGAAGTGCGTGAAGCGGTTGATTTTTGTCGTTACTACGCAGCGCGCGCTGAAGAGTTATCTAAAGATGAGCGTTTTGAAGCCCGTGGCGTTATTTTATGTATTAGCCCGTGGAACTTCCCGCTTGCTATATTTTTAGGTCAAGTTGCTGCTGCGATTGTTACAGGTAACACTGTAATTGCTAAGCCTGCTGAGCAAACAAGTTTAATCGCCCTTCGTGCCATTGAACTAATGCTATCTGTTGGTTTACCTGAGCACGTTGTTCAACCGGTTATCGCTCGCGGCTCTGAAGTAGGTAAAACAATTGTTCCTGATGAGCGCATTCAAGCGGTTATGTTTACAGGTTCTACTGAAACAGGCACATTAATTTCTCAAACACTTGCTGCACGTAACGATATTCAAGTACCGTTAATTGCAGAAACAGGTGGCCAAAACTGTATGATTGTTGACTCAACGGCGCTTCCTGAGCAAGTAGTTGACGATGTGATCAGTTCTGGTTTTCAAAGTGCTGGCCAACGTTGTTCTGCTCTTCGTGTTTTATTCATTCAAGATGACGTAGCTGATGGCATTATCGAAATGCTTAAAGGCGCTCTAGCTGAGTTACACATTGGCGATCCATCGTTACTATCAACTGATGTTGGCCCTGTAATTGATGAAAAAGCACTTAAAAACTTAAATGAACACGTTGAGTACTTAAAAGGTAATTCTATACTTCATTACGAATGTAAAATTCCTGATAATACTCAAAATGGCGCATACTTTTTTGCTCCTCGTTTATACGAAATTAAAGACTTATCAGTACTTAAACGTGAAGTATTTGGCCCATGTGTTCATATTGTTCGCTTTAAATCGAATGAACTTGATGATGTGATGGATCAAATAAATAACACGGGCTATGGTCTGACAATGGGTGTTCACTCACGTATTGAAGAGCGCTGTGAGTACCTTGCTAAAATGTCACGTGCGGGTAATGTTTACATTAACCGAAACATGATTGGTGCCATTGTTGGTGTGCAACCGTTTGGTGGCCGTGGTTTATCAGGTACTGGCCCTAAAGCCGGTGGCCCTAACTACCTACAACGTTTAGTAAAAGAAAAAGCATCACCAGATAACGTACAAATGACTAACCTAACGCCTGACGAACTTGATTTACACCACTACAGCGGTGCGAATGAACAAGTTAAAAAGCTAATGGCTAACTCAATGCGCGATGAAAAAATCTGGCGTGCAACACCACTAAACGACCGTGTTTCGGCTGTACGTCAGTTGCTTGCTAAAATCGCGACGGTAGAAATTATCGACGATTTAGCAGACGACTTAGCATTAACATTATCAGAAGCACGTGCACAGCTTAACCGCCTTGAAAAGCACATGCGTAAGTTTACTACCCTGCCTGGGCCAACGGGTGAGTCTAATACACTTCATCTAGAAGCACGTGGTTGTGTAGTGTGTTATGCAGATAAGAGCACATCATTTAACTTCTGGGCATTGTCTATCATCACTGCTATTGCCGCAGGTAATACGGTAATTACTGTAGCGTCTGAGCTGTTTTATGATGAAGCAGTTGCCTTTAAAGATAAATTTATCTCTACAGGTGTTGCAGAAGGTGTTTTCCAAGTAGCTAAACCTAACCAGTTACAAGCTATTTTGGCGCACCCTCATTTAGCCGGTGCGGTAGTTGCTGCTCGCTCGTCTCGCTTGGGCTACTTTAGCCAACAGCTTGCACAGCGTAAAGGTGCTATTTTACCAGTAATTAGCTCTGAGTATTACGATACATTAATCAAACGTCTTATTACTGAAAAAACAATCAGTATTGATACAACAGCATCAGGTGGTAACACATCACTAATGACGCTTGTTGAAGATGATGAATAATTAAGCTAATGCTTTTTAACTAAAAAATAAAAAAGGCACTGAAAAGTGCCTTTTTTATTAGGTAGTAACGTATATATTTGTTAGCTTAATGAAAGATTAATAATAGAAGTAATAAATTTGAAAATAATTCCTGTTGGTCAGTTACTGCCTGGTATGTTTGTGCAAAGCGTTACTAGACAAACTGGCAGTATTAAAATTAAAAATCAAGGCTGGGTTAAAACTCAGGCTGGTATTAATAACCTAATAAAAGCAGGTATTTTAGAAGTAGAAATCGACCCTGATAAAACCCTCATTGAATCAGTCCCTGAAAAAGCTCCTATTGCTGTACCTGCAACAAAAATAAAGCGTGACCCTTGGCAAAAAACACACAGTGCCGAACAAGAAATGGGAAAGGCAAAAAAACTGTATGACGAAGCTAAAACACTGCAAATAAAAGCATTTAAAGATATTAAAGCAGGCCGCGATATAGATATTGCACCATTCAAAGAGCTGGCAAGTGGCTTTATGGACTCTGTTTTTAGAAACCAAGATGCCCTAGCCTGCCTTACCCAAATGCGCCAAAAAGATGCTTACCTACTTGAGCACTCTATTAATGTATCGATATTAATGGGGATTTTCGCTAAACATTTAGGTATAGAAAAAAACATTATTGTTGAACTGACTACCGGCGCACTTTTACACGACATTGGTAAGATAAAAATCCCTGATGAAATACTCAATAAGCCGGGCCGCTTTACCGATGATGAATTTAAAATAATGAAAATGCACTCGCTTTTCAGTAAAGAAATATTAGAAGAGTCTGGCTTAACGGGTATCGCGGTTGATATTGCAGGTATGCATCATGAAAGGCTTGATGGTAAAGGCTACCCGTTTGGTAAAAAGGGCGACGAAATAAGTCAGTACGTACGTATGGCATCAATTGTAGATGTGTATGATGCACTTACCGCAGAACGTGTTTACAAAGCAGGCATGGAGCCAATAAAAGCCTTTAAAATACTAAAAGACGGATGCCCAGATAGCTTCGATCCCGTGCTGCTTAATAAGTTTATTCAATGTATTGGTATTCATCCGGTAGGAACGCTCGTTAGATTATCGAGTCAAAAAGTGGGTTTAGTGACCGAGAGTAACCCCAGTACACCACTAAAGCCTATCGTTAAAACATTTTACAGCGCCAAACATAGTCGCTATACAGAGATAAAAGATATCGATTTATCTAATAAAAAAACCTTAGACACCCTTGAATCAGCGGTGAAACCTAAAGAATATAATATTGATTTAGAACGCTTTTATAAAAACTCAATATTACCCTAAGCAATATTGAGAGCTCAACATTCTACCGAGCTCTCAATATAATAGCTAAACGTTTACTGCGGCCAGTCTTGCAAAGCCTTTAAGCTAAACTCATAACCATCAAAATCAAGTACACTTTGCTCAGGTGTAATCTCTCTTACAGTTAAAGCGCCTATGCTCTCTCCTTCATGTAACTCTCGGCCATTTAGCTTGATCCAACGTTTGTCAGCACTCGATGAATAAATATGCGCTTGATATTTAATACTAGGCAACATTGATTGCAAATCATCTGGTAGTAATTCTACAGGCTCAACACGTGATGACGTTTTTGATGCATGGGTAACTTCATAATCCTGATTTTTTTCGACGTCTTGTATAGCTTGCGCAAACGCATTTTTAAGTGTTGTAGGCACCTCATCAAGCTCAGGATCGCTCATCTGTTGAGATTGGTTGTTACCATTAATTGGCTTACCTAGTACTTTATATTTACTCATATCTAGTTGAGCTGATGCTGTATTTTGACTTTGCCCAAATACCGAAGCGTTCTGTGTATTATTTGGATTGTAATTATTTTGTGGATTAAATACTGGCTGATTATAATTTTGAACTGGCATTACTTGTTGCACGTTCTGCTGATTATAACCCATTGCGCTCGTGACCGGACTCGATGGCATAGGAATATATTGCCCATTAGGCGTTAATAACATTTGCTGTACACCATTAGGTGTTTGCACATGTACAAGTTGCCCTTCAATCGTTGCAGTATTATTTGGAGCTATTTTAGCGGGTTCTAACTTAGCTATTTGCTGCTTTTCAACTGCGGCATCTACTTCTTTAACTTGTTCTTTAGGTGACGATTTTTCGCTTTCAACCACCTTAATTACAGCGGGTTCCGATGTGTTTAATAAAGTAGTACCTTGAAACCACTTACCAGTAGTAAACCCACCAGCTACAGCAATAAAAGCAGCTAAGCTTGTACCAAATACTAACGCTAATCGTCTATAACGCTTTAGTGCTTGCTGTTGCTTTAACTGCTCTGATTGTAAGTCGTATTGCTCAGCACTCATATCTGATTGCTGCGACTGCTTTAGCGCATCTAATAAATAAGACATAACTTACCTAACTATAAAATAAATGAAAGCCCAATGCCTACGGCAAATAAAGCAACGAATGCAAGGCTATATGGTACAAATGACGTTGCTTTGTTGGCCTCATTAACTGGCGCTACAAAATCCATGGGTAATGACTCATGTGCTGATTTTTTTATTATATCGCTATCAACTATCAACTGCTGCTTTGCAAAAGTGCCTACCAAAGCTCGCTCACATACCAAGTTCATTAATCGTGGCACACCACCAGTTAATTGATGAACAGCTTGCATGGCATCCATCGAAAAAATTCCTTTATCACATCCTGCAACATGTAACCGATGCTTTATGTAAGCAACTGTTTGGCCTTGCGTAAGTGGTAATAAATGGTAACGAGCTGTTATTCTCTGGGCGAGTTGCCTTAATTCATTGCGCTTTAAAAGCTCTTGTAGCTCAGGTTGACCAACCAATACTATTTGTAATAATTTTTTATGATCGGTTTCTATATTTGTCAGCAAGCGTAATTGTTCAAGCACATTAGGGGCAAGTAACTGCGCTTCATCAATTATAAGTATGGTGTGCCCACCCGATTTATTATTGGTCTCTAAGTGCTTTTTTATAATATCGGTAAGACTTTTAAGCGTCGCATTATTAGCATCGTAACTAATGTTGAGCTCATCACAAATACTAGCCAATAACTCCAGCTCTGATAGTGCTGGGTTATGGATCATCGCTACTTGCGTGTTTTCAGGTAACTGCTCTAACATACTGCGGGTAATTGTAGTTTTACCAGTACCCACTTCGCCTGTTAATAATACAAAACCACCGTCTTCACCTAATCCGTAGGTAAGGTGTGCTAAGGCTTCTTTATGTCGTTCACTTAAAAATAAGTAATGAGGGTTGGGCGAAATTGAAAAAGGTTTTTCATTCAGGCCAAAATAGCTTAAATACACCGTGATGTTCCTTCGTAATTAAATCACGGCCTATAATGGCAAAAAAACGCACTAAGTGACAACGTTGTAAGCGCTTTATTATTGAAATAACGTAAATTTATGTAAAACAAAAAAATGCAGCGGTTTTAAGGCTGCACTTTCATCTGTCTAATCTTAATATGTAATTTACTCTTCGTAGCGAACTAACCGTAAATACACATTACTAGTTTTGGCATGCAAGCTATTCAACCCACTATCAAATTGATAAACCCATGCAGAGCTCATCGTGCTCACACCCGATGTATTTGACCAATAGTTTTGAAGCTTAGTACCAAAAAACACCTCTTCATTAATGCTCGGCTCGGTGCAACTGTGCTCTAAAATACTCGCCAACTCTTTAATGTTAGGCATTTGCCAATCATCGTAATCTGCGGTTGTATCATTTTTAGCACCGCGTAGTGCCTCTTGCCAAGTAAGAGAAGGTGTAGAGCCTTCGCAAAGTTTTGTATCTGTATTATAAATTTGCCCATAACTACAGCGTTGCCACATAAGACCTGTTTCGGTATCAGACACTGTGCCATCTGTATTTATAGTAAATCTATCTGTCGGCGTTGTGGTATCTGCACCGTCGTAGCACGTTTGCGCCGCTGCAATATTAAAGCTCAAGCTTATAGTTGCTAGTGCATAGAGTAATTTAAATCTCATTATTTTCTCCTAACGGCTTCTAACTAAACGAACATACGCGGTATTTTCTTTTGGATAAGCAAGATCGTTACCATCACTCATATCAATAATGTACGCTTGCGATAAACTTGTACCATCGGCTGCGGTTTGTGAAGTCCAATAACGTAAGTGGCTTAATGCACTTTCACTTGGCATATTGGGGAAAAACACCTCATCAATTAATATGCTTTGCCCTTGCTTACCATAATCAATTAAACCTAAAAGCTCTGTATAAGTAGGTAACCGCCAATTTGTACCACCACAAAAATCTAAGTTATTCACTTCGTTTATATAGCTTTGCACGCCGCAACTGGTATCATCCGGACAAGTTGAATTGGCTGTACTGGTATCGGTAAAAGTAGTGTTGCCTAAATCCCAAAAGTAATGATTTTGCCCCTCACGCAAGCTTGTATTTGGCAATACTCCTGAGGATTCACTTTTTACTTCCCATACAAGTCCAGTAACATTATCGCGTATACAGGTAAAGTCACTACTATTATCACCAACTTCATCCGCAAACTGATTAAGTTTAGTGTAATCAAACGCTAAATTACCTTTACCAACCTTATCTAAGCGGTTTGCATAGCTATCGCGTCCAAGTTCAGCATCTTGCGCTGGAAAGTCATCGCTTTCACAGTTAATGCGTTGGGTGTTGTTATAGCACTCACCAACACCACTATCGTTTATAAGCCCAAGCGCTTTTGGTGATACATCAACAAATAAAGAATCTGTATCGGTGCGTCCTTTTGAGTCGGTTACCGTTACTTCAAAGCTCAACGTGGATTCAGTATCTACATCAGAGGCAAAAAATGTCGTTGTACATTGGTCGCTATTACTTAATGTTTCGCTATTACCGGTAAGTTGTTGCCACTTACACTGATAGGTATCGGTGACAGTTTCGCTATTCGTTGCATCAAGCGTTACTTCTTCAAACTCTTCGACATTTTGATCAGCGCCTGCATTTGCATCCACTAGTTCATTTGTTTTATTAAGCGTCATTGAATATTGAGTACTCGCCTCACCGCCTTCATCATCAGTGACTGTTAGCTGCCAAGACAAATTTACGTTACTTTCTAGTAAAGGATGAGAAAAGCTAAGAGTTGACTCATTAAAGCTAGCAATATCTAAGTCAGGACCTGATAGCAGTTGCCACAAATAACTATCAATTTGGCCATTATCATCAGGATCGCTCGACTCAAGGGCGCTCAAAGTCACTGTATCTTTGTATACAGAAGGAAGTGTTTCAGGAGATGTTTGGGTAACAACAGCAAGAGGGAGTTGATTATTAGAGCTCACTGAAATAGAAATGTCGTCACTAACAGCGCTACTACCCGTGCTTTGATAGCTCACTCTTAAGATTATTTCACTATCAGTTTTTACGTCAGGGGCTGTCAATGTTTGCTCAGCGCCTTCAAGCGGAAAACCTTCTAAGCTTGGGCCGCTAACTTGTTGCCATGAAAACGTACCATCAGCGGGGGAACCTTGTGCTGTGATGGTAAATTCAGTTTTTTCGATAATTTGTAAATCGGTTCCAGCATTAACAGATGTTTCTACAACTGTATTATCGCTATCACCGCCACCTCCTCCACACGCACTCAGCAAACCGCAAGAAATGAGGGGGATTAAAGCAAACGCTTTCATACGCAGCACCTTATTATGTCAAATAATTACTATAGTGTAATTACTAGCAATAAAGATGCCATTAAAGTACTACATATATGTATCTTGATGAATGCGTACAAACAACTTCGTACCGATTTTACTGTAATCTACTTTGTATTCACGCCCATCTAAAGCTTGAATAAATAGTAATTGTTTTTCTTCGCCAAATACATCAGGGCTTCCAACATAGACTATTTCTAAATAGCGATCTTTTGCATCACGGCGGTTTTTAGGTAACTCTTCTTTAAATGGCTCTAAGCCATGTTGAGTCACTTTAATTTTAGGATGAATTTCAGAGTTTACAATCACTAAATCATGCTTTTTATCTTTATGTATTATGGTGTTTCGACCACTTTTTAAAAAGGCTCTCTCTTGACTCATTTTTCTTTCCTACAGTCGCAGCTTAATTATTAATTTGCGACGCTATAAACTGACTAGGCTCGCGCTTCCACTTATTTAAGTTAGCACTAAATGCCCAGATATCTCTATCTAACACACTGGCTGGTAATAATAAATCGTAACCGATTAACAGTTGAAGGTGCTTAGTCCTGTTAGCAAACATAGCTATAAGACCAGTATAGCTTATCCCTTTATGGGATGTGTAATGTGTATCTTCTATTAGCCATTCTGATGGGCAATTGCCATTTTTGCAATGTTTTTGAACAACTTGCATAAACAAATTACGCTGCTCTATTAATAATTTCCCTGCAATTCGAGGCGCTATGCTTGTTAAAAAGTCATCTATGTCGTTTACCTTTATACCAACCGCATTTAATTCTAAGTAATCAAAGCCATCTTCTACTTTGGGTATACCACTGTGATGAAAGTTACTATGAGGCATACACCAAGCTCCGTATTTATGGCAATAAACGAGCTCAGACTCATTTAATATAAGGCTATGATATGGTTCTTGAGTTTTTAAATATCCAATAAAAATAGCGGCAATACACAAGCTCACTAAAAATATTTCAAGTATGCTAATCTCACCCGGCCTCAGTAAATTAAACAACATAATAAAAACTAAACCAATTGCACCTGCAACAAGCACTTCAATTGCGTTTCGCGCACCTTGTGCCCGAAACTTAATGACATTGTTAGGTTTATCCATATTGGTAAAACACCATATAAAAAACAAACATAATAACAGCCCAAATTATGACCTTTCTTGTTGTTATACATAAGTTACAGGTGGTTTTAAATTTCATACATTACCGCTTTTTCCTCAACAAAATAGGAACAATGAATAAATCTTATTTACTTTTACGCTTAACGCACAAATTTATGAGACACATAACCGTCTTTTCCCGGTCTTATTTCGTACAATACTTACAATTCATTTTCAGGTATGAAATCAATGTACTCAAGACAATCAGGTAAAGCACTTTTTCCATTTATTATTACGTTACTTCTAATATTTAGCGTTTATTTATATCTACCCGCTAGCCACGGCGAACAGGCCGATTTATCACAAATGTCTACTCAAGTAACAGCTCATACTGTTACTTCTCAGGAAAACGCAGTGATGATAGAAGCGATCGGTAGCGCGCGTGCAAACCAAGCAATCTATATAAAAAGTGCGCAAAACGATTATGTCACAGATATATATTTTAAAGACGGCGACTTAGTCAGTAAAGGACAAAAGTTAGTACAGTTACAGAGCCAACAAGAACAGCTTGCCGTTAAAGAGCTTGGCATTAACTTACGTGAAGAACAACGCCAGTTAGATCGCCTAACCGAACTTTCACGCTCGCAATCAACGGCAAAGTCGTTACTTGAAGAGCAGTTATCTCGTGTTGATGCAACAGAGGCCCAACTAGAAAGCGCTAAAACTAAATTAAACGAAATGACTATTAGTGCGCCCTTTTCAGGCCTGTTAGGTAAGCGTGAAATATCAATAGGTGCTTACGTAAGTAATACAACAATAATCACAACACTTGATGATATTAGTATTATTAAAGTTGACTTTAAAGTACCTGAAAAATATTTAGCACAATTAAATATGGGCATGAAAGTGCTTACGCAAAACGATGCCTACCCAGGACAGACATTTAACGGCAAGGTAACGCATATTAGCTCGCGTATTGATTCGGTTACTCGCAGTGTTGAAGTAACAGCAAGTTTTGCCAATAAATCAGGATTACTTCGCCCTGGTATGTTACTAAATACAGCACTTGAGCTAAGCAGCAACCAAGCTTTAATGGTGCCAGAAAAAGCGGTTATACCTTTGCAAGACAAACACTTTGTTTTTCAAATTCAAGATGGGATAGCTAATAAAATTGAAGTGCATGTTGCTAGCAGAAATAATGGCTGGGTTGCTATCGATGAGGGCCTAACTGATGGCGAGCAAATTGTTACTGAGGGGCTAATAAAAATTCGCTCTGGAAGTAAAGTAAGCGTAAAGGGGTAATACGTGAAAATTACAGATACTAGCGTCAAGCGCCCCGTTTTTGCCATTGTAATTAATTTACTGCTTCTTACTTTTGGACTGGTTGCGTTTACTATGCTGCCACTTCGTGAATACCCGGATATTGAAACGCCGATTGTAAATATCAGCACTGAATACACAGGTGCTTCTGCCGAAATTATAGAAACCAAAATAACGCAAATAATAGAAAATCGAATTTCAGGTATTGAAGGTATTAAAAGTATTAACTCATCGAGTCGTAATGGACGTTCAAACATTACCATTGAGTTTGATATTAACCGCGACATAGATGCAGCATCTAACGATGTACGCGAACGTGTAGCACGTGCACTTGATAGTTTGCCGGATCAGGTACGCCCGCCAGAAGTATCTAAATCAAATAGTGATGAAAGCCCAATCGCCTGGTTTGTATTAAACAGCGAAACAATGGACTCGTTACAGCTCTCTGATTACGCGCAGCGTTTTATTGTTGACCGCTTAGCCGTAGTAGATGGTGTATCTAACGTACGTATTGGTGGTGAGCGCCAATACGCCATGAAAATTTGGCTTAACCGCCAAGCAATGGCCGCACGGGGTATTACCTCAAGCGATATTGAAAATACACTGCGTACAGAAAACGTTGAGTTACCGGCTGGCGAAATAGAATCTATAGATCGTGACTTTACCGTGCGTACTGCCCGTAGTTATAAAGATCAGCGCGATTTTAAAAACCTGGTAATTAAGCGTGGTGATGAAGGTTACTTAGTACGTTTAGGTGAAGTTGCCGATGTACGTTTAGAAGCTGCCGATGACGAAAGCTTATTTCGTGGTAACGGGCGTAATATGATTGGCTTAGGTATTGTAAAACAAGCTAAAGCAAACACACTAACCGTAGTAGATAACGCACGCAGCGAACTTGAAAAAATCAAACGCAACCTACCTGAAGGCACTACAATTCAAGACAGCTACGATTCGTCTGTATTTATTAAAGAGTCTATTAATGAAGTTTACAGCACACTTGCCATCTCTATGGGTTTAGTCGTACTCGTTATATTTTTGTTTTTAGGCAATATACGAGCAACGCTTATCCCTGCGGTCACCGTACCGGTCGCACTTGTTGGTAGCTTTATGTTTTTGTTGGCAATGGGCTACTCAATTAACTTACTAACTTTACTTGCCTTAGTACTGGCCATTGGTTTAGTAGTAGATGATGCCATTGTAATGCTTGAAAATATTCACCGTCGTATTGAACTGGGTGAGCCGCCGTTACTAGCTGCATTTAGAGGCGCGCGTGAAGTAGGTTTTGCTATAGTAGCAACCACGCTTGTACTAATATCGGTGTTTGTGCCATTAGTATTTATGGATGGCCGTATAGGTGCATTATTTACTGAGTTTGCTATGGCGGTAAGTGCTGCCGTATTTTTCTCAAGTGTTACAGCACTAACTCTCGCACCAGCCTTGTGCTCTAAAGTACTTAAAGTATCAGACAAACCAAATAAATTTAGCCAATGGATGGACCGCCAGTTTACTAAAATTGAAGTAAGTTACCGTAATTCACTCTCCACCAACATAACCCGTAAATGGGGTTTAATGGTGAGCTTATTATTAGCTGGCTTTGTTAGTTACTCGTTGTTTTTACAAGTTCCCTCTGAGCTAACGCCAAAAGAAGATCGTGGTACGTTCTTTATTATGATGAGCGGCCCAGAAGGCGCAAGTTACGAAAATAACGCCGCTAATATGGCTAAAATTGAAGAGCGCTTAATGCCTTACTCGCAAGCCGGTGAGCTAAGTCGTGTACTTGTCCGAGTGCCTGGCTGGGGTGGCAGCGGCGGTGTTGCGATTGTGGGTATGGCCGATTGGGATAAACGCAAACGCTCAACGTGGGAAGTAATGGATGAAATAAGCGGTAAAATGCAAGAAGTTACCGATGTTCGTGCATTTGCCATTATGCGCCGTGGTATTGGTGGTGGTGGCTCATCTCGCCCAATTGAGTTTGTACTGCAAGGTAATGATTACGCTCAACTAGCCGATTGGCGTGACCGTATAATTAAGCGTGCTGAACAAAACCCAGGTTTAGTAAGAATCGATCATGATTATAAAGAAACCTTCCCGCAGTTTTTAGTCAGCATAGATAAAAACAAAGCTGCCGATTTAGGCGTTTCGGTATCTGATGTAGGCCGTACACTAGAAACAATGCTTGGCCAGCGCCGTGTTACGACCTTTATTGACCGCGGTGAAGAATACGATGTGATTTTAAAAGGAACAAAAGAAGATTTTACCAATCCTACTGATATTTCAAATATATACCTTAAATCACGAAGCGGTGAACTAGTTCCACTTGATAGCCTTATCAGCTTAAAAGAAGAAGCAACCGCGTCGCGCTTAAACCGTTACAACCGTATGCGCGCAATTACACTAAGCGCCAACTTAGCCGACGGTTATACCCTTGAACAAGCGCTTAACTTTTTAAACGAGGTAGCCGCGCAAGAAAACGATATAGATGGCGCAGTAGATTACAAAGGCGAGTCGCAGCTTTATTACGAAGGCGCATCAGCGATGACCTACGTATTTATACTTGCACTCACCGTTACCTTTTTAGTACTTGCTGCGCAGTTTGAAAGCTTTATGCACCCATTTGTCATTATGCTTACCGTACCGCTTGGTTTAATGGGCGCTATGTTTGGGCTTTGGGCTACAGGACTGACCTTAAATATTTACAGCCAAATAGGTATTGTTATGCTCATAGGCTTAAGTGCTAAAAATGGTATTTTGATTGTGGAATTTACTAACCAATTACGCGATAAAGGCGTTGAGTTTAGTGAAGCAATACTACAGGCAGCTACCCAGCGCCTTCGCCCAATAATAATGACCTCACTTACAACCGTTATGAGCTCTGTTCCTTTGGTTTTTGCTTCAGGCCCCGGCGCCGAAAGCCGTATGGTAATTGGTGTAGTTGTGTTTACAGGGGTTATTGTATCTACCCTGCTGACTCTTTTTGTTGTACCTGCTGCGTATTATGCTCTATCGAAAAATACACAATCACCTGAGTTTTTACAACAAAAGCTGAATAAACAAGCTGCTGAAAAGCCTTTCGAAGAGATCTAATCTCTTTATTGCGCCGTAACCTTGTTGTTGCGGCGCATACAATTTATGCTCGCCTTTAAACTCCATATACATTTTAGGAATACTTATGAGCTCAACAACGCAAGTAGCAACATTTGGTGGCGGCTGTTTTTGGTGTATAGATGCAGCATTTAGACGTGTAAATGGCGTATTAGATGTGAGTTCTGGCTATACCGGTGGCGAAACCGACACCCCAACCTATAATTCTGTATGCTCTGGCACAACCGGGCACGCTGAGGTTGTTAAAGTTGAATTTGACACCACTGTAGTTAGCTTTGAAACACTGCTAGCAATGTTTTTCACTTTGCATGATGCAACACAATTGAATCGTCAAGGTAACGATATAGGCACACAATATAGAAGCGTTGTTTACTATCACGATGAAGCCCAACTAAAGCAAACCAATGAAATGATAGCTCAACTGCAAAGCCATGTGAGTGAGCCCATTGTAACAGAAGTCAGCCCTGCCACTACGTATTATCCAGCAGAGCATTATCATCAAGATTACTATAACGAAAACCCACAGCAGGGTTACTGTAGTATTTTAATAGCACCTAAATTACATAAGTTTGAAACTGTGTTTAAAGAATTCTTAGCTGACTAGCTAATTTGAGCAGTTAAATTGATTAGTTAAACTTAGCTACACATTAAAAAGCCCGACGTAAGTCGGGCTTTTTAATATTAATAAATACCGTTAAAACTGGTAGCTTGCGCCTGCAAAAAAGCGACGCTCTGGCGTGTTGTAGTAATACACTTGACCCGTTGTAAAATCAGTATTTGAATCAACAGCGTTATACTCTTTATCAAATAAGTTTTCTACACGAAGCGAAACTTCAATATGCTCATTTACTTGATAATTACCCGCTAAGTTCCAAAGCGTGTATGATCCTAAACGCGTCACAGCACCTTGTCGGTCACTACGATATTGCATGTCTAAGCTTGCATCAAAAGCACCAAACTGTTTTGCAAGTTCCCAGTTAAAAGTACGTTTAGCAACATTACGTAACTCTGCGCCCGTTTCTTCGTCTTCTGCACTTAAATAAGCAAAGTTAAGGTTGCTATCAAAACCAAAAAACTGCTGAGATAAGCTAAATTCAACCCCTTCATAACGTGCTTCATCAATATTAGCTAATGCAAAGTTTGCATCGTAATCAATTTTATCTTCTATATCGTTTCTAAAAATTGCAACATCAACTTGCGCAATATCAAAGTCCACACTCAAACCTAACTCACGGTTTACTGATTTTTCAGGCTGTAAATCAGGGTTACCATAAAGTGGGAAATATAAATCGTTAAATGTAGGGGCTTTAAAGCCAGTACTTTGGCTTATACGAAATGTTGCATCTTCAGATAAATGATAACCCGCAGCTGCGGTATACGTTGTTTCGTCGCCAAATTGCTCGTCGTCATCTTGGCGAACAGTTAAATTAGCTAATACTTTATCTGCATCGTAGTAAGCACCTACAAACACAGCAAGTACATCTCGGCTGTCTTCAACAAATAGTTGCGAACTATGAGATACATCATCGTTGTACCAATTGATACCACCACTAATGTTAAGCTCATCAGATAATAGGTATTGGCCGTTATAATCAATTTGTGTGCGTTTAGTTATAAAAGTACTTGTTGTTGGTCCAACTGAAAAATCGACATATGTATTGTCTGAATCATCCGTTGCTAGCGCTAAATCAATACTGTGCGTTTGGTTAGTGTAGTTTTTACTCCAACCTGCAGAAAGCTGATAGTTTTTAAAATCATCTCGTTCAATCGTACTGTCGGCTGGGCTAAAGCGACTGTCGTAATCTGCAAATCCTTCACTGTATTGACCTAATAACTTAAAGTCGCCGTAGTGTGCATCAGTATAATTTACTTTAAAACCAAGGTTTTTATTTTCATAGCCATCTTCATCTGGTGCTACGCCTTGCAGTACATCAAAGTTATCTGTTTTTTCAAAGCCTGCATTAAATGCTGTTGTTATATCGCCTGATTTTACAGAGCCTGCCACTTGATAATTTTGGTAAGAATCAGAACCAAACGTAGCACTCACAGATAAGTTATCTGATTCACGCGTTATAATGTTAATTACGCCAGCAAGTGCATCAGAGCCGTAAACAGCCGCGCGAGAACCCTTAATAATTTCAATGCGTTCAATACTATTTAAAGGGACATTATTTAATGCTTTTTGACCAAGTGTTGCTGAGCCTGTACGTACACCGTCAATCAAAATTAGCGTATCGCCAGAGCCAGTACCACGAAGTGACACACCTGTATTTTGGCCAAAACCACCGTTTGGATTAACCTGAAAACCAACTCGCGTGCTTAATAAGGTTGGTAAATCGCGTACGTTGCTTGCTTCTATTTCTGCACGCTCAATAACATTTACACTTGCTAAAACGTCATTGATTGATTGCTCAAATTTATTAGCTGTAACGGTTATTTTTTCAATTGATTGCTCTGCGCCAGACACAGAAAATGAAAGCGCAGCAGAAATAGCAACGCCTAAAGTTGTTTTGTTTAACATGATGTCCCCTACCTTTGCCCACCGCAAAGATTTAAGTAAGTAAGATTGCATCAAGGCCGGTCTCCGGACTCAGTAAGCACATCAAAATATGCAATACTTTACCGTTGCGGGGGCAGTGTTGGGCTTGTAGTCATCATGAAAACGCACCAACTTCCCGATTATCCTGCTAAAAAAATCATTACATGAAGTGGCTAGCAAGCACCTTGAAAATATGTCGCTATTGTGAGTATTTTGTTTACAAATGTCAATGGACGTCTATACAGCTAAAAACCTTTAAAATGCAGTTAAGGGCTAGTATAGTTTGAAGAAACGCCATATTTATTAAGTAGCTTCTGAAGTTGTATTTGTGCAGTACGTAAGCTTAGTATTTCATCCATTTTATTACTAGTGATCTTATTTGATTTAGAGTTAACTAAAAAGTGCGTTTCATAAACGGCATCTGGTACGTTACTTTTATAGAGTAAATCCATATTAAAAGTATTTTGATTTTTAAAATATTGGTAAGCAATATTATTTAAAACGCCTACTTCCGCGCGCTTTAATAGCAGCATTTTAACCACATTGAATTCATCAATGGTTAAACTTACTTGATGTTCCTCACTTAAAAATTCGGCATCTGTATTAAATCCAGCAAATTGATACGAGTACCCCAGAACCCCAACCTTTGTTAATGACGTAATGTCGTCAAAGTAAGCTTGCTCATTTGTATTTTCTTTAAGCGTATAAAGCTCATTTTTGGTAATGGTATAAAATTCGGTTTTTTTAATATTCTCTTGCGCTGATTGTGGGATCCATTGCAGTGCCATTAAAAATAAAACATCAAAATTATTTTTTTCAACTGACAAAGCAAGCCTTTTTACAGGTAGAGACTTAAGTACGAAGTTAAACTCCTGCTGTGCGCCGTTTAAAATCTTAATAAACTCAGGAGCAAAACCCTGCTTTTTTTGCGCATTAATAATAATGGGAAAGTAGCCATCTTCAACCAGTACATCAATATCAACTGTTTTTGATAAGCTTGGTTTGGTAAATGTAAGCAAAACAAATAACAAAAATAATTGATGAAGTTTCATTTTAATACCTTCTAGCGTGAAGTACTTAATTGCATGTGATTAAATATAATAGCTTAAATATCAAAAAGAAGATTAATACATACGGGAGTATCTAGGCAGCAAAGAGGGATAATAGTGAGATATTTAAAAAGAGTAAGTAGCTTCAATCTGTCTGTAAGTATAAACAGATTAAAGCATGCTTAATTTAAAACTATTTATTAATTAATCGCGGAAATTTTTAAACTGAAAAGGTTGACCTAGCTCAGCACTGCGCACTACTTGCATAGCCTCTTGAAGATCGTCACGTTTTTTACCCGTTACACGTACTTCTTCGCCTTGGATAGCAGCTTGAACTTTAACTTTAGAGTCTTTAATGGCTTTAACTACTTTTTTAGCCATGTCCTTTTCGATACCCTGCTTTAAGCCAACGTTACGAAATACATTTTTACCTGCACGGGTAATATCTTGAAGCTCTAAGCTTGATACATCCATACCACGCTTAGATATTTTGTTAGCTAAAATATCAAATAATTGCATAACCTGAGAGTCTGCTTCAGCTTTAAGCTTAATTGTTTTGTCATTTAGCTCAATAGATGCATCAACGCCTCTAAAGTCAAAGCGAGTCTCTAGCTCACGATTTGCATTATCAACTGCGTTTTTAGCTTCGTTCATTTCTACTTCAGATACAATATCAAATGAAGGCATTGGTTTGCTCCTAACTATTTAATCTTAATTTTATGTGGTAATTATAACGCTAAAATTATAAATCTTTACATTTTTCTGCATCTTGTTCAGGTGCGATATTAAATTAGTTTGATATACTTGCGCCTCTTTTTTAAGCGATTTTAGGATTTGTCGTGACAAGGCGTGTTTATCAAGCAATTTTTTTAATCAGCATAGTAGCTTTTACCTTTTTATTTGCCAAAGAAATAAAAGGTGGCGTTGTAAATTTATTTCCTCATGTTGATAAAGTCGCCCATTTTGGGATTTTTTTTATACTAGCCATAATAATGGATAAAGCGTTTAAGCTTCCTTTATATGCGCAAATACTTTTATTGGCTGGTTATGGCGCCTCTATAGAAATAATGCAAGACGCACTCCCCTATAGGCAAGCATCACTCGGTGATTTTTTTGCTGATTTTGCAGGTGCCGCAAGCTACTTTTTACTTAGAGTAATTTTTACACCTCGAAAAAAGAACCCATATGGCTAATATTTTAATTGTCGGCGATGGTGCTATTGGCTTGTTACTTAGTCATTTTCTAAGTGCGTCGCATAATGTCAGTGTTTTAACTCGCAAAAGCCCAACAAATACCCGCTTTTATAGTCGAGGTAAGGGTGCATCTAAAAAAATTGACGCACACTTTATTGCATTAAATCAGCTAAATAAAGCGGCTGAATTTGATGTTGTTTTATTTACCGTTAAAGCCTTTCAAGTACTTGATGCATTTACGCAAATAAAGCCTCTTCTACCAAGTCATTGCTCTGTTGTACTTTCGCATAACGGAATGGGTAATGTTGATGAGGTAAATAGCCAGCTAAGCACTCACCAAGCACTCTACTTTTTAACGACAAGCATAGCGGGCTTTAAATCAAACCAATACATTGTGCAGCACACTGGTGAGGGACAAAGTGTTATTGGTGCTTGTAATGAATTAGCTTTTCAAAATAGCGCGCCAATAGCTGATATTTTTAAAGTAATACCCAGCCTAAAGTTTACTAATAACATTCAGCAGCTTCGTTTTGAAAAACTACTCGTAAATATTGCCATTAACCCATTAAGCGCTTTAAGTAATGTAAAAAATGGTGAGTTACGCGCACCTAAGTACAACGCTATAATTTTTAATGCACTCACTGAAGCATGCAATATAGCAAAGGTACAAGGGCTTAATATCCCATTGATTAAAGCACTTAATACCGCTTATAAAATAATGGAATTAACGTCTGACAATTACTCTTCAATGCAGCAAGACGTCGCGCATTGCAGAGAAACTGAAATATCAGCTATATGTGGCTATATTAGCCAACAAGGCAAACTTCACGGTATTCCTACACCTTACAACGATGAGTTGTTTGTCAAAATTCAGGCAAAAAAAAGCGTGGTATAAACTACGCTTATATAAATTCTTAACTTTAAGACGACAAACCTTATGGGCGGTAAACTTTTACAGTTTCAAAGCCTTGTTCGTGCAGCATAAGTGCCTGTAGTTGGCTCATTACGCCTCTATCACAATATAAATAGTAGTCGGTGTCTTTTGGTAAATCACCAAACTTAGTCGCCAGACGGAAGAACGGTAAATGAACCACTTCAACACCGTCGATTGCAAGCGGTGCAGCTTCTTCTTCCTCTGGTGAGCGAATATCAACTACCACAGAGCCTACAGGTAAATCAGCAACCGATTCAGCTTCTTTAAGTTCTTGTTTGGCTTCAACGTCAATATCACGCACGTCCATTATACGTGCGTTATTTACAACGGTATCAAGTACATCAAAGTCAAACTTTTCTTCTTCACCAAGAATAACGTCTATTTTGGCTTTAACCGTTGGCTTTTTAGAAATAACACCACAGTATTCAGGCATTGTTTCTGCCATTTCAGCCGTACCAATTTGGCGAGCAATATTAATAATTTCTTGCTTATCGTGTTGAATAAGCGGGCGTAAAATAAGCGTTTCAGTAACACGGTCAATCACGCTTAAATTCGCTAATGTTTGACTAGATACTTGGCCAATACTTTCGCCAGTAACAAGTGCTTGAATGTTTAACTTTTGCGCAACCACACTCCCTGCGCGCATCATCATACGTTTAAGTACAACACCCATTTGGCTGTTTTCAACGTTTTCTAAAATTTCAGCAACAACAGGTTCAAAATCAACCGTTACAAATTTAACTTTATGTGTAGAGCTGTATTTTTTCCATAAGTAGTAGCTTGCTTGCTTAACGCCAATTTCGTGCGCTGCGCCACCTAGATTAAAGAATAAAAAGTGCGTGCGTGCGCCTTTACGAATCATTTGGTAACTTGCTACGCCAGAGTCAAAGCCACCCGACATAAGCGAAAGCACATCTTCTTGAGTTGGCAGAGGAAAACCAGCCATACCAAAATGTGTATGAGAAACAATGTAAGCTTTATCGTCTTTTACTTCTAGGCGTATTGTTACTTCTGGGCGGCTAAGCTTTACGCTTGCGCCTTCAATATGTTGATTTAATCCACCACCAACATAACGCTCTAAATCAGTTGAGGTAAAATCGTGTTGCCCTATGCGCTTAGCACGAACACAAAAGGTTTTACCCACAATAGTATGACCAACTAAAGCGATGGTTTTTTGATAAATATCATCAAGAGTTTCGAATTGTGTTTCGGTTACTTCAATAAATTGAACAATGCCAGGGATGCGTTTAAGGCTATCGATAAAATCAAGGCGAACTTGCGCGTCTTCAAGTTTTGTAACAACTGAAATGTTATCCCAGTTATTTCTTACTTGTACTTTTTCGTCAACACGGCGCAATACAATTTTAATGTTATTTTCTAACACTTTAGTAAAGCGTTTACGGACTGAACGGCTTTTAATGGCTATTTCAGGATGTAGTTTGACGATAAATTTAAGCATAGTTCACTCTTAGACTGCGGGAATTCGCGCTCCCAGGCATTTGGCGCGGGATTATAGCAAAAAATTCAGCGCCTAGGAAACAGCCTATTACTATCGATTAAACTACAGCTAGGGCCTGTTGCGCTAATTCAGTATATTTTTCACGTAGCAGGTTCATTTTATCAATGCTTTTATCGGTACTGTACGCTCTAAATAATGTAAGTACTTTTAAAATGCCATGATATATATCTTGCTCAGCAAGCGTACCACTTGGCCTACGGGCTTTAATATAAGGCGTCCAAAAACTAACCGTTAACTTTAGTGTATGTGCTAAATCAATGACATCTTGCTCATCAATAGCAATCATTTCACTGTCGCGAAGTCCTAAAATAATTTTACGAACTTGCTCTAACAACTCTAACTGAAAATCAATATAAGCTTGTTTTAAATCAGCATCTCTAGAGAGAATATCCCCGAGATTGTCGTAAAAAAAATGATAGCGCCACATCAGCTCAAATAACGAATCTAGGTAAGCCGTTAAATGATTAAATGCATCATCATCTTTATTAATAGGTTTAAAGTGAGTATTTAAATGATCGCGATACAGCGCAAAAATATGACGGATAATGTCTTCTTTATTTTTAAAATGATAATAAAGATTACCCGGGCTCATCCCTAAGTTTGATGCAATATGATTTGTCGTTATTGCACGCTCACCATTTTCGTTAAACAACAAAATACTGGTGTGTATTATTTTATCCTTGGTATTCATATGCTAATACTCAAATTATCTATAGGCTACATTACACTCAAAAGAGGTAAACAGTATAAACAAATATGAATCATTAAAACACTCCCACCATGGACTGACCTGTTTAAAGAAAGTAAGTGTTTATATGCTTTTTTAGCTAGGCTGCTTTGTGGCATAAACACTGTTAAACTAGCGCTAAAATAATAAATAGTGAACATTATGAAAGTTATTGCAATTTACCCTGGCACCTTTGATCCACTAACTAATGGGCACACAGACCTTATTCAACGTGCAGCTAAAATGTTTGATACTGTATTAGTTGCCGTTGCTAATAACCCAAGTAAAAAACCCTGCTTTAACCTTGAAGAACGTGTTGAGCTTGCAAACACTATTTTAAGCCACATAAATAATGTTAAGGTGATTGGTTTTTCTGGTTTATTGGCTGACCTTGCGCGCGATCACAATGCTAATGTGCTTATTCGCGGTATTAGAGCTGTATCTGATTTTGACTATGAATTTCAATTAGCTAACATGAACCGCCGCCTGAACCCCGACTTAGAAAGTGTATTTTTAACACCCGCAGAGCGAAATTCATTTATTTCATCAACACTCGTTAAAGAAGTAGCTCGCCACAATGGTGATGTAAGCGAGTTTGTAGACCCTGTAATTGTTAAAGCGCTAAAAACTAAATTGGGTTGTGGTAGCAGTTAATAATAAATAAGGCCTGTTAGCACTGAAATCCATTACTAATAGGCCCTTTTATTAAACACTTTATTTAGCTTTCCTTCTAACCAAGTAAGTTTTAAAACATCTTTACCTATAAAGAAAACTAAAACCATGGTCAAATCTGTAAAATTTATACCTACTATGTACACCCACCAGAACCACCAAAAATCATAATGGTGCATAACATCATTATCTATATACATTGCAAAAAATAGTAAGGTGTTTATACCTAAACCAAATAATAAATAAATGTATATGCTGCTAATCTTTATAAAAAAACCAGATAAAATAATAACAAATAGAGTAATAATATCGAATAAGAAAAAATCGAAGTAAGTTATTGCGTCCATATCAATAAACATACTAGAAGAGTAAGAAAGTGCCATGATGAAAGATAGCCAAACAATGCTTTTATCTGCGCTATTTATAGAGCTTACTAAAGAATATAAAAAAGCCATCAAAAAGCCCCACTGTACAAAAACACCTATATAAAACGAGATATTTGTATTTAAAAGTAGCTCAACCATTTTACTCCAACACTAGATAAAAAATTATTATACCGCTTTACATATTACGGCAACATCAAATAAAGGCACAAAATCACTCTTCTTTTAAGTTGAGCTTTACTGCCTCAGCGATCTAAACTTAACTTTCTAACACATCTTAAAAGCTTGTTTAAGCCTAAAAAATCCTTATTGATGATTAATACCAATGCCATGGTAAAATCGACAAAATACATCCCGAATGTGTAAATGGTCCAAAACCACCAATAGTAAAGAGTGCCAACGATTACAATGTCGTAATACATACCCAGGAACAGACACGCATTAATAAATAGACCAACAATTACATAGACAAAAGCAATGGGGACAGGATTTTTACATACAGCTCGCCAAAGTAATAAAGTACCTATGGTAGCAAAATCAAAATAAAAGTAATTTAAGTGAGAAGTCGAAGTTCGAGGATCCATAAAAAGACTTGAAGTATAAGAAACCAGCATAATGAATGATAACTGTAGCAGGCTTTTATCTGCCTTATTTATACTTGCTGATAGATTATATAAAAATGAAATTAAAAAGAACCAAGTAAATAATAGCCCTATATTATCGCCTAAATCGACAAGACTCCAGAGTAGGTCAGCCATCAACTGTCCTTTTCAAACTAGTAATCAAACCATTTCTAAATTTCATCAAGTATAAAAAATCTTTGTTTATAAAAAATATAGCTACCATTATAAAATCAGCAGCATTGACCCCTATCGCGTAAGCATTCCAAAGCCACCAGTAGCTTGTATTATTTGATATATAGATGTCGTAATGCATGAGAAAATGCAGGGTTGAGTTTATAGCTAAACCAGTAATAATATATAGATAGGTAATACCATCATGCCAGAGCCGCCTAAGGGAAATGATAACTAGGAGAGTTAAAATATCGGAAAACAAAAAATCTAGATAAGTTACCGTATCCATATTTGTAAATATACTAAACGAATATGAAACACTCATAACCAAAGACAAATACACTCTTTCTTTATTAGGCTTATTAATCGAATGAGCAAGGGAGTACAAAAAAGCCATAAGAAATCCCCATTGTACAAATGCACCTATGTACAGAGAAACTGTTGGGCTAATTAAAAGCTCATTCAATATTTTTCAACTTTTTAAAGTTCAATGTAACCCCTCTTTTAAAAGTGGTATTTTTATTGAATACTAGTGAAAGAAACATTAAAACATCGAACATATTAACGCCAATAGAATAAACACTCCAATACCACCAAGGCTCATAGTTATATAAAACGTATAGATCGTAATGCAATATTAAGGTGAGCACAGCATTTATTATTAACGCAAAGATGATGAAGTGAAAAGCTATAGAGCGGTGAAGTACTTTAAAGTACTCTAAAATTAACAAAGCTAAAATTGTAATAAAATCGTAGAGCGCCCAATTTAAATATAAACTTTCTAATAAGTTTATGTAACCACTGGAAATATATGAGCAGAGCATAAGCGCAGACAAATAAACCGAGGATTTATTTTCTTTATTTATACTGGAAGCTAAACAGTATAAGAAGGCCATTAAAAAGCCCCATTGAGAGAAAGCTTCTACATAATCCATCAGGGCTTCAGTAACGTACATTTAAACTAGGTCGTTATTTTTATTTTTCTCGATTTAAACAATCGAATTAATTTTCTTTTTATCCTGTGTAGCCCTAAAAAGTCTCTATCTACAATTAATGCTACAACCATTGCTAAGTCATTAAAAGCAACGAAACCTACATATATTTCCCAGAAAAACCATGGTTCATTATTTTTATACACATATACATCTAAATACATTAACAGTACTAATAGCATATTTATTGATAGACCAACGATCAAATATAAGAAGGATGTAGTTGTTTTTTTCAATAATTTAAAGCTAAAGATGAGTACAATAATAGTAATTAAATCATGAATAGCCCAGTCCAAATATGTGGTGTTATAGTATGAAAGCCACGTATAGAAGTAATCTGTGGCTGTATAAGATATCATCATGATTAATGAACTGAGTAATAAGGTAGTCTTTCTTTTAACGTCTAAGCTATATACAAAAACATTGAAAAAGAAGGCCATTAAAAAAGCCCACATAACAAAAGCTGATAATGAGAAAAGACCAAAAAACTCAGTTAAAAACATTCAATACCTTATTACTACTTAGGACGAGTGCCTGTACCACCAGAAAGAATAGCAAGGCCACGTTCAACAGAGTTAACACTCGCAGCAGCCATACCTTCTTGAGAGATGCTTACTGTATCAGATTGCAGGGTTTTAGGGCTAGCAGTTTGTTCCATTGCAGGCTTTAATTGTTGTGTTTTGTTGTATGCTTGCATTTGTACTTGGCTATTAGCTGAAACTTGCATGTGATTGATCCTTGTAAAAGTTTTAATTATATTTGGTGCAACTTTTAACCACATTATTATGTAGATAAATGCATCACCTGTTTAAAGTAGTGATAGCTATTTTGCTATCTACCTTATACAAAGCAACCAATGTGCCAACTTTTTTTGACACCTTAAAACTTACTCAAAACATACTTATATAATCAAACCAAACAGCTCCGACCAGTTCACTACAAACATAAAAAAACGTACAGGGATAACCGTACGTTTTTTGTATCCAGGGAGTTTAAGCTACGTATTTACACGGGATCTCCGCACGTGTACTTAGCTTCAAAATATATTCCATTGCTACTTCGTCACAATTTTCTTTACGAAGGCAAAGTTCACAATCTTTCATTACTTTTTCAGGCAAAGAGTCTTTGCTACAAAAAGTAAAACGTTGTTGTTCAAAAAAATCTGGTACGCGTGTTAATACAATAACTCGGTTAAGTGCCAATTTTTTGGCTTTAGTAAGTAGATGATCTACAAGCTGTCTACCCTGCCCCGACACTTTACTTTTTGGGTCTATACCCAATGAGCGTATTTCAGCAAGGCCGGTATCGTAAATGTATAACGACGCACAGCCCGACACTTTTCCATTTATTTCTGTTACTGCAAACTCGTTAATAGAGTGCACCATATCGCTTTTTGCACGAGGCAGGTTTTCACCTACCGTTGCCCAATGCTGTATAAGCGTGGCAATTGCTTCTACATCATCTAAATTTGCATCACGTACCGTTATTTGCTGTTTTTTTTTGGCTTCTTTAACAGCATTCGTTACTTGTTCAATAGACGTCCCACCAAGGGCTTTACGTGCTTTTATACATGCATCAATTTCAAGTACTGGGTAAACATCGTCTTCAAATACAGTGTTTACTGATTTGTACTGCTCAAGCGATAGCTCTTCAAGCGTTTTACCTTCGCTAATCGCAAGCTGTACAAGTACACCTACAATGTGATGCCCTTCTCTAAATGGCACACCTTTAGCAACTAAGTAATCAGCAAGTTCGGTTGCATTTGCATGCCCTCCTTTTGCTGCAGCAAGTGTCTTATCGCCGTTTACTTTAACGCCTTTAATACATGCTTGCGCCATATGAATACATGCAAGCCATGTTGGCATAGCGTCGAATAGCCCTTCTTTATCCTCTTGCATATCTTTATTGTATGCAAGTGGCAGCGCTTTTAACGTCATCATCATAGCGCTAAATGCACCAAACACACGTCCGGTTTTACCGCGAATAAGCTCGAGTGCATCAGGATTTTTTTTCTGAGGCATGAGCGATGAGCCTGATGTTACGTTATCAGCAAGCTCTATAAATCCGGCTTCACCCGAATTATAAAAAATCAAATCCTCTGACATACGAGATAAGTGAATCATCGAAATAGACGCACAACTTAAAAGATCTAACACAAAATCACGATCAGATACGCCATCAAGGCTATTTTTTGTAGCCGCTGTAAAACCTAATCCGTGTGCTAATGCTTGGCGATCAATCGGATAAGCTGTACCTGCTAATGCACCACTGCCTAATGGGCAAAAATTCATGCGCGCTTTAGCATCTTGCAGGCGGCTTTCATCACGCTCTAGCATCTCTACATACGCCATACACCAGTGGCTAAACAATACTGGTTGTGCGCGCTGTAAGTGCGTGTAACCTGGTAATATTGTGCCAAGCTCTCGCTCTGCAAGCGCTACAAACTCGCCTTTAAGCTGTGCAATAGCATCTAGTAAATGGTCAGCCGTATCACGGCACCATAATCTAAAGTCGGTGGCAACTTGGTCATTACGGCTTCGGCCTGTATGTAATTTTTTAGCTAAATCACCTACTTTTTCAATTAGAGCTGCTTCAACATGTGAATGAATATCCTCTGCACCTGAAGTAGCTACCGCTTGTGGATCTGCTTTAACTTCTTCAAGCAGCTCATTTAATGCAGCCACTAATCTTGTGTGCTCGTCACTTGAAAGTACACTTACCTGTTCAAGTGCACCAGCCCATGCCACAGAGCCAATAATATCTTGCTCTGCTAACTGGTAGTCAAAGGGAAGAGAGTCGTTAAATTGCTTAAACGCCTCATCTGGACCCGTAGAAAAACGTCCGCCCCATAATGCCATGAAATCTCTCCAAACCCTGTAGTGCCCCTTTTATGAGGGGCGTAATAAATTACTTTTTAGCGAGTGCTGAAATTCTGCTTGAAAGCGAGAATAAACGAATAAAGCCTTCAGCGTGTGATTGGTCGTACACATCATCTTCGCCAAATGTAGCAAATGCTTCGCTGTATAAGCTATTTGGTGACTGCTTTTGAACTGCAGTTACTTGGCCTTTGTATAGCTTAAGTACCACTTCACCTGTTGCCACTTTAGAAAGTGCTTCAGCACCGGCTAAAATAGAATCTTTAAGAGGCGTAAACCAACGGCCGTCGTATACTAAATGTGAAAACTCACCACCGAGTACTTCTTTCCACTTACGGCTTGCTTTATCAAGCACTAGCTCGTCAATGGCTTGAAGCGCTGCCATAATGACTGTGCCGCCTGGCGTTTCATAACAACCGCGTGACTTCATGCCAACTAAACGGTTTTCTACAATATCAACACGTCCAACACCATGAGGCGATGCAATATCGTTTAATTTAACTAAACAATCGTAAGGTTTAAGCTCTACGCCATTTACAGCAACCACTTCGCCTTCAACAACTTTTAATGTTACTAGTTCTGATTTATCTGGTGCTTGCTCTGGAGAGTTAGTCCAAGTCCATACTTGTTCAGTTGGTTGACACCATGGGTCTTCAAGCTCACCACCTTCGTGCGAAATATGCCATGCGTTAGCATCACGGCTATAAATTTTTGTAGCAGATGCTGAACACGGAATATCACGCTCTGCTAAGTAATCAAGTAATGATTCACGGCTCGATAAGTCCCACTCACGCCATGGCGCAATTACTTTTAAATCAGGGGCTAGTGCTGCAAAACATGATTCAAAACGAACTTGGTCATTACCTTTACCAGTACAACCATGAGAAAGTGCATCAGCACCTACTTTACGTGCAATTTCAACTTGTGCTTTAGCAATAATTGGGCGCGCCATAGAAGTACCTAATAAATAAGTACCTTCGTAAATTGAGCCCGTTTTAAGCGTTGGGTAAATGTAATCACTTACCATTTCATCTTTTAAGTCAACTACGTAACATTCAGATGCACCAGAGGCAATTGCTTTAGCTTCTACGCCTTCAAGTTCTTCAGCGCCTTGACCTACATCGGCAACAAACGCGATTACTTCACAGCCGTAGTTTTCTTTTAACCATGGCACGATAGCCGACGTATCAAGACCACCAGAATAGGCTAAAACGACTTTTTTAATTGAACTCATAGGTGTTCCTTAACAAAATTTGGATTTAGTAATGTAACTAGCAGAGCATTTTGCGCATGCATGCGATTCTCTGCTTGTTGAATGATTTTTGATGCTGGACCATCCATTACCTCAGAGGTAATTTCAAATTCACGGTGTGCCGGTTGGCAATGTAATACCGTAGTCGCACCTGTTTGATCTAGCAATGCCTGGTTTAATTGATAAGGCATGTATTTTTCTTTTACTTGCTCAAGCGGCGTTGTATCACCCATTGATACCCATGTATCTGCGTATACAACGTTTGCACCAACCGCAGCTTCAACTCTATCGCTCACCATGACTGATGCGCCATTCATTGCTGCAATTTGCTCTGCTTTTTTAAGTATTTGTGAATCTGGCGAACACCCTTTTGGTGTTACAGCAACAAAGTCAGTACCTAGCGTTGCGGCAAGTAACATCAATGAATGAGTCACGTTATTGCCCTCACCTAAGTAAGCTACTTTAAGCTGACTCACATCGCCATGTACTTCTTGGAGTGTTAAAAAATCAGCAAGTGCTTGGCAAGGGTGGTACAAGTCACACAAGCTATTAACTACCGGTACCGATGAATATTCACCTAACGTAGTTAATGTGCTGTGCTGATTTACACGCGCCACAATACCATCAGCCCAAGTAGAAATATTAAGTGCAAAATCTTTAATTGATTCACGTGCACCCATAGCGCCATTTTGCTGATCTAAATAAACAGCATGACCACCAAGGCGATTAATACCTATATCAAACGATAAACGTGTACGTAAACTTTGCTTTTCAAACAATGTTACGATTGATTTACCCGATAATACTTGGCTGTATTTTTCTGGCTTTGCTTTTATATCTTGCGCTAACTTTAATAAATTAAGTGCGCCTTTTTGGTCTAATTCTAAACCTGTTAAAAAATTCTCAAACATAATAAACCTATGGTGTAATCTTCGTTCCGACATGCTCACCTTGCAGCAGAGCAGTTAAATTTTCTGGCTTTTGCCAGCTGGAAATATACACACCGCGTCGTAAATGTTGGGCAGCGTGAAGGCTGGTCTTAACTTTGACCTCCATCCCGCCCACAATTACTCCATCTGTAATTAAAGTATCAATGTGTTTTGTGTCAAGTTGATGTAACGGTTGTTTATTTGCGTCAAGTACCGCTTCTACATCCGTCATAAAAATTAGTTCTGCATTTAAATTACTGGCAATAGCCGCTGCAGCTTCATCTGCATTTACGTTGTACCACAAGCCTTGTTCATCAAAGCCGATAGAGCTAACAATAGGTAAACGAGAAATTCTAAGTAAATCATTGATGATAGAATCGTCGTTACTTGTGCATTTACCCACTAAGCAAAGCGCTTTTAATTTTTGGGTTGCAGTCACACCCGCCTCAAAAAGACTTAAGCCGACAGGCTTATGCCCTGCGCTTATAGCTTGAGTCATTAATTGTTTATTAGCGCAACCTGCAAGCGCACCTACTATATAAGGCATTTGCTCTGCTGGACTAATACGTAAACCTTGGTGTTTAGCACTAGCAAAACCCGCTTGCTTTAGCCATGTATCTACTAAAGAGCCACCGCCATGAACAATGACAAACTCATCATTTTTTTGCTCGCTTAGCACATCAAATAACGCTTTTGCTGCATTTTCTGTATTAAGTACTGCACCACCGAGTTTAATAACCCACGTTTTTTTACTCATTTAAAACGCTCCTTTTAAGCCCGTAGTGTGATCTAAATTCATAGAAATATTAATACACTGCAAAGCTTGTCCAGCAGCGCCTTTTAATAAGTTATCAATGGCAGACATTACAATTAACTGCGTGCCTTGTTGCTGCCAACCAATATCAACAAATGGTTGCTTAGCAACACCTTTAATTGAAGGTATTTTATCGCCTAACAAACGAATTAATGGTTCGTTAGCAAGCACTTGATAAGCCGATGCAACGTTTTCCTTGGTAACGCCAGGCTTAAGTTGTACATAAATAGTTTCTAAAATACCGCGCGCAAAGCTACCTAGATGCGGTGTAAATAATACTTTGTGGCCAAGGTGTTGTTCAATTTCAGGACCGTGGCGATGGTTAAACAAACCATAAGGTGCAAGCGATACCTCACAAAAATGTGTTCCTACACTCGCTTTACGCCCGGCACCCGTAACACCCGAAACGGCATTAATGATAATACTTTCGCTGCTCAATAAGCCTGCTTGTTTAAGCGGTTTAAGTGCATTGAGCGCCGCTGTTGGGTAACAGCCTGCAACAGCAATTAGCTTTGCGTTAGCGATAGCATCACTGTTCCACTCTGCTAAACCGTAAGCCGCTTCATTTAAAAGCTCTGGGTGTTGATGCTCAAAACCATAATAAGTAACGTAATCATCATTATTTGCTAGGCGATAGCCACCAGATAAATCAAATACTTTTTTACCCATAGCTAAAAATTGAGGCGCTAAATCAACACTTACTTTGTGATCGGTACATAAACACACATAGTCAGCATCACTTTGAATGTCATCAAAAGCTGATGCACTAAGAGGAAGTAAAGGACAATCTAGTAAGCCAAGGTGCTCTGGGTATAAATCACTTAGTAATTTATTTTTATCTAAGCTACCCTCAGATACATAACAGCCTGTTAAGGTAAGGTTTGGATGATTAGCAACTAAGCTTGCTAACTCTGCGCCGCTATAACCGCTTGCGCCAATAATAACTACATTCATTGATTACTCGTTATTTTTAAATTTACTGCTAAATATATATGTTGTTCGCTTAAACTAGCTAAGACGCTAAATTAAGACTTAATTTAATGAATTTGTAGATTATCGTCGCATTATTTTCATAGCTTTACTTTAATATATTTATGCTTAAAAAGTGAATTGATATTCATCATAAATACTTTTATATTGTTATGCAATTAAATTGAATAATAATTTTGGATTTTTTTATGCCTTTGCCTTCGTTTATTTCTATGTATCAACAATTGATTGCAGCCCCTTCTATTAGTGCAATTGAAGACAGCTTGTGTATGAGCAATAAAAACGTAATTGAACTCCTTGCTAGGTGGTGCGAAACACTCGGTTTTACGTGTGAAATTATTGAATTAGAAGGAGGTAAAGGCCGCTTTAATTTATTAGCAAAGCGTGGAAAAGGCGATGGCGGGTTAATGCTTGCGGGCCACACAGATACAGTGCCTTTTGATGACAGCCGCTGGAACCACAATCCGTTTAAACTTACCGAACTAGACAATAAATTGTATGGGCTGGGAAGCATTGATATGAAAGGATTTTTTGCTTTTGTATTACAAGCGATTAGTGAACTTGATGAAAAGCAGCAAACTCAACCTATTTTAATACTCGCCACTGCTGATGAAGAAACAACTATGGCAGGTGCACAGCAAATATGTAAGCACCCTAATTTAAAACCTGCACGCTGTATAATTGGCGAACCTACTGATATGACGCCAGTATTTATGCACAAGGGCCATATGAGTACAGCAATAAGAGTGGTTGGTCGCTCTGGGCATAGCTCAGATCCCGAACGTGGCCTTAACGCCATTGAAGTAATGCATAAAGTGATTACAAAATTGATGATCTTAAAAGAGCAATTAAAGCATAAGTATTCAATAAATCACTTTGAAATTCCTTATCCAACATTAAACTTAGGTAATATTCATGGTGGCGATAATGCGAATAGAATTTGTGGTTGCTGTGAAATGCATATAGATATGCGCCCATTACCAGGTTTAAGTGTACAAGAACTACAAGCATTAGTGCTTGATGCAACAAAAGAGATAAATCAGCAATACCCAAATGCGGTGAGCGTTATTGATTTACATGAACCAATCCCGGCATTTAGTGGTAGCACCGACAGTGCTTTAGTTAAAATGGCTGAAAAAATAGCGGGGCAGAAAGCGGTCGCGGTAAATTATTGCACTGAAGCGCCGTTTATCCAACAACTCGGTTGTGAAACAATCGTAATGGGCCCAGGCTCAATTAACCAAGCGCATCAGCCTGATGAGTTTTTAGCGATGGAAAAAATAAAACCATCACAACAAATAATCACCAATATCATAAAAGCAAACTGCTTTAGCAATCAGAGTTACTAACTGCTTATAACAACACAAAATAATAAAGGCGCCAATTGGCGCCTTTATTAATACAAAACTAAGGCTTAATCACCTTTAACTTCTAAGTTAATAAACTTAACTAGCTCTTCAGGTTGCCCTATTAGCATCATAACTTGTTGGTTAATTTCCATCATAGTTTTACCTTCAGGTAGCTTTGCAGACACACTGAATGAATTTAAACCTTTAGCAAAGCTAGTTAAAGCCTCTGCAATATTTTCAGTTACAGGAGCCTGTTGTAACTGCTGCTCTAACATCATTTCCATTTGCTCTAGCGTCATGCCTTGCTTTTCAAGCTCACTTGATAGTAAGTCTTTTAACTTACCTTGGTTATTTAAGGCAAAGCTAACATTGCGCGGCTCTAACTTACTCATTGCTTGCATAACAAGTGTTTGCTGCTGTAACTCTTGCTCATAAGTAAGTGGCTGGTTACCCGCTTCTTGCTGCGCTTTACTAATCGCTAATGAAGCATCCATTAATGCTTTTGAATTAGCCAAGCCCATATCCATATTAAAACTAACAATGTCTTTTGCATCAAGCTTAACGACTACATCACTATTGCCAGACTCTTCATCGTAATCAAGTGATGAATGTAAGTCGTAACTTGCCGACGCGAGCATTTCGTTTGTATCAGCAGGTAATTTTGAAACAAAATCTTTATCAAACTGAAAGCTTTTTACATCAAATGATGTATGCGGTGATATTTTATCTGGCTCGTAACCTGTTATTTCAATGCTTTGAATATTAGCAACATTGTCGCCCTCTGGGCTTATTACTTCCATATTTGTTATTTCTACGCTTTTTGAAATAACACTTGCCGATAAACCAGCGTATTTAAATGTAGCGCCAGTTTGCTCGCTTACTAAAGCAAGTTGCTTATCTACTTCTGCACGCACTTCTTGTGTAGCTACATAATTTGCATAGCTCACGCCACCAACGCCCGCAGCTACAATCGCTGCAACTATTACTAACTTTTTCATGTTATTTCCTTATTCTATTCTTTGTGTAAACCGAGTTTTATTAAGAGTAACATTACACATTAACACCCGTAAGTATTAATTAATTAAACTAAGCAACTCATGTACTGTTTTAACTGGGGTAATTTTAGCGCCCAGCCCTTCCATCGACTTATGGTAATTACGAAATGGAATATATATTTCTGTAAAACCATGTTGTGCTGCTTCTTTAACACGTGGCACACCACTATCAATTGGGCGTACATCGCCGTTTAAGCTGAGTTCGCCCATAATACACGTGGTACGTGGCACAACAAATTCATTTAAGCTGCTAAGTAACGCGGTTACTAATGCTAAATCAATACAAGTTTCTGTTTCATCAATTCTTAGGCCACCCACAATATTAAAAAACGTATCGTGGAATATTTTGGTTTTAGTGTGTTTTCGTAATATGCCAGTCAGCATTTTTATGCGGTTCATGTTTAAACCAACGCACACACGCTGCGGAAATTCCGCCTCGGTTTCGGTCGTTAAACACTGAATTTCCAGCAATAAATTACGATTGCCTTTACGAATACAGGTAATTGTAGAGCCTGGCGAGTCAGTGGTTGAACCCGACAAGAAAATTTCGCTCGGGTTATCAACGCTTAACATCCCACGTTCGCACATTTTAAAAATGCCAACGGTATCTATATCACCAAAGCGGTTTTTATTTGCCCTAAGGGTTCGAATTTGCCCATCGTTGGTGTCTATGTGTAAAAGCGCATCGACAATATGTACAAGTGTTTGAGGACCTGCTATTTCGTTATTTTTATTTACATGAGCAATAATAAACATGGTTACATCATTTTGCTTACAGTATTGAGTCAATGCTTGGGCGGCACTTTTTACTTGCGAAGGCGAACCTGGGCTACCATTTGCCGTTTCGGTTACAACCGCTTGAATAGAGTCAATAACAGCAAACTTAATTTTATTTTTCTCGAGCTCTTCAATGATGGTTTCAACACTGGTTTCTGAAAGTAAATAAAGCTCGTCAGGGTTATAGTTTAACTTTAAACGATTTACCCTGTTTTTAAACTGCGATAATGACTCCTCGGCCGTACAGTAAAGTGACGGCATACGTTGTGACATTCTCGCCACTAGATCAGATAGCAAGGTTGTTTTACCAGCACCTGGATCACCCGAAATTATATTAACAGAGCCGGTAGTTACACCACCGCTTAGCACACGATCGAGCTCGCCTATTTCAGTTAGCTGTTTTTCTGCCTCTGACGTAGCAATATCATTAATTTTTTTAGAGCCGCCACCAGCACCGCCAGCATAACCACCTACATTTGCTCGAACTGACGCTTTTTTACTCTGCCCTGCTGAAGGTTTAAATTCTGCTAATGTGTTCCACGCACCGCAGCGGCATTGACCCTGCCAACGTGGGTAGTTCATGCCACATTCTGTACACACAAACTCTATTTTTGCCGCTTTAGTCATTTATAACCTTATCTACGATTCTCTAATTTTAAAAACATTTACTTCTAATAACTTATTTTGCCACTTCAAGCATTTACTTAGCAACAAACTCTTGCCTGCGTAAAAATCTAGCGTCACAATCATTAAATACACATGGTGTTTCTTTTTAGCTATAATTTAGGGCATACTTTTTGCTTTGAAATAGTTTAAAGTAACTTGCCAACAAAATGGCATATAACACATAATAACAAGAGCTAAACAGTAGTAACTAAAATAATTGTACCTATATTAATAACATAGCGCGATTTAACGTTTATTGAACTTCTAATAAATGGACTTAACAGTATACCTACTTTTTCAATTAGACGGTGATGGTTTTATAAATGGCTGATGACATAATGCTCAAACACGAAGACCTCGTGAATGAGTTAAAAACATATTTAGGCAATGCTAAATTTGACCTAATTTTCAAATCAAAAACCGCTGGGTTAACCAAACCTGAGCAATTTTTGATGAAAATGGAAATGTCACGCTTATCTCAGCCAGTGGCACGCTTTGTTGATCTTCGTGGATTAGTGACGGGCCAAGTAAAACCGTATGAGCATAACGGCAAACAGCACTTTATGGATGACACAGCCATTGAAGTGTTTGAAAAAGCACTTAAACAGCATGGTGAATATACCCTAGCCGTTTACGAAGCCGTAATGAATACAGAAAATAACCACCGAGTATTACAAAAACAAGCCGCCGAAAAATCAGAACTACAAGAATCAGAAAGTAACTTAAGCACTGAAGTCATTAAGTTTGCCTCTTACGAGAGCCGCCGTGAAGAACGGATGAATTACTCAATAAAAGTAACTATTGATTACAAAGATAAAAAGAACATTGCTGCTAGCACCTCAGATATATCTTTAAGCGGTTGTAAGGTTAAGCTTGCAACGCGCTACTCTATAAAAAAAGGTGAACTAATAGCAATGCGCTTGGTAGGCCTTGAACAAGACTTTGAACTTGGCCTAAAAAACGGTATTCAATACGAGGTTGTTGCCGTTGAAAATATCTCTCGTGAATACAACCACATTCGCTTAAAACGCACTTATATCGAAAATAACGACGCCTTTAATGACTTTTTAGAAAGCTTTATTCACGGTAATAAACGTCGTTATAAAGTAAATTTAGATAACACGCTCGATGCTGTAGTATCAAAGGGGTATGAGCAATACTACATCCCTCGTGTAACGTCTTTATATGTATTTTTAAGCAAAAAAGATGAACAGTATTACCCAAGCCTTAGCCTTACTACTGAAAATAATATTTTTATCCAGCGCTATTTTACCGATGAAAGAAAAACACCGTGTTTGTACAATATACTCAATCATCAGCGCATTACACAATTACTAACCCAAATTACCGCGGTCAAAGAAGATTACCTCTATACATTTACACATATATCATCGGGTAAAATTTACTATTACTCTGCGACACGAACTGAGCTAAATAATAACCCTAAATTACGTGATCTATTTTTAGGTTTTGGTAGCCAAAAAGAAAGTTGGCAGTGCTTTAAAATACAAATAATGCCAAGTCATCCAGATGATTCTTTTATACCGCTTTCATTACCTAATAGTGCTGGCGCTAATATTGAAAAACTCAACAAGCCGCCTTCCCCTCGAGTTAAAGGCCTTATAAAAGACGTTAAATATATTGTTGTACTTACAAGTATTGGCAATAAAACAGAGCAAGCAGATTATAAACAACTTACTTTTGATAAAGCGTTAGTAAATCAGCTTAAACATTTTGGCCACGCAAAACATAAAACGCCACCTTATTTAGATATTGTGCCACTTGAATACGTAAATTTACGCTCGCATAAGCGCTACCTTTATAAAACACCGGTTAGCGTCACTATTAATGATGAAGTATTTAACGGTTATACACGTGACTTTTCTGTAATGGGTTTGCAATTAGAGTGCGAGCAACCAGTCACATTTAAAAAAGGTGATATAGTACTTTTAACATTTCCTGAGCTTCAAAAAATAACTAAAAAGCATAAACTTAGCGAACTAAAGTACGAAATAATGGCCATTAGTAAGTCATTCACTACTATTAACCTAAAAGCGAATCGTGTTGCTGATTTACCCCATGCTGGCGTGACTTTTTTCACTCAGCTAATAGAAGGTAATAAAGACAAACTTAAAGTATCTGAAGAAGCGCCAAAAGTAGAAGGCTTATCTACCGCGCTTAGAAATATGGTTACAAAAAGTGTATGCCAATTTCCGCTGTATTTACACAAGGAAGCTGCACACTTTAAAACAGGTGCAATTGGTTATGGCTTATACGCCAGTCCTATGCATGTTATTTTGCAAAATTTTGGCTTATTAGGTAACAAAACTGACTTTTCGAGTATCCTTACCGAAGAGCAAATTATTAATGTAATAACGCCTAATATTAAAGATCGCAGTCGCCAAGACGCACCGCTTGCTTTTACACTCGCTATTAATTTCGACCCTCGTAAGGGCAAAATTGAAGAGGCTATTGTTAGCCAATGCGCTTTAGGTGAAGACTACTCAAGCTTTTATAAACAAATTAGTAAAGGCATTACATCACAACTTATATTTGTGATGCGTTTGTATATTTCGCGCACAGGTCGCCCCGATACTGACTACCTATCTAATGAGCTTAAATACGTAAGCCAATATGCAATGCATAAAGCAAAAGATTTAGAAGAAGCATTATGGGCTGTTGCAGGCGTGGGGGACGTAGTAGATATAACTGAAGAAGCTCTAAGCCATTTAGAGCTTAAAAAAGAGCAAGTTGAACAAATGGGCCGCCGTAAACTAATTTGGTTAAACCGCTTACGCTAAGCAGTTTAACTTAAACAACTTTAAAGAGCGGGCTCTTTATCTAACGGAATGGCCAACATATACAACAATTGTAATAATGACCCTTCACAAATAGCCGCTTGTGCTTGCTCAACTACTTTAGGTTTGCCATGCACTGCTACACCTAGGCCAGCTTTTGCCATCATGACTAAATCGTTTGCGCCATCGCCAATAGCAACTGTTTGCGACTTCTCAAGCCCTAGTTTATGTTGTAACGACTCTAGAATAATTGCTTTTTGTTGTGCATCTACAATTGTACCCAGTACTTTACCTGTTAGTTTATCGTCTTTAAATTCGAGTACATTAGCGTGCACTTCATCTAAATTAATAAGCTCTTGAACGCGCTCTGCAAACGGTACAAAACCACCTGATGCAATTGCTAAATACCAGTCATGCTGTTTTAGAATTTGACACAGCACTTTAATGCCCGGCATGAGTGGCAATGCACTTTTTAGCTCTTCAATTAAGCTTTTTTCAATACCAGCCAGTTTAGCTACGCGCTGATTTAAACTCTCGCTAAAATCAAGTTTACCCGCCATTGCAAGTGCGGTTACAGAGGCAACTTCGTCGTAAACATCCGCAAGGCGTGCTATTTCGTCTATGCACTCAATAGTTATTGCAGTTGAATCCATATCCATAACCAATAAACCAGGCTCATATAAATTAGGCACAGTAGCAACTTGCACTAATTGACAATCTAGAGTGCTTGAAAACTCTTGTAGTACTAACGGGTTTATAGCTTGATCGGAGTTTTGCGCGTAAAAACACAGTGCTGGAGCTAACCCTAAATCTGGTTGATATTGGCATATAGCAGTGACGGTTTGGTTATGCATAGCTAAAAAATCAATAATGCTAACAATGTGTTTTTCTTCAAAATCACCCGCAAATGCGATGCTAAATAACCCTAATGCTTTGTTTGGTATATAATCAAGAGGTGTAAATGCACCACCACTATAGCTAAACCATTTATTTAGAGTTAAGTGTTGTAATGGTTGCTCAGCAGCTTGCTGTGCCATGTTGATTTGCGACATGGAATCTCCGTGTTTATTTTTATTTTCCTGATAATTGGCATATCATAACTGGTATTCTCAACACTAAATTCGCCATCAGGTGGGGTTTAAGGTTATAGTTAGTGTAGTTGTAACATCAAATCAAAATGCTGTCAGTAGCATAAACGGTGACTATGAAAAATAACCATATTAAAAACCCTATTACTGCTTCTCAAAGAAAACGACTTGTTCGCTTAATACTAGCGGCTGGTTGTTTTGTATTACTAAGCTGGGTAGGTGTTAATAGTAGTTTTCAGAGTCATCAGTTACTTTATGATAGTGCCGATAGCACGGCAAAAAGCCTCACTCAGTTTATGGCTTTAAATGTTAAAACACCGCTTATTGAAAAAAACAAACCACAGCTCAACGCCATTTGTAACGATATAAGTAAAGATGAATTTGTACTTTCTGCGACTATTTATGATCAACAAGGCATTTTAATTGCTAGCAGTGACAATTGGCAGTCACATCATATTTATGGACAACTCCCTGACTCTACACCGGGTATTAGTAAACTAAAAACACCTTTTATGGAACCCGTGATAAGCGATGATGACCGCCCTATAGGCTTTGTGTCTGTTACTTATTTAACTCGCGCCGCAATATCCGACAGCCATAATCATTTTCATGACTTAGGTCGTCAAGTATTGTTAATGCTAGTGATTGCATGTATTTTTACGTGGCAGTTAGGGCGTGGATTAAAACGTTGGCAGGTAAATCGCTATATGCAAAAAACATCTGAACAAGAATCGTAAAGCTGCTTTGCAAGCGTCCCTCTTTCACTATGTGGCTTTAAATCACATAACGCGTTAAATACATCAGGTATATGTAATGGCGTGTTAACTTCACCTTGATGACCGCTTAACGGCATTGAAGGTGAGTCGGTTTCAAGCACTAAGTGCTCTGGCTCAATAGCAGCAATAACAGCGCGTGTTTTAACTGCGCGATCATAGGTAATAACACCGCCTATGCCAAGCTTAAAACCCTGCTTAATATAGTACTGCGCTTGTTGAAGTGAGCCCGAAAAGGCATGAATCACTCCCCCGTTTTTTGGCTTACACCGCTTAAACGATTGCGCAATTAAATCATGGCTTTGCCTATGATGCACAATAAGCGGTAAATTAAGCTCATTAGAAAGCCCTATTTGCTGCTCAAATAAATAAGTTTGTTTAGGAAGGTTTTCAATACTTCGATCAAGCCCGCACTCCCCAATAGCAACCAGCTGATGTTTATTTGTAGTCGCGAATTCAAATAACGCTTCTATGTGCGATTCGTTATGTTGCTCTAAAAAGTAAGGATGTAGCCCTGCGGCTATTTTTATACTTGGGTAAGTTGCTTTGAGTTTTATGAGAGTATGTGATTGAGCAAGCGTAATACCCGGCACAACAAACTGATTAACTCCCTTTGCTACACACTCACTTATGAGCGATTCACGATTCGAATCAAACTCGCTAAAGTCGAGGTGGCAATGAGAGTCAATAAATTGCACGGTTACTTACTCATCTTTTAATTAAGGGTTTAAGCGTGTAATTTGCCAGCTGTTATCTGCTTGGCGCTGATATATAAAGCGATCATGCAAACGATGCGCCCCACCTTGCCAAAACTCAATTTTAGTGGGTACTACACAATATCCGCCCCAAAAATCAGGCAATGGAATTTCACATTTAGCAAACTTACTTTTCATGTTGGCGAAGGTTTCCATTAGTACTTTACGTGATGACACCGGACGACTTTGCGCTGATGCCCATGCAGCTAATTGGCTTTCTTTAGGACGAGATAAAAAGTACTTTGCCACAGCAGAGGTAGGTAATGGTTTAGCCTCGCCATATACAATAACTTGGCGTTCCATGTGGTGCCACGGAAAGTGCAGCGATATTTTATTATTACCTTTAAGCTCTTGCGCTTTACGCGAACCTGTATTGGTAAAAAATACAAAACCGTTATCATCCAGATGCTTTAAAAGCACAATGCGCTGTGAAGGTTGACCGGTTTCATCAACAGTTGCTACAACCATCGCAGTTGGATCGGGTAACTGGCTTGCCACTGCATGCTCAAGCCATGTTTCAAACTGCTTGAATGGATCATCTTGCAAGTTATCTTCGCTTAACGCGTCTTGCAGGTATTCACGGCGGATATCTTCGAGTTTCATAACAAGTCCTTTAAATAAAGCCTTAGAAAAGAGCTTAGAGTAGCGAGCTTAAAACAATGGATGTTGAGTAGTAACAAATATTAAGATTCAGGTGCATGCGATAGCAATAACACCGAGTCTCGAGTGTATTCGATAGCAGTAAACATAGAGTCTCAGGTTTATCGATAGCAATAAACACAGAGCCTCAGGTGCATTCGATAGCAATAAACATAGAGTCTCAGGCGTATCGTTGGGTTTCGTTTCACTCAACCCAACCTACAACGTAAACTACACAACTCAGATATCTGCAAGTGTAGAAGTGCTGACAAGACGGAGTGCTTTTTTATGCCAAGGAGCATACATTTAGTATGTGACTTAGGCTAAAAAAGCACGACAACGCAGTCAAAGCGAACTACACGCAGCAGACGGTTCACCTAAGTAGTTTAGCCTAAGACAAGGCATCCAACCCGACTTATCCCTATGAGCATACGGTTTGTATGTGATTAGGGTAAGTTGGGGTGGATAACGCAGTATTAGGTTAAAATACGACGGTGATTACATTTGCTCCATGACTTCAATGCCGAGTAAGTCCAATCCCGTTTCTAATGTTCTTGAAACCAAATTACACAACACTAAACGGCTATCGCGCACGCTTGGCTCTACGCCCTCTTTAAGTACTGGGCAGGCTTCGTAAAATGTCATGTATAAGCTTGCTAGCTCATATAAGTAACCACATAGTACGTGCGGTGTTGCTTCGCTGATCATTAAATCAAGTACTTCTTCAAGCTGTAGTAGCTTAAGTGCTAGTGCTTTTTCTTGAGGCTCAATAATTGCAACATCTGAATTTAATGTAGCTGCATCAACGCCTGACTTACGGAAAATACTGCGTATACGTGTATAAGCATATTGTAAATAAGGAGCGGTTGCGCCTTCAAAGCTTAGCATGCTGTCCCAGTTAAAAATGTAATCGCTGGTACGGTGCTTAGAAAGGTCGGCGTATTTAACTGCGCCAATACCTACTTTACGTGCAATCTCGCTGCGATCGCTATCACTTAAATCCGATTCACGTTCAGCTAGTTTTGCAGCTGCACGGTTAATTGATTCTTCTAATAAGTCAGCAAGTTTTACTGTGCCGCCAGTACGTGTTTTAAATGGTTTGTTATCGGCGCCCATCATGGTGCCAAACGGGCAAAACTCGTAACTTGTTTCGTCTCGTAATAAACCTGCTTTACGCGCTGTTAGCTCTACTTGATTAAAGTGTAGATTTTGACGTGCATCTACAAAAATTAAGATACGATCAGCACCTAATTTATTTGAACGATAATCACATGCCGCTAAATCTGTTGTTGCATATAAAAAACCACCGCCAGATTTTTGTACGATAAACGCAGATGGTTCACCATCTTTGTTGGCAAGTTCATCTAAAAACACAACTTGCGCGCCTTGCGACTCTACTGCAATATTTTTATCTTTAAGTAGGCTAATAATATCGTTAAGTTCTGCGTTGTATGCGCTTTCAGCCATAATATCAGCTTGAGTAAGTGTTACATTTAAACGCTTGTATACTTCTTCAGAGTGCTTAACTGAGGTAGCTATAAACAGTTTCCAAAGTTTTTCACAGTGCGCATCGCCGCCTTGTAATTTAACAACGTAATTACGTGCTTTATCAGCAAAGCCTTCTTCGTCGTCAAAGCGTTTTTTAGCATCGCGGTAAAAGGTTTCTAAATCAGCAAGCGCTACAGAATCTAAATCAACACCTTGGCTAATTTGATCTTCTAAATGCGCGATTAACATACCAAATTGCGTGCCCCAATCACCCATGTGATTTTGACGTACAACCGTATCACCTCTAAATTCAAGCGCACGTACAATTGAGTCACCAATAATGGTTGAACGTAAATGGCCTACGTGCATTTCTTTAGCAAGGTTTGGTGATGAATAGTCAACAACCACTTTTTGCGGGTTAGCATGCTCGTTTACAGCAAGCTTTGCATCACTGTTAGCGGCTTGTACGCTTTGAGCTAAAAACTCAGGCTTTAAATGAATATTAATAAAACCTGGGCCAGCAATTTCAGTCTTTTGAGCAATATCGCTTACATCAAGATTATCTATAATTTTTTGCGCAAGCTCACGTGGATTGCTTTTCATTTTTTTAGCCGCGCCCATTGCTGCATTAATTTGGTAATCACCAAATTGTGGACGTGTGCTTTGTGTTACTGCTGGGTTTGTATCTTCAGGTAAGCCTGCGCCCGCCATAGCGGCAATGGCTTTTTCGATTAAAATAGTACGAATATTCATATTTTTTACCTTTGTAAGCCCGCCAAAGCAGGCTTTCAGTTAACTGTAGTCAGTCGATTCTAGTTTTCGCGAGTGTGGTTAAATGTCACTTCTGGGTAACGCTCTACCGATAAGTTAAGATTTACACGGCTCGGCGCAATGTAAGTTAAGTTATCGCCACCATCGAGTGCTAAATTACTTTCGCACTTGCGCTTAAAGTCTTCAAACTTTTTCACATCGTCGCTGCTTACCCAACGCGCTGTATTTACGTTTACACCTTCGTAAATAGCATCTACGTTATATTCGGCTTTTAAGCGCGCTACAACTACATCAAACTGAAGTACACCTACCGCGCCCACAATTAAATCGTTGTTTATAAGCGGTCTAAATACCTGCACAGCACCTTCTTCAGAAAGCTGTACTAAGCCTTTTAATAATTGCTTTTGCTTAAGCGGATCGCGAAGACGAATACGGCGGAATAATTCAGGCGCAAAGTTAGGGATACCACTAAATTTAAGCTTTTCGCCTTGTGTGAACGTATCACCAATTTGAATGGTACCGTGGTTATGCAAACCAATAATATCGCCCGCGTAAGCGTCAGCTGCGCGCTCACGATCGCCCGCCATAAAGGTTACCGCATCAGAAATGCTCACTTGCTTGCCAATTCGCACGTGATTCATTTTCATGCCTTGGCTATACTTACCCGATACAATACGCATAAATGCAATACGGTCACGGTGTTTAGGGTCCATGTTGGCCTGAATTTTAAATACAAAACCAGTAAAGTTTTCTTCAGTTGCAACAATAAGTCTGTCTTCGGTTTCACGAGGCAGTGGCGTTGGTGCCCATTTAGTTAAACCATCTAAAACGTGGTCAACACCAAAGTTACCAAGTGCGGTACCGTAATAAACTGGCGAAAGCTCACCTGCTAAAAACAGATCTAAATCAAATTCGTTTGATGCGCCAATAACAAGCTCAAGCTCATCGCGTAATTGCGCAGCTAAATCTTCACCAATGGCAATATCAAGTTCTGGGTTATCAAGACCTTTAATGGTACGAACTTCTTGAATTTTATGACCCTGACCTGTTTTGTATAAAACAGCTTCGTCATTATGAATGTGATAAACACCTTTGAACTCTTTACCACAGCCAATTGGCCAAGTAATGGGTGCACAGGCAATATTTAGCTCTGTTTCAACTTCGTCAAGCACTTCCATTGGGTCGCGAATTTCACGGTCACATTTATTCATAAACGTAACAATTGGCGTTGTACGCAGGCGTGTAACTTCCATTAGCTTACGGGTACGATCTTCTACACCCTTTGCCGCATCAATAACCATTAAACACGAATCTACCGCAGTTAATGTGCGGTAAGTATCTTCCGAGAAATCTTCATGTCCTGGAGTATCAAGTAAATTAACAAGTGCGTTGTTATATGGAAACTGCATTACAGAGGTAGTAACAGATATACCACGCTCTTTTTCCATTTCCATCCAGTCAGACTTTGCATGCTGGTTAGAGCCACGGCCTTTTACAGTGCCGGCTCGTTGAATAGCTTGTCCGAATAACAATACTTTTTCGGTAATGGTTGTTTTACCAGCATCTGGGTGAGAGATGATAGCAAAGGTTCGTCGTTTATTAATTTCGCTAAGGAGATTTTGATCTGCCATTAAAAAAGTTCTTTTAGTTTGTATACGGATATTATCCACTTTAAGTATGCTGAGCTTTCAAGGCTTAAATAATACCAATTGCATTAAATTAGCGTTCTATTATAGCGATAATAAAATAGCGCAATAACAAGGCGAAATTATCACATAGAGTTATTCTCTATGAATAATTTTTAACGTAGTTAGTGAGTTATTTAATACGCTAGAACGATCTTGTTTTTAATAAAATTGGTATAGAGCAACCTCGAAAGCTCAACACACCATCAGAAAAGCCCTAAATTGGCCCTTCACATGCGATCCGTTATGTTAATCGTAATTGAAGACTATTTTCGCTGATCTTGGCCTTATAAACAATCAATGGTTGGTTATTAGCTGATCTTTTTTATCAATATGGATTTTGGGAAGCCTAACTGCAAATGAGGTACAAAAAAATCAGTAATAAGCCAAATAAATAGAATCAGCACACAATACACCAAGCCCCTGCACACCATTAGAATTTTTAAGCCTTGCTTGAGAATATAACCTAGTGGCCCGGCTAACAGCCCTGCGTTAACCCACTGGTATTTATAACTAAGAGTAAATTAGAAAATTTAATTTTAAGTGATAGCATTTATCTTTAAAAAAATGACTTTAAAAGATGTAAATTTATGTAAACTTTTTTGAACAATAAAATAACAGTTATAAGCATGTAACTTATTAAATTAAAATAACTTAATAAAATAAAAAAACACCAATACAGAGCTAAATACCATGTAACTACTGATTGTAATTTAGCCACCAAGACCGCCACAAGCTTGTGTAATAAAGTCGTAACGCATATTATTGATAGATTGCATGGAGGATAAGTCGTTTGGTCATGAAAACCAGTAAGTTAAGTATTAGATTATTATGGTATATAACACCCCTTGTTATTCTACCGCTGCTATTTTTAGGTGGCTTTACGCTCACCAATGTAACTAATTCAACACAAAAACAAGCTGATTTAATAATGAGCCGTTTTGTTGAGCAACAACAGCAAAAAATATTTAATTATATCGACTCTTTTCACTCTACAGCAAAACTACTTTCAACCTCGCCAGTACTTAGTGATTTTTTAGCAAACGACATTCGTGCCAACGGTAATTACACCCGAAAACTTGGCGCGCTTATGGATGTATTTGCCAGTTACAGTGAGGCTTATCCCGATATAATTAGCATTAATTTAGTTTCAGCCAGTGGGAAAAGCGATGCCTACTACTCTAACAACCTAACAACAGCGCCTAAAAGCTACCCGTTTTTTAATCAAGTATTGCAAAGTAATTTAAGTAAACAGCAATTTATGATTCAAAAGGATGATGGCACCACTAGTTTATATTTTATTCAACGAATTTATAGTGTTGATTACTATTTAAAACGACCACAGCAGCTTGGTTTTATTGTAATACATATAGAACCTTCAATACTAAACTCTAGTATTTTAGAAGCGCCATATAACAACACGCTTAATTTAATGTTGACTAAAGACGGGAAAATTTTATTTAGCTCCGATTATAATATGCGTGGCCAATACATAAGCGAGTACGAACTTAATCAAGTGCACGACCTCGCTGATATCGGCATGCTTTCAACTATTGAACTCTCAAGCATAGACAAAATAGAGCGAATGATTTTTGCAGTGCAAATGCCCGGCGGATATTATTACGTATCGACCATTCCCAAAGGGGTGCTTTATCAATCAGGTAAAGCCATAAGTTTAATAACAGGCTTAATTGTTATTATTTCGGTGATCACCCTGCCAATATTAATTTTTGTAGTGGTCCGCAATTTATTACTTAACCCAATTGAGTTACTCGGGGCTGCGAGTCATCGTGTTGGTGATGGCGATTTGTCGGTGCACTTACCAGCTCATACAAATGATGAAGTAGGTGTTTTATTTAACGACTTTAACCACATGGTTAATCAAATAAGGCACTACCAACAACAGCTTGAAGAATACAAACACCACCTTGAAGATAAAGTGGAAAGTCGTACCCAAGCACTTGAAGCTATGAACAGCCAACTTGAGTTAGCTATTGGCCAAGCTGAGCAAGCTAATCAACTTAAGAGTCGTTTTTTAGCTAACATGAGTCACGAAATACGCACGCCGCTCACGGCCATTATGGGCTTTACTGAGCAGTTACTACACAACGATAAAGTAGCGAATGACAAACAACACCTAAGCACTATTTTACGTAATTCAAAACACTTACTAGAGTTAATAAATAACATACTCGATTTATCTAAAATTGAAGCTGAAAAGCTGGCTGTTGATTTGTCAGCGTTAAACGTAGTGCAGCTTGTGCACGATATTGAATCAATTATTCAACCACTGGCACAAGAAAAACAATTAACCCTTAATATCGACTATCAACTGCCGCTACCCCGCACCATTTATAGTGATGTGACCCGCTTAAAACAAATACTTATAAACATTGCTAATAACGCCGTTAAATTTACCGAAAATGGTAGCGTGTCTATTTGTGTGCATTATTTACAAGCAAGTCAAAAGCTAGAGTTTGTAATTAAAGATACTGGTATTGGTATGTCTGAGCATCAAATAGAACGTGTATTTAAGCCGTTTGAACAAGCCGATGCCACAACTACACGTCGTTTTGGTGGTACAGGTCTTGGGTTGTGTATTTCTAAAAACTTAGCACTGTTACTTGGTGGCGATGTAAACCTTGAAAGTGAAGTGGGTGTAGGTAGCCGAGTTACAATTAGGGTGGCATGTCAGCTATCTGATGATCAACCCATGCTTGAATTTTTAACGCAAGACAGCCAGTTAATACCAGAGAAAGATCCTCTCTTATCGTTTGCAACCAATAGCTTCGACGCCAATATATTAGTGGCTGAGGATAACCCAGATAACCAACTATTAATTAAATTATTACTGCAAACCTGGGGTCTTGAACCCGATATTGCCAGTAATGGCGCACAAGCTGTAGAAATGGCGCTCGTAAACGACTACCAACTTATTATTATGGATATGCAAATGCCTGTAATGGGCGGATTAGAAGCGACTAAAATGCTTCGTCATGCAGCGTATGATGGCCCTATCATTGCCCTTACTGCCAATGTAATGAACCATGATATAGGCACTTATCTAGAAGCTGGTTGCGACAAAGCACTGGCTAAACCCATTGATAAAGATGCACTCGAAAAAGTACTTGTAAGCTATTTACATCTTGAAAAAGATAATCAAAATAAATGGGATAGCCTATTAAAGAGCGAAAAGTTTCAGCAAATTGCCGATAATTACTTAGCTAACTTACCTACATATTTAGAAGAAGTTAAAGCTTTGCAGCATTGTGATGATTGGGAAGCATTAAGAGGTATAGCGCACAGTGTTAAAGGCAGTTCTGGATGCTTTAACTTTGATGAAATTTACCATAGCGCTGCGGCACTTGAAGAGAACTTAAAAAGTAACAATAAAGTACCAAGAGACGAGCTGGTAAATGATTTAATAGCAGCCATTGAGCAAGCAATTAGCGACAAAGTAACCTAAAAAGCAAACTTACAAAACTGTACAAATGCAGTACTTTAACGGCTCTATATTTTAAATGCTAATTACCGACTTTAATTATGAAAAGTTTAAACCTAGCGCCATACCCATTAAAATAGCGTCTTCAAAGCCATTTTTAGCAGGGTTATCGCTTGGGTAGTAGTTTTTACGCACTGACATCTCAGCAAAGCCTGCGCGCTCATACAGCGCAATAGCACGCGTATTTGATTCGCGAACTTCTAAAAAGAGGTTTTCAGCATTTTGCTGCTCACCATATTCAATAAACTGCGCTAACAACTGCCTTGCAATACCCTTACCCTGGTGACTTGGTGTTACACAAATATCCATAAGTGTAAAATCAGGCCCTGCTTTTTCACCAATATAAAAACCAATCATGCTCGCCTCATCAAATGCGGCAACATTAAAATAGCGCCCGCCTATACATGAACCCATTGTATTTAAAGTCCACGGATGGCTATGACACGCTGTTTCGATGGCCATTAATTGAGGTATTGCAGTTTCATCTACTGATTTAAAGTTTATCAAGGTGTTTACTCATTAAAGCCCATAAAGCACGCTTCTCAGAGGCGTTGAGCTGTGGGGTTGGCAATGTAAGCTTATTATCGTTTAATTGCATCTCACTGCCCTGTACAACGCTATTTATAATAATAGGCTCTGCACTGAGTTTAATGTCTGCAAGTAGTTGCTCATTTAGCGTTAAAGAACTAGCTATCGTGCTTTGCGATAAAGTATTAGCTTGATCATTTGCTTGAGGACAATAATGTTGATTGAGTTCAAGATTTTCTATATCAAAAATAGCTGCGTAACGTGGATGCATAACAACTCAGTAGATTAGACATTTGAACAATATAAGAAGTAATAAAAACGATGTAAAGAAGAAATGGCAGGGGCGGAGAGATTCGAACTCCCAACCATCGGTTTTGGAGACCGCTGTTCTACCAATTGGAACTACGCCCCTGCAATGACGACGAATTATAGAGAAGTTTCGCCAAAGGTAAAGAGAAAAATCACTCTTTTAGTTTAACTGCTTTTTAAATAAACAAAACGGCGAATTAGCATGCTAATTCGCCGTTTTTTAATCACTTAAAATTAGTTAATTAAAACTAAAATTAATTATTCCCATTCGATAGTTGCAGGTGGTTTACCTGAAATATCGTAAACAACACGAGAAATACCGTCTATTTCATTAATGATACGGTTTGATACCACACCTAAAAACTCATAAGGTAAATGTGACCAGCGCGCTGTCATAAAGTCGATTGTTTCCACACAACGAAGTGATACAACCCAATCGTACTTACGTGCATCGCCCATAACCCCTACCGATTTAACAGGTAAGAATACAGTAAACGCTTGACTTACTTTATGGTAAAGCTCAGCTTTGTGAAGCTCTTCGATGAAAATCGCATCAGCGCGGCGTAATAAATCACAGTATTCTTTTTTGATTTCGCCAAGTACACGCACACCTAAACCTGGTCCAGGGAAAGGATGACGGTAAAGCATGTCGTACGGTAAACCTAGCTCTAGGCCAATTTTACGTACTTCGTCTTTAAATAACTCACGTAATGGCTCAACTAGGCCCATTTTCATGTCATCTGGTAATCCACCCACATTGTGGTGAGATTTAATAACATGCGCTTTACCAGTTGCAGATGCCGCTGATTCAATTACATCTGGGTAAATTGTACCTTGCGCTAACCATTTTGCATTTTTAAGCTTTTTGGCTTGCTCATCAAATACATTAATAAACGTGTGACCAATGGCTTTACGTTTATCTTCTGGGTCTGACTTACCCGCTAGATCATTTAAAAACTGCTCTTCAGCTTCAACTTTAACAATGTTTAAGCCAAATTTATTACCAAACATGTCCATTACTTGTTGGCCTTCGTTTAAACGAAGTAAGCCATTATCAACAAATACACATGTTAGTCTTTCGCCAATTGCACGGTGAATAAGCATAGCCACAACCGATGAATCAACACCACCAGAGAGGCCTAAAATAACTTCGTCATCGCCAACTGTTTCTTTAATACGCTCGATAGCATCATCGATAATTTTTGCAGCAGTCCACAATTTTTCACAGCCACAAATATCAATAGCAAAACGCTCTAACAAGCGCTGACCTTGATGCGTGTGTGTAACTTCTGGATGAAACTGTACACCGTAAAAACGTTTTTCTTCGTTAGACATTGCAGCATGTGGACAAGTAGATGTTTTAGCTGTTGTTGCAAAACCAGCTGGAATATCCATTACTTTGTCGCCATGGCTCATCCATACGTCGAGTATGCCGTTGCCGCCATCGGTAATGCTGTCTTCAATTGCATCAAACAATGCACAATTACCTACTTTTTCAACTTGTGCGTAACCAAACTCTTTTTTATCAGAGCTGTGTACACTACCACCTAGTTGAGCAGCCATTGTTTGCATGCCATAACAAATGCCTAACACAGGCACGCCTGCATTAAATACGTACTCTGGAGCGCGCGGGCTGTTTTCAAGTGTTGTTGATTCTGGGCCACCAGAAAGAATAATACCTTGTGGGTTGAACTCGCGGATTTGCTCTTCAGTCACATCCCATGCCCATAGCTCACAGTAAACACCAATTTCGCGGATACGGCGCGCGATTAATTGCGTGTATTGTGAACCAAAGTCTAAAATGAGAATTCGTGAATCGTGAATATCTTTGCTCATGGAGTATCTCGTAAAGTCTGATGCTAAATGTCATTTGTTAATGTAAACGACTAAAAAGAGGGCTTGCAAAGCAAGCCCAGTATATTAAATTAATTACGCTGCTTAACCTAAGCGGTAATTTGGTGCTTCTTTAGTGATTTGCACATCGTGTACGTGCGATTCACCCATACCCGCTGAAGTAACGCGTACAAACTGTGGTTTTGTATTAAGCTCTTCAATTGTTGCACAACCCGTTAAACCCATAGCACTACGTAAGCCACCTACTTGCTGATGAATAATCGTTGCAATTGGACCTTTGTAAGCTACGCGACCTTCAATACCTTCAGGTACTAACTTGTCTGCTTCGTTTGATTTTTGGAAGTAACGATCTGATGAACCTTCTTTTTGATCCATCGCGCCCAATGAGCCCATACCACGGTAAGACTTGTAGTAACGACCTTGGTATAATTCAACTTCACCTGGTGCTTCTTCTGTACCAGCGAGAAGAGAACCCACCATTACACACGATGCACCAGCAACAAGTGCCTTAACAATATCGCCAGAAAAACGAATGCCGCCATCAGCAATTACAGGAATGTCGCGACCTTTTAAGCCTTCAACAGCATCTGAAATAGCTGTAATTTGTGGAACGCCACAACCGGTAACAATACGTGTAGTACAGATAGAACCTGGGCCTATACCTACTTTAACTGCGTCGGCGCCAGCGTCTGCAAGTGCAATCGCACCTTCTGCTGTAGCTATGTTACCGGCAATAATTTGTAAGTCTGGATACTCTTTGCGAGTTTTAGTAACACGGTCAATAACACCTTGAGAATGACCATGCGATGTATCGATAAGTAAAACATCAATACCCGCTTCTACTAATGCAGCAATACGCTCATCAGTACCAGCACCAACACTTACAGCAGCACCTACACGTAAACGACCTTGGTCGTCTTTACATGCGTCTGGTTTGTCTTGGGCTTTTTGGTAATCTTTTACTGTTATCATGCCTTTAAGTTTAAAAGCGTCATCAACAACAAGGATTTTTTCAATGCGGTGTTCGTGCATTAAGCCTAAAATTTCTTCGCGAGCTGCGCCTTCTTTAACGGTAACAAGCTTTTCTTTTTTAGTCATAACGGTAGAAACAGGCTGTTCAAGCTTAGTTTCAAAACGCATGTCACGGCTAGTTACAATACCAACAAGTACATTGTCGCTATCGGTAACTGGAAAGCCTGAAAAACCTTTTTCGTGTGAAAGCTCAATAGCGTCTGCTATTGTTAAATCGGCAGTCACCGTTACAGGGTATGAAACAATACCTGCTTCGTAGGTTTTAACTTTACGTACGTTTTTCGCTTGTTCTTCAATAGTCATGTTTTTATGAATAAAACCAAGACCACCTTCTTGCGCAAGGGCAATAGCTAAACGAGCTTCTGTAACAGTATCCATAGATGCTGAAATAAGCGGCAAGTTAAGTTTGATACCACGCGTTAAGCGAGTTGAAATATTTGCCGTGTGTGGCAAAACAGTAGAATGACCAGGTACTAAAAGTACGTCATCAAAGGTAAGAGCTTCTTTAGCGATTCTAAGCATTTTGGCAACTTCTCACATGTGGATCTAAGATAAGGAATTGCGGCCAAATTTTAACAGCGTTGTTGCCATGAGTAAATAATATTTCGCAAATATTTATGATAAAGTAGTGCAATAAATAGTTTTAGGTTGTTTTTTATGTTTTCGAAGCCTTCGCAGGCGGTTTACACCGTTTCACGCCTTAATAGAGAAATTCGCACAATCCTTGAGCAAGGTTTTGCATCTTTAGTGCTCACGGGCGAAATTTCTAACTTTATTACCCCAGCATCTGGACATTGGTACTTTTCGTTAAAGGACGATAAAGCACAAATTAAAGCCGCAATGTGGCGAGGTAATAATCGCAACCAAAGCTACCGCCCTGCCAATGGCGCACAAGTAACAGTAAAAGCGCGCGTATCACTTTATGAGCCTCGCGGTGATTACCAGCTTATTGTTGAACATATGGAACCTGCAGGCGAAGGTCAGCTAAAGCAAGAATTTGATGCGCTTAAAATGCGTTTAGCCGCCGAAGGATTATTTAGCTCTGCTCACAAACAGCCATTACCCCAAAATATTAATCGCATTGGTGTTATTACCTCAGCAACCGGCGCTGCTATAAAAGATATTTTAACGGTACTCAAACGCCGTGCACCGCAGCTAGAAGTCATCATTTACCCTGCTATGGTACAAGGCAAAGAAGCGCACGTGCATTTAATTAACCAAATTGAATTAGCCAACACACGTGATGAAGTAGACGTACTTATTTTAGGGCGAGGCGGCGGATCACTTGAAGATTTATGGTGTTTTAATCACGAACAGCTCGCCCGCGCTATTTTCAAAAGTGAATTACCGATAGTAAGTGCGGTAGGCCACGAAATAGATACCACTATTAGCGATTACGTTGCTGATGTTCGTGCAGCGACTCCATCAGCCGCAGCTGAGCTTGTAAGCCCTAATACGCAAGAGTTACACAACAAAGTAACGCAATTAGTTAATCGTTTATCTAACGCGTTTAAGCACGGCATTGCCGACAAGCGCGCACTAGCAACGCAGTTACAACACCGCCTTAATTTATGTCATCCGCGTAATCAGCTTAATCAAAAATCACAACGTTTGGATGAGCTAAGCATTGCGCTGCAACAGGCGATGCGTAATCGTTTATACCAACAAGAACGCACACTCAATAACTTAACGCCGCGTTTAATGCGCCAATCACCCGATAAAAAACTCGCTACAGCAAGCCATCAACTTTCGCAATTACAAGCTAGGCTAAACCAAGCTATACAACATCAGTTACAGCAAGCGAATAATAGCTTAGCACTGCAAGCAAGCAGGTTAGATTCAGTAAGTCCGCTTAATGTTTTAGCGCGCGGCTATAGCATCACTAAAACACAACAAGGCAAAGTGGTTAAATCTGTGGGGCAAATTAAAACAGGCGATGTTTTGATTACAGAGCTCGTTGATGGCTCTATAGAATCACAGGTTATACCTGTTACATAAAGTTGGTATTACTTAAAACTCTGTACTTAGCAACAATTTAAGCTCGCTATCGCTTGATGTGGAGGTAGTGCTTTTAAATTGTTGCCAAAACTCTTGCTTCATCAACTCGTCGTTTAGCTCTCGCCATTGAGAATTATCAAATGTGTCGTTATCAGCGGGTGCGGCAAGTTCAAATTCACATATCGTCGTTTTACATTTTGCGCTAACAACATCGGGTATAATCGCTAAATCAGCTGTTAATAAAAAATCTTGTAATGCCATTTCAGTACGATAAGCCCATTCTTCGTCACGCGTTTGCTTTTCAAATTTATCACGTAAAATCTTCTCAAAATCTGAAGGACCTCTCATTTGCTTTAAAATGCTTTTAACTGTCGCTTTCTGCTCAGCAAGTTGCTGCTTAAGCTGAGTTACTTGCTCTTCTAAAGGTAGCTCATCAAGCATTTGGGTTTCTGAATAGGTTGGAGGCGTCTCTTCAGCGGGCTCTATACTAGCGACTTGCTCAGGTACTGCAGAGTCTGCATTACTTAATACCTCATTACTTTGTTGTCCAGTATGAAGCTTTTGCTGTTTTTCATAACTTGGCTGCGACTTAACAGATTCTGGATGACTTGAAGCTGCATTAAAGTAGCTCCAAGTTAAACCTACACCCGCAATAAACCCAATCCCTAGAGCCAATAAACTATTCTTGTTCATGTTAATTCCTTTTAAGTTTTATTATTTTTAATTACTTATAGCATTGCACTCGTGTGCGATTCGTTTTCAGGCTCAGGATTTGCTAAAAAGTTTTGGTTCATACTTTGCGCCGGACACTCACAATCCGGTCGACCAATAATTTTAGCGGGCACGCCAACAGCGGTTGTGTGTGGTGGAACATTGCTAAGTACAACTGAGCCCGCACCAATTCGTGCGCCCTCACCTACTTCAATATTACCAAGTACTTTAGCGCCGGCGCCAATTAATACGCCCGCTCTAATTTTGGGATGACGATCACCCTGCTCATTGCCTGTACCGCCAAGCGTTACAGATTGCAAAATTGATACATTATCTTCAATTACCGCTGTTTCACCAATAACAATACCGGTTGCGTGGTCAAACATAATGCCTTTACCCACTTTACATGCTGGGTGAATATCGACCCCAAACACTTCAGAGTTACGGCTTTGAATAAAGCGCGCTAGCTCTTTGCGGTTTTGTTGCCACAAGCAATTAGCCAAACGGTGCGCCTGAATAGCATGAAAACCTTTTAGATTTAATATAACCGTAAGATAGGTTTCTGATGCAGGGTCGCGGTCTTTTACCGCTTTAATATCCTCAGCAACAAAAGATAGCATACGGTCACATTTTACAAATGCTTGATCGAACAGCTCTCGGATAGTGAATGCCGATACCACCGCATCAGCCAACTTATTAGCAACAATAAAGCTCAATGCCGAACCTAAACAATCATGATTCAAAATGCATGAATAAACATGACTTGCTAATAATGGTTCACGTGTTACTACATCGTTAGCTTCTTCGCGAAGCTGTTGCCAAATTGCATGACGCATAATACTGCACTGCCTTAAGTTGATATAAAATAGCCTTTTCCCAAGTCTAACGGATTTAAAGCCTAAGGTGTTAATCCCTTAGTTATTTGTTCTGGTTATTAGATATAACTAGCAACCAGAAATGATATTTTAAATACGTACCCACTTTTTAGATTAAGCTATACGACAGTTGCTAAAATTTCCAATACATACTTAAAATATAATAAATTAATAAAAATCAAAAGCTAACAACATATGACAGTTCACCTGTCATATGCCAAAATACATACTGGCGTACAGCTGACGGCGTAAATAACAAAAACAAACGCTAAATTAGCATCATCAACTCAACAAGGATAACGATGATGAAAAACGATGTATTAAATACAAGAAAATTAGGTTACAAATTTTACTTTCAAGATGGCGATAATCAAATAGCGTGTTTTGGTAGCTACTTTACAGGGAAAGAAGAAGTATACGTAAATGATGAACTTATAAGTAATAAGCGTAACCAAAGGATTCACAGTGGCCATCAATTTAATATTGGTGACAATGATTTTAAAGTAATGTTTGAAATGCGTAATATTTTAACTGGCAGGTTAGAGTGCTCACTTTATAAAAATGGCCAATTTATAAAAAGTTATGAACAATCATCATTATTAAATAACCCAAAAACTTCGTTAAAAGTGCTTTTTGGCTGCTTTTTTGGAGGCCTAGTTGGTGGCTACTTGCTAATTATAATTTTAGAATTCTTGATTGGGAAATTTTAAAATGCAACTTAATCCTAAAACAATAAAAGAACTTAGGCAGCAATTTAATTGGACGCAACAGCAACTTGCCGATGCCTGCGATGTAAGCTTGAGAACAATCCAACGGGTAGAAAAAGAAGGCGCGGCATCAAAAGAAACCACAATGGCTTTATGCGCGGTTTTAGAAGTACGCCAGGGTAAATTAATTAAGCTTGATGAAGATACAACACCTCTCGGTGGTGCAACAACTTTAAACAAGCACACTATAACCACGGTGTTAGCATTGTCATCAGTAGTCAGCTTCATATTAGGCATGATAACTGTTTTTTTTATTATGAAATAAGGAGCTGCAGCAATGTCAAAATATGAGTCGAAAGAGCTACGTGGCCACATCACTTTAGTTGTAATAATAAGTGCAATGATACTTTTTGGGTTAGGTGTAAAAATTGGTTCAATACTATATCCAATACCATAAAAAATGCCCCAATATATGGTAACACCGATCAGTTAAGGTATTTTTGATCGGTTGACCGATCTTTTGGTTGCTTCACAATACCCTTATCATCTTTTG